>NZ_JAFBCF010000001.1:3067205-3400808 GCF_016907535.1 Microlunatus panaciterrae
TTGAGGCCGGTCGCGGTTTCGGCGGTTGCCCTGGTCGTCGTCCACAGGCAGGTGCGGGTGCCGACTTGTCCACAGGTCGGCGGAGTACGTGCACGATTTCGGCCGGCCTGCACAACCTTCTTCTGACACGTCTCCGCCGGAGACCGATCGAGAGAAGAGGATGAGATGGAAGCCAATGTGACCATGTCCGGCTATGTCGGCGGCGATGTCGAGTACCGCTCGGGACAGGACAACCGGGTCGCCACCGGCAGTTTCCGGCTGGCCTGCACGCCGCGGATCCGTCGTGGCGGTGACTGGCGGGATGGCGAGACCACCTGGGTGACGGTGACCTGCTTCCGGGCGCTGGCCGACAACGCGGCCAGCAGCATCAGCAGGGGCGACCCGGTGATCGTCGTCGGCCGCCTCCGCACCCAGGTGTGGGAGGGACGCGACGACGGGGAGCGGCACGAACGCATGGTGCTCGAGGCGCTGACGATCGGCCATGACCTCTCCCGGGGCACCTCGGTGTTCAAGAAGTTCGAACGCTCCGTCCCGCTGGAGGACCCCGATGCCGAGCTCGGCGAGCTGATCGCGAACGCCGAGGCCAAGGCTCTGGGTGATGAGGAGGCCGACGAAGACGCGGCCTGATACCTGTCGACCCTCGACCGTGGCCACCCCAGCGAGTGCGGCCCGAGCGCGGTAGCGGACTTTCCGGGATTCACTGACATACTTGATCGGCCGAAGATTCCGACGAGCAAAGGTTTTTGAGTCCCCCATGGCTGAGTTCATCTTCTCGATGCACAACGTACGCAAGGCGCTGGGTGACAAGGTCGTCCTCGACAACGTCACCCTGGACTTCCTTCCGGGCGCCAAGATCGGTGTCGTTGGCCCCAACGGCACCGGCAAGTCCACCCTGCTCAAGCTGATGGCCGGCCTGGAGCAGCCGAACAACGGCGATGCGCGGCTGGCCAAGGAGGCCACTGTCGGCATCCTGCTGCAGGAGCCCCCGCTGACCGAGGGCAAGACGGTGCTGGAGAACGTCGAGGAGGGGGTCGCCGACACGAAGCGGATGCTGAACCGCTTCAACGAGGTCTCTGAGGCGATGGCGGATCCGGATGCCGACTTCGACTCCCTGCTGGCCGAGATGGGTGATCTGCAGACGGAGCTGGACCATCGGCAGGCCTGGGACATCGACGTGCAGCTCGACCAGGCGATGGACGCGCTGCGCTGCCCGCCGGGCGACGCGAACGTCGACGTGCTCTCCGGGGGCGAGCGGCGCCGGGTCGCGCTCTGCAAGCTGCTGCTGCAGCAGCCCGACCTGTTGCTGCTGGACGAGCCGACCAACCACCTGGACGCCGAGAGCGTGCAGTGGCTGGAGGGCCACCTGAAGTCCTACCCCGGTGCGGTGCTCGCAGTGACGCACGACCGGTACTTCCTGGACAACGTCGCCGAGTGGATCCTCGAGCTGGACCGCGGCCGCACCCACCCCTACGAGGGCAACTACTCGACCTACCTGGACACCAAGAAGTCCAGGCTGGCCGTCGAGGGCCGCAAGGACGCCAAGCGGGCGAAGATCCTCGACCGGGAGCTCGAATGGGTGCGCTCCAACCCCAAGGCGCGGCAGGCCAAGAACCGGGCCCGGCTGGCGCGCTACGAAGAGCTGGCCAGCGAAGCTGAGCGGACCCGCAAGCTGGACTTCGAGGAGATCAACATCCCGCCGGGCCCCCGGCTGGGCAACGTGGTGCTGGAGGCGGAGCAGCTGGTCAAGGGCTTCGGCGACCGGCAGCTGTTCGACGGCCTGAGCTTCTCGCTGCCGCGGGCCGGCATCGTCGGCATCGTCGGGCCCAACGGAGTCGGCAAGTCGACGCTGTTCCGGATGATCGTCGGCGAGGAGCAGCCGGACAGCGGCAAGCTCAACATCGGCGAGACGGTCAAGATCTCCTACGTCGACCAGAGCCGGGCCGGCCTGGACCCGAAGAAGAACGTCTGGGAGCTGGTCTCCGACGGCCTGGACTTCATCAAGGTGGCCCATTTCGAGGTGCCATCACGGGCCTATGTGGCCTCCTTCGGGTTCAAGGGCCCGGACCAGCAGAAGCCGGCCGGCGTGCTGTCCGGCGGTGAGCGCAACCGTCTCAACCTGGCCCTGACCCTCAAGATGGGCGGCAACCTGCTGCTCCTCGACGAGCCGACTAACGACCTGGACGTGGAGACGCTGCAGTCGCTGGAGGACGCCCTGCTGGACTTCCCGGGCTGCGCCGTGGTCATCTCGCACGACCGGTGGTTCCTCGACCGGGTGGCGACGCACATCCTGGCCTGGGAGGGCAACGACGAGGACCAGGCGCAGTGGTTCTGGTACGAGGGCAACTTCGCCGACTACGAGACCAACAAGATCGAGCGGCTGGGCGCCGAGGCGGCCCGGCCGCACCGGGCCACCCACCGTCGGCTGACCCGGGGCTGACCCGGCCCGGTCGGCCTAGCCGGCGCGGGCCGGGGCGAGGTCCCTGACCTGCCGGACGACCTCGGCGACCAGCGGGTAGACGTCGTCGTCGCTGTCGTTGGACATCCCCACGATCGTGGTGCCGGTGCCGATCTCCGCCAGTCGTCCCAGGCGTTCGACGAACTGGTCGACCGTCTGGGTCCTCTCCCCGGACGGCATCTTCTCGCCGCCGGTGCCGGACAGCGACACCCGCGTCAGCACCGTCTTCTCGATCTCGTCGTAGTCGCGCCCGAGGTCGGCGCAGTGTCGCCTCAGCACGTCGTACTTGGCCTTCACGCCGGCCCGGCCGAGGTCGAAGATGTTGCAGGCGTCGGCGTACTGGGCCACCAGCCGCAGGGTCTTGCGCTCGCCGCCGCCGCCGACCAGGATCGGCGGGTGGGGTCGCCGTAGCGCCTGCGGCACGTTGAGCGGGCGCTCCAGCTGGAAGTGCTTCCCGGTGTACGGGCTCTCGTCGCCCTCCCACATCCGGTGGGCGATCTGCAACGTCTCCTCCAGCCGTTCGAACCGTTCGGACACCGGCGGGTAGGGCACGCCCAGGCCGCGGTGCTCCTCCTCGTTCCAGGCTGCCCCGATGCCCAGCCAGGCCCGACCACCGGACAGCACATCGAGCGCGGTCACCGTCTTGATCAGCAGGGCCGGGTGACGGTAGGTGACACCGGTGACGAGCGTGCCGAGCTCGATCGTCGACGTCTGCCCGGCCGCGAACGCCAGGGCGGTGTAGCCCTCGACCATGTCCAGCTCGGGCGGCCCGATCATGCTGATCTGGAAGAAGTGGTCCATCACCCACAGGCTGGACATGCCCGCCTGCTCGGCATTGCGGGCGATCCGTCCGAACGTCGGCCCGATCGATTGGGGAGCGTCGGGCCAGGAGAAGTAGGGGACCTGCAGTCCAATACGCATGGACCCATCCTCGCCCGCCGCCCGGCCTGCCACAACGGTCGGGTCGAGACCGCCGCTCCCGGTGCAGAGGGGTATGGCGTCAGTGGGGGCGGGAGGCCAGCAGCTCGGCCAGGGTGATCGCCTGGCGGTCGGCCAGCTCGGCCAGCTGGGTCCGGCAGGAGAACCCGTCGGCCAGCACCACCGCGTCCGGCGCAGCCGCAACGGCGGGCAGTAGATCGTGCTCGGCCACCTTCACCGAGACGTCGTAGTGGCCCTTCTCGACGCCGAAGTTCCCCGCCAGACCGCAGCAGCCACCGACCGTGGTGACGGTGGCTCCGGTCGCCTTCAACAGTGCCGCGTCGGCCTGCCAGCCGATGATCGAGGCGTGGTGGCAGTGCGGTTGGGCGACCAGTTCGGTGCCGGTCAGGTCCGGCGGCCGCCACCCTTCGGTGGCGTTCAACAGCTCGGCCAGGGTGTGCACCCCCGCGGCGACCTCCGCGACCCGGGGGTCGTCCAGCAGCTCGGCGGCGTCGCTGCGCCAGACCGCCAGGCAGGACGGCTCGAGCCCGACGATCGGGGTGCCGGCGGCGACGTGCGGATGCAGCACCTCCAGGCTGGCCCGCAGCTGACGACGGGCACCGTCGAGCTGGCCGGTGCTGATCCAGGTCAGTCCGCAGCAGGCCGTGGACTCCAGGAACGTCGGCGCATAGCCGGCCGACTCCAGCACCTCGACCATCGCCTCGACCCCACCCCCGGTGAACGAGTCCGAGAACGAGTCCACCCAGATGATCACGGGTGCGCCGGCGCGCTCGGAGAGTGCGACCCTGCTCCGTGCTGCTCGCCGGGCGAAGCGGGGCAGTGACCGGCGCTGGTCCGCCCCGGCCGTCCACTTGACCACCCGCCGCAGGCCCGGCGCGGACATCGTGAAGTTGATCAAGGACGCCAGCCCGGGGATGCGGGTGATCAACCGGCCCCAGCGCGGCAGCCAGCCCAGGGCGTAGTGGCTGCGCGGGCGGAGCTTGCCGCGGTAGGTGTGGTCCAGAACCTGAGCCTTGTAGGTGGCCATGTCGATGCCGGTCGGACAGTCGCGGGCACATCCCTTGCAGGAAAGGCAGAGGTCCAGGGCCTGGTGCACCGCAGGCGACCTGAAGCCGAGCTGGATCACCTCACCGTTGATCATCTCCTGCAGCACCCTGGCCCGGCCGCGGGTGGAGTCCTTCTCCTCCCGGGTGGCCTGGTACGACGGGCACATCACCCCGAGCCCGCCGGTGTTGTCGGCCAGGCACTTCCCGACGCCGGAGCAGTTGTGCACGGCCGCGGCGAAGTGGCCCTCGGTCCGCATCAGCTCCTTGCCGGGCAGCGCCGCGGCCCGCAGCCGACCGTCGACCGGGTCCGGGTCGACCAGCACCCCGGGGTTGAGCAGGTTGTCCGGGTCGAAGGCGGCCTTGACCTCGGCGAACACCCCGAGCGCCGCGGCGGAGTACATGGTGGGCAGCAGGGCGGACCTGGCCCGACCGTCGCCGTGCTCGCCGGACATCGAGCCGCCGTAGCCGGCGACCAGGGCGGCGGCCTCCTCGACGAAGGAGCGGTAGACGGCCGCGCCGCCGGTCTCGGTGAGCGGGAAGTCGATCCGGACGTGCACGCAGCCGTCACCGAAGTGGCCGTACGGCAGACCATGCAGGCGGTGCCGGGTGAGCAGCGCCTCGAAGTCACGCAGGTAGGCGCCGAGATGCTCAGGTGGGACGGCCGCGTCCTCCCAGCCCGGGTAGGCCGGACTGGACAGGCTGACACCGGCCAGCCCGGCGCCGTCCTCACGGATCTTCCACAGTGCCAGGGCCTGGGCCGGGTCCGCGACGACGAAGCCGTCCTTGCAGCCGGAGCCGGCGAGCAGGCGGTCGGCCCGGTCCCGGATCTCCGCCGGGTCGTCGCCGACCAGTTCGACGAACACCCAGCCGTCGCCGGCCGGCAACGGCGGCACCGCTCCTGCGCCGCGCCGGGTCCGCACCACCTCGACGATGCGGCGGTCCAGGCCCTCGCAGGCGGTCGGGGCGTGTTGCAGGATGGCTGGCGCGGCGTCGGCGGCCTCGGCCATGCTGGGGTACCCGAGCGCGATCATGATCTTGTGCGGCGCGTCGGCGACCAGCCGGACAGTGGCCCCCAGGATGACGGCCAGGGTGCCCTCGGTGCCGGCCAGGAAGCGGGCCACGTTGAAACCCTTCTCAGGGAGCAGGTGCTCCAGGCTGTAGCCCGACACCTGTCGACCGAACCGCCCGAACTCGGTCCGGATGGTGCCCAGGTGTGATCCGACGACGCCCTTGAGCTGGGCCAGGGTCGCCGAGTCGGCCGGCTGGTCGGTGTTCAGCCGGAGCCGCTCACCGGAGCCGGTCAGCACGTCGAGAGCGACAACGTTGTCGGCGGTCTTGCCGTAGCCCAGTGCCCGCGGCCCGCAGGCGTTGTTGCCGATCATGCCGCCGATGGTGCAGCGGGTGTGGGTCGAGGGGTCGGGGCCGAACCGCAGGCCGAACGGTGCCGCTGCGGACTGCAGGCTGGCCTGCACGACGCCCGGCTCCACCTGCGCGGTGCGTTGTTCGGGATCGATCTCGCCGATTCTGTTCAGGTGCCGGGCGACGTCGAGGATCAACCCCGGCCCGACCGCGTTGCCGGCGCAGGACGTGCCCGCGCCACGGGTGGTCACCGGCAGGCCCAGCTCGGCTGCGAGCTCCAGCACGGCGACCGCCTCGTCGACCGTCCGCGGCTGGGCGACGGCCTGCGGCACGATCCGGTACAGAGAGGCGTCGGAGGAGTACATCGCCCGCGTGAGCCGGGTGTGGTCGATGACGCCGCTGATGCCTCGGCGGCTCAGCTGGCGGGTGAGGTCGGCCACGTCGACGGTGGCGGCGAGTGTCTGGCTCATCGGCTGGGGGAGCCGGCGCTAGTCAGCTTCGACGGCGAGCACGGCGGCGAAGGCGCGGCCGAGGGCGGCGTAGTCCTCCTCGGTCATCGCCTCGACGAAGTTGGTCCGGACCGCCTGGACGTGGCTTGGAGCAGCAGTCTTCAGCAATTGGATACCCGCCTCGGTGAGTCGAGCCCAGACACCGCGTCGGTCGGTGGGGCACAGGGTCCGTTCTACCAGACCCGCCTTCTCCATCCGGGCGACGGTGTGGGTGAGCCGCGACCGGGACTGGTGCACGGCGTCGGCAAGCTCCGACATCCGCAGCTGGTGGCCCTCCGACTCCTCCAGGCAGACCAGGATCTCGTACTCGGCGAGGTCGATGCCGAACTGGCGCAGGTCAGCGTCCAGGCGCTCGGACAGGCGTGCGCTGCCCAGCAGGTAGGCGCGCCAGATGCGCTGCTGTTCCTGGCTGAGCCACGGGGCACAGACCTGTTCGTTCGACACGGCTCAAACCCTATCCAGAAGAAGTTGACATTTCAACTTAAAGTCGTATCCTTGGAGTAGTTGAAAACTAAACAATCCATCCTCTCCCAAGGAGCACCACATGTCCCATGATGTCATCGCCACCGACCTGGTCGCCGGAACCTGGAACGTCGACCCGAGCCACTCCGAGGTCGCCTTCACGGTACGGCACCTGATGAGCAAGGTCCGCGGTACGTTCGCCGACTTCGCCGCCGAGATCACCACCGGCGGGTCCAACCCGACCGACGCGACGGTCTCGGCCGTCATCAAGCTGTCGTCCATCAACACCAACAACGCTCAGCGTGACGGCCACATCAAGTCCGCCGACTTCTTCGACCCGGCGACCGGCAGCGAGATGACCTTCGTCAGCACCGGCATCAGCGAGAACGACGGCGAGTACGTCATCAACGGCGACCTCACCATCAACGGGGTGACCAAGGGCGTCGCCCTGGCCGCTGACTTCCTGGGCGTGGCGGTCGACGCCTATGGCGCCACCCGGCTGGGTGTCGAGGCCCGGACCTCCATCAACCGCAAGGACTTCAAGGTCGACTTCAACGTCCCGCTCGACGGCGGCAAGCTGCTGATCGGCGACAAGGTCGACATCACCCTCACCATCGAGGCCGTCAAGGCCTGAGCCTGACCTGTGCTCTCTCCCGACCTCTCTGCACAGCGCCGTCTCGACCTCGCGGTCGAGGCGGCGCTGTCGGCTGTGCTGGCCGTACGCGACCGATGCCGGGGGTATCCTTTCAACCACCGGTTACTGATGAGTAACTAGGCTCGGCGAAGGGACTGCGATGAGACGGACATTGTTCGACGAGGATCACGAGGCGTTCCGCGACAGCTGCCGGACCTTCGTCGACCGGCAGCTCCGTCCGCAGCAGGAGAAGCACATCGCCAACCACGAGTTCGGCCGCGAGATGTGGTTGGAGATGGGCAAGCAGCACCTTCTCGGGCTGAACATCCCGGAGGAGTACGGCGGTGCGGGCGTCGACGACCCCCGCTTCTCGATGATCCTGGCCGAGGAGCTGTCCAAGCTGGCCTTCGCCTACTCCTCCTGTGTCGGCATCCACGCCGACTGTGTGGCGCCGTACCTGGTCGACCTCTGTACCGAGGAGCAGAAGCAGCGCTGGCTGCCGAGGTTCTGTACCGGCGAGCTGGTCACCGCCATCGGCATGACCGAGCCATCGGGAGGCTCCGACCTGGCGGCGCTGCGAACCACCGCCGTCCGCGATGGTGACGACTGGATCGTCAACGGGTCGAAGACCTTCATCACCAACGGGTACTCCGCCGACCTGGTGCTGGTGGCCGCCCGTACCTCGCCGGAGAAGAAGTCCCGTGGCATCACCCTGTTCGCGATCGAGACCGGGATGCCGGGCTTCGAGCGTGGTCGCAAGCTGGACAAGGTCGGCCAGCCCGAGTCGGACACTGCCGAACTGTTCTTCGCCGATGTCCGGGTGCCGGCGGCGAACGTGATCGGTGAGGTGGACCAGGGTTTCATCTACATGATGCAGCGGCTGGTGGCTGAGCGGATCGGCGCCGCGGTCAGCAACATCGCCCATGCCAGGCAGATCCTGGGCGAGACTCTGGCGTACGTGAAGGAGCGCAAGGCCTTCGGCCAGCCGGTCGGCAGCTTCCAGCACAACAAGTTCGTGCTTGCCGAGCTGGTCACCAGCTGCGAGGTGACCCAGGCGTTCGTCGACGCCTGCATCCTCGAGCAGGTGTCCGGCACGCTCGGCGCGGTCGACGCGGCCAAGGCCAAGTGGTGGACCTCGCAGGTCCAGAACGATGTGCTGGACGCCTGTGTCCAGCTCTACGGCGGGTACGGCTATATGAACGAGTACCGCGTCGCCCGCGCCTGGGCCGACGCCCGGGTGACCAAGATCTGGGCCGGCTCCAACGAGATCATGAAGGAGCTCATCGGCCGCGACCTGGGCCTGTGACCCTTGCCTCGGCTGCGGGTCGGGCTGCGGGTCGGGCTGCGGGTCGGGCTGCGGGTCGGTTTCCCAAGTCGACTTGGGAAACTGTTACGAAGCCAGCGAAATCGCCCTAGCAGAGTGACAGTTTCCCTGGTCACGTGCCACCAACCTCCACTGTGACGACCAACATTCAGTACGAAGGACACCTGATGCCAGAAGCAGTCATCGTCTCCACAGCGCGGACGCCGATCGGACGGGCGTTCAAGGGCTCGCTCAAAGAGGTCCGGCCGGACGACCTGGCGGCCGGCGTGATCGGCGCCGCGCTGGGCAAGCTGGACGGGTTCGACCCGGCAACGTTGGACGACCTTTACCTGGGCTGCGCCGAGCCGCGCGACGAGCACGGCGGCAACATGGCTCGCCGGGTCGCGGTGCAGCTCGGGCTGGACGGCGTCGGCGCGGCCACCGTCAACCGGTTCTGCGCCTCCAGTGTGCAGACGGCACGGATGGCCTTCCACGCCATCAAGGCGGGGGAGGGCCACGCCTTCGTGTCGGCCGGGGTTGAGTGCGTCTCCCGGTATCGCAACTTCGGGTCCGCCGGTGTCGACCCCACCGACACCCAGAACCCGCTGTTCGCTGAGGCGGTTGCGCGGACGCAGGCCACGGCACTGAGCAACGAGGTGTGGCACGACCCGCGGACCGACGGTGCCCTGCCTGATATCTACATCTCCATGGGCCAGACCGCCGAGAACGTCGCCACCCTGCGCGGTATCAGCCGGGCCGAGCAGGACGAGTTCGGCGTCCGGTCGCAGAACCTGGCCGAGAAGGCCATCGCCGAGGGCGTCTTCGACACCGAGATCGTGCCGGTGACGCTGCCCGACGGAACGCTGGTGAGCCGGGACGACGGTCCCCGGGCCGGCACTACCCTGGAGGCCGTGGCCAGCCTCAAGCCGGTGTTCCGCGAGAACGGTACGGTCACCGCCGGCAACTGCTGCCCGCTGAACGACGGCGCCGCTGCCGTGGTCATCATGAGCGACACCCGTGCCGCCGAGCTGGGCCTGACCCCGCTGGCCCGGATCGTCGCGACCGGCGTCAGCGCGCTGAGCCCCGAGATCATGGGGCTGGGTCCGGTCGAGTCCTCCAAGCGGGCCCTGGCGCAGGCCGGGATGTCGATCAAGGACATCGGGCTGGTGGAGATCAACGAGGCCTTCGCCGTGCAGGTCATCGCCTCCTACCGCGACCTCGGTATCGATCTCGAACGGCTCAACGTGCACGGCGGGGCGATCGCCCTCGGACATCCGTTCGGCTCCACCGGCGCCCGGATCATGACGACGCTGCTGAACGCGATGCAGCGCCGCGACGTCGAGTTCGGCCTGGAGACGATGTGCGTGGGCGGCGGGCAGGGCATGGCCATCGTGCTGCAGCGGCTCAGCTGACCGGACGTGACCCGTCGCCAGGAGCCTGAGTTTTCGCCGAGAGATTGCCCGGCCCAGCCCCCTTCTGGGCGGGGTTGGCTACCCTCCAGATGTACGCCGGATCACCGTCGTCAGGGTGGGACGATGACCGGGCTGCGGTATGTTGCTTGGCCACTGGAGATCTGGGAGCTGTGATGACCGAAACGCTGGAAGAACGCCTCGCGCTGCGTCCTCCGTCGGTGGGCGCCATGTTGCTGGAGCAGGTCCGGGCCTCCGGGCCACGGGAGGCCTTCCGCTACCTCGACGGGAAGAACTGGGTCTCGCTCTCCTGGGACCAGACCAAGGACCGCGTCTTCGAGTTGGCGGCCGGACTGATGGCTCTCGGGCTGCAGCACGAGGACCGGGTCGCGATCGCCTCGAACACGCGGATCGAATGGATCCTGGCCGACCTGGCGGTGATGTGCGCCGGCGGCGCCACCACCACGGTCTATCCGACCACCCAGCACGAGGACGTCGCCTACATCCTCGGCGACTCCCAGTCCAAGATCGTCATCGCTGAGGACGACCTCCAGGTCGCCAAGGTCCTCGACCACCTCCACCAGCTGCCCGAGCTGATCACCATCGTGCTGCTGGACGGCAAGGTCGACCACGAGAAGGTGACCAGCTGGGAGCAGCTGACCATCGCCGGCCGGGCATACCTGGCCGAGCACCCCACGTCCGTTGACGACGCCATCGCCAAGGTGGGACCCGACAGCCTCTCCACCCTGATCTACACCTCCGGCACCACCGGACGCCCCAAGGGTGTCGAACTGGTGCACGACAGCTGGACGTACGAGGGCGCCGCGATCGAGGAGATGAAGGACCTCCTGAGCAAGGAGGACCTCCAGTACCTCTGGCTGCCGCTCTCCCACGTGTTCGGCAAGGCGCTGATCGCGGTCCAGCTCAAGATCGGCTTCGCCACCGCGGTGGACGGGGTTATCGAGCGGATCGTCGACAACCTCGGGCAGGTGCATCCCACCTTCATGGCCGGTGCTCCGCGGATCTTCGAGAAGGTGCGCGCCAAGGTGATGATGGGCGCGTCCTCCGGCGTCAAGGGCAAGATCTTCGACTGGGCCTTCTCGATCGGCCGCAAGACCAGCGCGATCCGGCTGGAGGGCAGGTATCCCACCGGTCTGCTCGGCGTCCAGTACAAAATGGCCGACCGCCTCGTCTTCAGCAAGATCAAGGAGCGGATGGGCGGCAACATCCGGTTCTTCATCTCGGGCTCGGCCGCCCTCAGCCGCGAGGTGCAGGAGTGGTTCTTCGCGGCCGACCTGCGGGTGCTGGAGGGCTACGGTCTGACGGAGACCAGCGCCGCGAGCTTCGTCAACGATCCGAGAACACCACGCTTCGGCACTGTGGGACCGCCGGTGCCCGGCACCCAGGTCAAGATCGCCCCCGATGGAGAGATCCTGATCAAGGGTCCAGGAGTGATGCGCGGCTACCATAACCATCCCCAAGCCACCGCCGAGGTCCTCGCGGACGGCTGGCTGGCCACCGGAGACATCGGCGAGCTCGACGCCGAGGGTTATCTGCGGATCACCGACCGCAAGAAGGATTTGATCAAGACCTCCGGCGGAAAGTACGTCGCACCGCAGAAGGTCGAGGGGGTGGTCAAGGCCGCCAGTCCGTACATCAGCCAGATCATCGTGCACGGCGAGGGGCGCAAGTATGTGTCGGCGTTGATCGCCCTGGATCCCGAGGCGATCAACGAGTGGGCCGCCGCGCACGGTCAAGCAGGCAAGTCGTACGAGGAGCTGGCCCAGTCGGGTGAGGTGCGGACCATGATCGAGACCTTCATCAACGAGGCCAACAAGAACCTCGAGCGGTGGGAAACGATCAAGAAGTTCGAGATCCTGCCCAACGAGCTCAGCGTCGAGGACGGCGAGGTCACGCCGAGCCTCAAGATCCGGCGCAAGGCCGTTGAAAAGAAGTACGAGGACATGCTGAACAGTCTTTACGAGGACTAGCTGACCCTTCGACAGGCTCAGGGCGCTTAAGGCTCAGGGCGCGTAAGGCTCAGGGCGCTTAAGGCTCAGGGCGCGTGGACACTCCGTGCTCTGAGCTTGTCGAAGAGCGCCGTTGATGCCCTTCGACAGGCTCAGGGCGCTTAAGGCTCAGGGCGCGTGGGTTGTGCTCAGGGCGCGTGTGCTTTCAGTTCTTGGGGCCGCCGGCGACGTAGATGACCTGGCCGGAGACGTAGGACGCCTCGTCACTGCAGAGGAAGCTGGCCACGGCGGCGATGTCCTCTGGGGTGCCGACCCGGCCTACGGGGATGTCGCGGCTGGCGGCGACCTTCCAGTCGTCGAAGTCGACGCCGAGCCGGTCGGCGGTGGCGCGGGTCATCTCGGTCTCGATGAAGCCAGGGGCGACGGCATTGGCCGTCACCCCGAACTTGCCGAGCTCGAGCGCCAACGTCTTGGTGAAGCCCTGCAGTCCGGCCTTGGCTGCCGAGTAGTTGACCTGGCCGCGGTTGCCGAGGGCCGAGGTGGACGACAGGTTCACGATCCGGCCCCACTTCGCCTGCGTCATGTGCGCCTGAGCGGCTCGGGTCATGACGAAGGCACCTCGCAGGTGGACGTTCATCACCGCGTCCCAGTCGTCGACGCTCATCTTGAACAGCAGGTTGTCACGGATGATGCCCGCGTTGTTGATCAAGACGGTGACAGGCCCCAGCTCCGCGGCGACCTGGTCGACCGCCCGAGTCGCGTCGGCCTCATCGGAGACGTCGGCGCCGATGGCGATGGCGCGGCCACCTTCCTCGATGATGGCGTTGGCCGTCCGAGCGCTGGCCTCCCGATCGAGATCGACGACCCCGACCGCCATCCCGTCCCGGGCCAGCCGGTGGGCGATGGCCGCTCCGATGCCGCGGGCGCTCCCGGTGACGAGTGCGACGTGGTCGACCTCAGCACGCGCGCCGGAACGTTGGCTGGTCATGGTCCGACCCTAGCGGTCAGTCGTTGCCGAGGGCACCCTGGTGCAGGCTCGACTCACGGATCACCAGCTCGGGCTGGTAGACGATCTGCTGATGCTCGAACGGCAGGCCTGCACGCATCGCCTCGACCTCCTGCAACAGCAGGTCGACGGCTGTCTGCCCGATCAACGCCGACGGCTGCCGGACGGATGACAACGGCACCACGGTGGCGCTGGCGAAGTCGATGTCGTCGTAGCCGACCATCGCGATGTCATGCGGTACGTCGACCGCGTTCAGCACGGCGAACGCCTGCAGCAGCCCGACAGCCACCAGGTCGTTGGCGGCGAAGATGCCGTCGGGTCTCTCGGTGACCGGCCGGTTGAGGATGATCTCGCCGGTCGCTCGGCCGTTGTGCACCGTGAGACCGGTGTGCGACATCACCTCGAGGGTCACGCCGGGGTGCTCGGCGACGGCCCGGTTGGCCCCCTTGAGGCGGTCGGCCACCTGCAGGATGGTCAGCGGTCCGCCGACGAAGGCGAGCCGTCGGCAGCCCTGCTCGATCAGGTGCGAGACGGCGAGGTGACCGCCGGCCACGTCGTCCACGGAGACCGACGAGAACGGGTGACCCTGGGCCAACCGGTCGACCAGGACAGTGGGCGTGCCGCGCTCGCGCAGTCGCTCCAGCCGGGCGAACACATCGCCGATCGGTGAGATGAGCAGTCCCTGAACGCGCTGCTCCTCGAACAGGTCCATGTAGGCGGCCTCCCGCCGGACCGCCTCGTCGCTGTTGCCGAGCAGGATGGACAGGCCCTCCTTGGCGGCACGGTCCTCGGCGCCGCGGGCCACGTCGGTGAAGAAGGGGTTGGAGACGTCGAGCACCACCAGACCCAAGGTCCGGCTCCGGCCGGCCCGGAGCTGGCGGGCGGCGTCGTTGCGGACGAAGCCCAGCTCCTCGATCGCCTGCAGCACCCGCAGTCGGGTGGCCTCGGCCACCTTCTCCGGCCGGTTCAGGACGTTGGACACGGTGCCCAGGGCAACCCCTGCCCGCTCGGCCACGTCGCGAATACTCGCGGAGGCGGCCTGTGAGGTCATCGTGCTGGTCCCGTCGTCATGGTGCTGGCGATCTTACGTGTCACCATGACCAAGGAAAACATGAAACGGTTCACATCAGTAGGGACCGAGATCAGACATTCCACGACGCACGTTGCTGAGCGAGCGCGACTGACTGCCGCCCGCACCATTGGACCCGCACCATTGACAAAGCCTCGGGACGCGAAGTATCGTCGCCAGACAGTGATGAAACGATTCAACCTGCGCTTCGCCTCAGTTCACTCCAACTCTTGACGTACAGGCGTTTCACACTGCCGTTCAGTGCCCGCCGAACCCTCGAACACTCGGAGACAAAGATGTCACAGACCGCATCGGTCGACAGCCTGCAGATCGAGCACCGCGCCGACACCCTGGGCCTCGGAACCGCTCGACCCCGGCTCTCCTGGACCATCTCGACCGACGCCGCCGACTGGCGGCAGACCGGTTACGAGGTGGAGTACAGCCCGGCTGGCGGCCAGGCGCATACCGCGCGCGTGGACAGCACCGAGCAGGTGCTGGTGCCCTGGCCGTTCGAGCCACTGACCTCACGTGAGCGGGGCACCTTGCGCGTCCGGGCACTGGGAAGCGCAGGGCAGACCGAGCTCTCCGAACCTGTCGCACTCGAAGCGGGACTGCTCGACCCGGCCGACTGGCAGGCCAGGTTCATCACACCGGCTGGCGGCGGCGGCCACGAAGACCCGGCGCCGATCGTCTTCTCCGACACCGAGCTGTCCGGCGAGGTGGCCTCCGCCCGGTTGTACGTCACCGCGCTCGGCCTCTATCGCTTCTCTATCAACGGCCAGCGGGTCGGTGCCGAGGAGCTGGCGCCCGGGTGGACGAGCTATTCCCACCGGCTGCGCTACCAGACGTTCGATGTCACCGACCTGCTGCAGACCGGCACGAACCGCCTCGAGGCGATCCTCGGCAACGGCTGGTACCGCGGCCGCCTCGGTTGGAGCGACAAGTTCGACCTGTACGGCGACCGGCTGGGGCTGCTGGCGCAGCTCGAGATCAGTTATGCGGATGGCCGGACCGAGGTCGTCGGCACCGACGCCTCATGGTCGAGCTGCCCGAGCGGCATCCTGTTCGACGACATCTACGACGGGCAGCGGACCGACCTGCGGGTTCCCAACACCGCCGGGGACGCCGCCGCAGGTGTCGAGGTGCTCGACCGCGACCTGAGCACCCTGGTCGCCCCGGAGGGTCCGCCCGTTCGGATCACCGAGGTCCTTGCCGCCCGAAGCGTGGACCGCTCACCCAGCGGCAAGCTGTTGGTCGACTTCGGCCAGAACCTGGTCGGCTGGGTGCGGCTCAAGGTGTCCGGGCAGTCGGGCCAGGAGATCACCATCCGCCATGCCGAGGTGCTCGAGCACGGCGAGCTGGGCGTCCGGCCGCTGCGCAGTGCCAAGGCCACCGACACCTTCGTGCTCTCCGGCGCGGGGGAGGAGCTGCTCGAGCCCCAGTTCACCTTCCACGGCTTCCGCTATGTCGAGGTCACCGGTGTCGACGAGCTCACGGCCGACCAGATCGAGGCGGCGGTCCTGCACTCCGACCTGGAGCGCACCGGCTGGTTCGAAAGCTCCGATGCCGACCTCAACCAGCTGCACGCCAATGTCGTCTGGGGGATGCGCGGGAACTTCCTCGACGTGCCGACCGACTGCCCGCAACGCGACGAGCGGCTGGGCTGGACCGGCGACATCCAGGTCTTCTCGCCCACGGCGAGCTTCCTCTACGACACCGCGGGGTTCCTCAGTTCCTGGCTGAAGGACCTGGCCGTGGAGCAGCACCCGGACGGTTCGGTCCCGTTCGTCATCCCGGACATCATCCGCAGCGAGGCCCCGGCAGCGGCGGCCTGGGGAGATGCGGCGACCGTCGTGCCCTGGGTCCTGTACGAGCGGTTCGGCGATATGGATGTGCTGCGCACCCAGTTCGCCAGCATGAAGCGCTGGGTCGACAAGATCAGCTCGCTGGCTGGGCCGGACGGCGTGTGGGCCGGCGGCTTCCAGTTCGGTGACTGGCTGGACCCGATCGCCCCGCCCGACGACCCGGCTGCGGCCCAGGCCGACCCCGACGTCGTGGCCACCGCCCACCTGGTGCACTCGGCCCAGCTCGTGGCCCGGACCGCCGAGCTGCTCGGCGAGGACGCCGACGCCGCGCACTACAGCGAGATCGCCGCCCGGGCACTGGCCGGCTTCGACGCGGAGTACGTCAGCGCCAACGGGCGCGTGCTGAGCGACTGCCCGACCGTCTACAGCCTGGCCCTGGTCTGGTCGCTGCTGAGCGACGAGCAGCGCAGCAGGGCCGGCGAACGGCTGGCCACGCTGGTGCGCAAGGCCGGTTTCCGGGTCAGCACCGGCTTCGTCGGGACCCCCCTCATCCTCGATGCCCTCAGCGAGGTCGGCGAGGACGAGCTGGCCTACCGGCTGCTGCTGGAGAAGGGATGTCCGTCGTGGCTCTACCCGATCACCATGGGTGCGACCACGATCTGGGAACGGTGGGACTCGATGCTCCCGGACGGGTCGATCAACCCGGGACAGATGACCTCGTTCAATCACTACGCCCTCGGTGCCGTCGCCGACTGGATGCACCGGCGTCTCGCCGGGCTGGCGCCGGCCGCGCCGGGCTATCGCAAGATCACCGTGCGGCCGATTCCGGGTGGAGGGCTGACCTGGGCGAAGGCCAGCCATCGCAGCCCGTACGGTCTGGTGAGCGTCTCCTGGCGGCGCAGCGATGGCCGGTTCAACCTGGACGTCACGGTGCCTCCGGGCAGCACGGCTGAGGTCTTCCTGCCGGGCAGCGAGACGCCGGAGCAGGTCGGGCACGGCAGCCACAGCTGGAACGTGGCGGACAGGGTCGAGCAGGAGGAGCCGGTCGAGACCGTGCGTGACGTCCTCGACCACAAGCCGCTGTGGGATTCGGTCACCCAGATCCTGATCGAGCACGGGGTGGTGGACGACGCGGCCCAGGTCGCGCAGCAGTTGGGCGCCGTCCACGACGCTCCGGTGGAGGCGATCTCGGTGATCGCCCGGCGGGAGATGCAGGGCGGGGACATCCCGGACTACCTGAAGAAGATCAACAACCTCCTGGGCATCGGGTCGGGAGAGAAGGAGTCAGTGCGATGACGGGTTTCGATGCCATCGCCGACCAGCTGGCTGGTCAGGCGATCGAGCTGCCCTCGTGGGCCTTCGGGAACTCCGGCACCCGGTTCAAGGTGTTCTCCCAACCGGGTGTGCCCCGCACGCCGGAGGAGAAGATCGCAGACGCGGCCAAGGTGCACGAGCTGACCGGCCTGTCACCGACCGTGGCGCTGCACATCCCCTGGGACAAGGTGGAGGACTACGGCAAGCTGGCGGCGTTCGCTGCTGATCATGGAGTCGCGCTGGGGACGATCAACTCCAACACCTTCCAGGATGACGACTACAAGTTCGGCAGTCTGGCGCACTTCGACCGGCGCGTGCGGGACAAGGCGATCGCGCACATGCACGAGTGCATCGAGATCATGGACGCCACCGGCTCGCGGGACCTCAAGATCTGGCTCGCCGATGGCACGAACTACCCGGGCCAGGGTGACATCCGCAGTCGGCAGGACTGGCTGGCGGACTCGCTGCAGCAGGTCTACGCCAGGATCGGCGACAACCAGCGGCTGGTGCTGGAGTACAAGTTCTTCGAGCCGTCCTTCTACGCCACCGACGTGCCCGACTGGGGCACCTCGTACGCGCACTGCGTGGCGCTGGGGGAGAGGGCCTTCGTCTGCCTGGACACCGGGCACCACGCGCCTGGCACCAACATCGAGTTCATCGTCGCCCAACTGCTGCGGCTGGGCAAGCTGGGCTCGTTCGACTTCAACTCCCGCTTCTACGCCGACGACGACCTGATCGTCGGGGCTGCGGACCCGTTCCAGCTGTTCCGGATCCTCTTCGAGGTGATCCGGGGCGGCGGCTACGGACCCGAGTCCGGGGTGGCGTTCATGCTCGACCAGTGCCACAACGTCGAGGAGAAGATCCCCGGCCAGATCCGTTCGGTGCTCAACGTGCAGGAGATGACGGCGAGGGCGCTGCTGGTCGACACCGAGGCACTGACCCAGGCCCAACAGGCCGGGGACGTGCTGGCGGCCAACCAGATCTTCATGGACGCCTTCTACACCGATGTCCGCTCCGACCTTGCCGACTGGCGCCAGTCGCGCGGGCTGCCGGCCGACCCGGTGGCCGCGTACAACGCCAGCGGGTACCGCGACCAGATCATCGCCGAGCGCATCGGCGGAGACCAAGCAGGATGGGGGGCCTGACGCCTGATGACCGAATCCACCCAGGACGCCGTAGCCAAGCTCATCGCCAGGTCGAACCGGCTCGGCGCCGACCCGAAGAACACCAACTATGCCGGCGGGAACACCTCGGCCAAGACCTCGCGGACCGACCCGGTGACCGGCGAGCCGGTTGAGCTGCTGTACGTCAAGGGCTCCGGCGGCGACCTCGGGACACTGACCGAGAAGGGCCTGGCCGTGCTGCGGGTGGACCGGATGCGTTCGCTGGTCGGGCTGTACGAGTCCTTCGGAGACCAGGCCATCGACCGCGAGGACGAGATGGTGGCCGCGTTCGACTTCTGCCTGCACGGCAAGGGCGGTGCGGCTCCGTCGATCGACACCGCCATGCACGGCCTGGTGGATGCCGACCACGTCGACCACCTGCACCCGGACTCCGGGATCGCGATCGCCACCGCGGCGGACGGCGAGAAGCTCACCGCGGAGATCTTCGGCGACAAGGTCGTCTGGGTGCCCTGGCGGCGACCCGGCTTCCAGCTGGGGTTGGACATCGCCAGGATCAAGCAGGACCACCCGGAGGCGATCGGCACCATCCTCGGTGGCCACGGCATCACCGCCTGGGGGGCGACCAGCGAGGAGGCGGAGGCCAACTCGTTGTGGATCATCAAGACCGCCCAGGATTACCTGGACAGCAACGGCCGGCCGGACCCGTTCGGTCCGGTCCTGGACGGCTACCAGGCGCTGCCGGAGACGGAGCGACGGTCCAAGGCCGCCGCACTGGCGCCACACGTCCGGGCGCTGGCCTCCGCTGACAGGGCGATGGTGGGGCACTTCACCGACGCCCAGGTCGTGCTCGACTTCCTCGCGGCCACAGAGCATCCCCGGTTGGCTGCACTCGGCACCTCGTGCCCGGACCACTTCCTGCGGACCAAGGTCAAGCCGCTGGTGCTCGACCTGCCCGCCGGAGCGGGGATCGAGGAGTCGGTGGCGCGGCTGCAGGAGCTGCACGAGCAGTACCGCACCGACTACCAGAGCTACTACGACCGGCATGCCGACGCCGACTCGCCGGCGATGCGGGGCGCCGACCCGGCGATCGTGCTGGTCCCCGGGGTGGGAATGTTCTCGTTCGGGGCCAACAAGCAGACCGCACGGGTCGCCGGCGAGTTCTACCTCAACGCCATCAACGTGATGCGTGGCGCGGAATCGATCTCGACCTACGCCCCGATCGACGAGAGCGAGAAGTTCCGGATCGAGTACTGGGCGCTGGAGGAGGCCAAGCTGCAGCGGATGCCCAAGCCACGCTCCCATGCCGGCCGGATCGCCCTGGTCACGGGTGCGGCGAGCGGCATCGGCAAGGCGATCGCCACCCGGCTCGCCGCCGAGGGTGCCTGCGTGGCCGTGGTCGACCTCAAGCTCGAGTCGGCCCAGCAGGCGGCCGCGGAGCTCGGCAACACCGATGTGGCGATCGGCCTGCAGGCCGATGTGACCGACGCGGGCCAGGTGGCGGCTGCTGTGGAGGCCGCGGTCTTGGCCTTCGGCGGCCTGGACCTGGTGATCAACAATGCGGGCCTGTCGATCTCGAAGCCGCTGCTGGAGACCACCGAGGCCGACTGGGACCTGCAGCACTCGGTGATGGCCAAGGGCTCGTTCCTGGTGTCCCAGGCCGCGGCGAGGGTGATGATGGCGCAGAAGCTCGGTGGCGACATCGTCTACATCTCGTCGAAGAACTCGGTCTTCGCCGGTCCCAACAACGTGGCGTACAGCGCCACCAAGGCCGACCAGGCGCATCAGGTCAGGTTGCTGGCGGCGGAGCTCGGCGAGTACGGCATCAAGGTCAACGGCATCAACCCGGACGGGGTGGTCCGGGGCTCGGGCATCTTCGCCGGCGGCTGGGGGGCCAAGCGCGCCGCCGTGTACGGCGTGCCGGAGGAGGAGCTGGGCGCCTACTACGCGAAGCGCACCCTGCTGAAGCGGGAGGTACTGCCCGAGCATGTGGCCAACGCCGTCGCCGTGCTGACCTCCGATGAGCTGAGCCACACCACCGGGCTGCACATCCCCGTTGATGCCGGTGTGGCCGCGGCGT
The DNA here is from genome assembly GCF_016907535.1 of Microlunatus panaciterrae. Classification (NCBI taxonomy): domain Bacteria; kingdom Bacillati; phylum Actinomycetota; class Actinomycetes; order Propionibacteriales; family Propionibacteriaceae; genus Microlunatus; species Microlunatus panaciterrae. The sequence goes on from NZ_JAFBCF010000001.1 coordinate 3,087,687, forward strand.
TCCTGCGGTAGCGGTGACCACGGTGAGAGCGGTCTTCGGCGCCGTCGACATCGGCGCGTCCGGCGGTCGGGTGATGGCCGGCATCGTCGAGGGCTCGGACCACGCCGCCCACCGGGTCCGGCTGGAGGTCGTCCACCGTTTCGGCAACCGGGTGAGCGAACGTGACGGTTCGCTCTTCTGGGACATCAGGGGCCTGTTCGACCAGGTCCTGACCGGGCTCGGCAAGCTCGCCGGAAGCTATCCCGACGTGGTCAGCATCGGCATCGACACCTGGGCGGTGGACTACGCCCTGCTGGACGCCGACGGAGAGCTGGTGGCCGACCCGTACGCCTACCGCGACGACCGGACCGCAGCGGTGATCGACTCGGTCCACGCCGCGATGCCGCCGGAGGAGCTGTATGCGATCACCGGGTTGCAGTTCCTGCCCTTCAACACCATCTACCAGCTGGCGGCGGAGAAGCTGGGGGAGCGCTGGCAGCGGGCGAGCGCAGCCCTGCTGCTGCCCGACCTGCTGGCCTACTGGCTGACCGGAGTGCAGCGGTCGGAGGCGACCAACGCCTCCACCACCGGCCTGTTCGACGCGGCCAGGCACGACTGGTCGACACTGGTCCTCGACCGGGTGGGCATCCCGTCGACGCTGTTCCCCCCGGTCAGCGCAGCGGGGAGCGTGACCGGTTCCCTGTTGCCCGGGATCGTCTCGCGGACCGGTCTCAGCCGGTCCACCCTGGTGACGGCGGTGGGTTCCCACGACACCGCCTCAGCCGTGGTCGCTGTGCCCGCGGAACAGCCGGGATTCGCCTACATCTCCTCCGGCACCTGGTCGCTGGTCGGGGTCGAGCTGGAGCAGCCGATCCTCACCGAGGCCAGCCGCGAGGCCAACTTCACCAACGAGGGGGGAGTGGACAACCGCATCCGCTATCTGCGCAACGCCGGCGGCCTGTGGTTGCTGACCGAGTCGATCAGGGAGTGGGAGAGCGACGGTCCACCGGTAGATCTTGCTGACCTGCTGACGGCCGCCGAGCAGGTCCGGCCCGGTGGACCGCTGGTCGACGTGGATGCCGAGGAGTTCATCGCTCCGGGGCGGATGCCGCAACGGATCGCCGCTGCCTGTGAACGGTCCGGGCAACCGGTGCCGCAGACCCGGGCCGAACTTGTGCGCTGCGTGCTGGACTCCCTCGCGCACGCCTACGCCGACATCGTGCAGCAGGCCGGGCGGCTGTCGGGCCGGGAGATCGACGTCGTGCACGTGGTCGGTGGCGGGTCCCAGAACGCCCTGTTGTGCCAGCTGACCGCGGACCGCTGCGGCCTGCCGGTGGTGGCCGGCCCGGTCGAGGCCACCGCGCTGGGCAATGTGCTGGTGCAGGCCCGGACCCACGGCGCGGTCGCCGGCACGCTGGAGGACCTGCGTGAGCTGGTCGTGCGGTCCTACGACCTGACGCACTACGCGCCCCAGGAGTCCGCGGTCCGCAGCTGACTGCAAGGAATCGACCACTCGTCGACCCTGTGGCGAGGGGCCACGCCGGGCGGCCGGACGGTCGCTTCGACGAGTGGCGGATTCCTCGCACCCCCGCCGTAGGATGCCTCGGGTGAGCAGGCACACCTACCTCTGTCCGATGCGATGGGGCGACATGGACGCGCAGGGCCACGTCAACAACGCCATCTACCTGGACTATCTGCAGGAGGCCCGGGTGGACTTCCTGCTCTGCGGCCCACCCGTGATGGCCCAGCTGCTGCGGACCGGGGTGTTGGTGGTCAGCCACCAGGTGGAGTATCTGCGGCCGATCGAGTTCAGCGAGCGACCGCTGCGGATCGAGCTGTGGGTGGACTCGGTCCGGGTGGGGCGGTTCTCGATCGCCTACGACCTCTGGGACGGTGACACTCTGGTGGCGCGGGCCCGCACCGGGGCGGTGCCGTTCGACCTCACCAGCCAGTCGCTCCGCCGACTGAGGCCGGAGGAGCGTGACCATCTGGCTGCGTCACTGGAACCGACCGAGGAGCTCCGCCCGCTGCCCCGGCTGCGCTGGTCGGCCGCCGCTGTGGAGCAGGTCTTCGAGTTCCAGGTGCGCTGGTCCGACCTGGATTCCTACAACCACGTCAACAACGTCAAGTACTTCGACTTCGTCCAGGAGGCCCGGATCAACCTGCTTGCCTCGGTCTGGCGACCGGGCGACGAGGTCTGGCTGCTGGTCCGTCAGGACCTGGAGTATCTGAAGCCGATGGACTTCCGGCAGCAGCCGTACGAGGTCCGCACCGTGGTCGCCGACATCGGCACGTCCTCGATCACCCTTGCGGCCGAGATCACCGATCCCGATCGGGGGCAGGTGTATGCGGCAGCCCGGAGCGTCCTGGTCTGCGCCGACCGGGCCGGTCGACCGACCCCGCTCGACCCGGCCGCCAGGCACAGCCTGGCGCAGCGGCTGGTGATCAGCGGGGACTAGGCTGACCGCCATGACCACTATCCCGGCAGAGCAGAGTCTGAGCTTTCTGGAACGCGTCCACGACGTGTCTGTGCACTCGGGCCCGGTGCCGCAACCTGGCCCGCGGCAGGTGCTGATCGAGATCGCCGCGGTCGGCATCTGTGGATCCGACGTGCACTACTTCGACCATGGCCGGATCGCCGACTTCGTGGTGAACGCGCCGCTGGTGCTGGGACACGAGGCCTCCGGAACCATCCGCGCCCTGGGGGCCGAGGTGACCGACCGGCAGGTCGGCCAACGGGTGGCCCTCGAGCCGCAGCAGACCTGTGGACGCTGCCGTCAGTGCCTGATCGGACGCTACAACCTCTGCCCCGACGTGCAGTTCTTCGCCACGCCACCGGTGCACGGCGCCTTCGCCCAATACGTCGTGCTGGACTCCCACCGGGCCCATCCGGTGCCGGACAGCCTGTCCGACGAGGCGGCAGCGTTGATCGAGCCGTTGTCGGTGGGCATCTGGGCCAACAAGAAGGCGGCCGTCGAGCCCGGGGACCGGGTGCTGGTCACCGGCGCCGGACCGGTCGGCCTGCTCTGTGCCGACGTCGCCCGTTCACGCGGTGCCTGGGTAGCGGTCAGCGACACCAACGCGTTCCGGCTGCAGACGGCCAAGGTCCGCGGCGCCGACCTCACCGTCGACGCCGCCACCGGGTCGCTGGTCGACCAGGTCGGTGAGGTGGACGTGGTGCTCGAGTGCAGCGGCGCGCCCACGGCCGTCAAGGCCGCCTTCGCCGCGGCCGCGCCGGCGGCCCGGGTCGTCCTGGTCGGGATGGGGGCTGCCGAGATGGAGCTGCCCGTCGGACTGATCCAGGTCCGCGAGCTGTGGGTGACGGGAACGTTCCGCTACGCCAACTGCTACCCGGCGGCCATTCAGCTCGCCGCCTCCGGCACGGTGGACCTGGACGGCCTGGTGAGCGGGCGGTTCGGGCTCGACCAGGTGGCCGACGCGCTGCAGGCCGGCCGGACGGATCCGAAGACCCTCAAGCCGATGGTGTACCCGGGCCGCTGAGCACCGGCTCTCGGCCAGAGCGCGTCGATCTACCGCTGGAAGGCGGTCAGCTGGTCGGGTTGGCCGTCCGGGGTGTTCACCATCGAGAAGGCCGCCCGCTCCATGTACGTCCAGAGCTCATGGTCCTGTGCCTCGGTCAGCTCGAGGGAGTCGATGGCGTCCCGCATGTGCTTGAGCCACCGGTCGCGCTGGGTCGGGGTCACCTCGAACGGGGCATGCCTCATCCGCAGCCGCGGGTGACCACGCTGCTCGCTGTAGGTGGTGGGACCGCCCCAGTACTGCTCCAGGAACATCCGGAACCGCACCTCGGCCGGTCCCAGGTCGTCCTCGGGATACAGCGCCCGCAGCGGAGGGTCGGAGGCCACGCCCTGGTAGAAGCGGCGGATCAGCGCCACGAAGGTGTCATGGCCACCGACCGCCTCGTAGAAAGTCTGACTAGTCATCGACGCCATTCTTGCTCACTGGCAGGATGGGACCAAAGTGGACGTTCACCACAAACCCTGAGGAGAAATTCATGGCAACCGTTCGTACCGCCAACGCACACTGGGAAGGCTCCCTGATGGAGGGTGCCGGGACCGTCGAGCTCGTCTCGTCCGGCATTGGCACCTACGACGTCACCTGGGCCTCCCGGGCGGAGGAGGCCGCCAGCGGCCGGACCAGCCCTGAGGAGCTGATCGCGGCTGCCCACTCGACCTGCTTCTCGATGGCGCTGTCGAATGGCCTCGCCAAGGCCGGCACCCCGCCGACGAGCCTCGACACCACCGCCGACGTCACCTTCGTCCCCGGCACGGGGATCACGGGAAGCAAGCTGACCGTACGCGCCGTTGTGCCCGGGCTGACCGCAGAGCAGTTCGAGGCAGCGGCCCAGGACGCCAAGGCGAACTGCCCGGTCAGCCAGGCGCTGACCGGCACCGAGATCACCCTCGAGGCGACTCTCGCCCAGTAGACGCAGGGTAGGGCCAACGCACAGATCGGCGCGTCATCGCACCTTCGCCGCCACCCGCCAGGGGCGACGAGCCCGGGGGAGTCGATGACGCGCCGATTCGTCTGCTAGACCTCGGGAGCCGGCTCGACGGGCTGGGGGCGCCCGGCGCCGCCCTGGCTGAAGTTGCCCACCCGCAGTACCTCGCCGTTGCGGACGTACCAGACGGTGCCGTCGTCGCCGCGCAGCTGGGTGACCCGCAGCCCGATCTCCTCGACCGTGCCGGAGGCCTTCTCCATGTCCACGAAGTCGCCGACCCCGATCTGGTCCTCGATCAGCATGAACACTCCAGAGATCAGGTCCTTGACGATGTTCTGGGTGCCGAACGCGACCGTGATGCCGACGATGGAGGTGCCGGCCAGAATCGTCGAGATGTTGAAGTGCAGCTCGGACAGCACCATCAGCAGCGTCACCAGGAAGATCAGCGCCGTGATGATGTTGCGGCCGAGGGAGCCCAGCGAGGCGATCCGCTGCTGCCGGCGCGCCGACGGCAGGCTGGTGGCCTGGATGATCACCTGCGCTGCCCTGAACCGTGAGTGGGGCTGCCGCGAGATCGCGCGCCGCACCCAGCGGTCCATCAGCCGATGCAGCAGCCACCGGGACAGCACCGCGAGCACCAGCAGGAAGGCGATCCGCAGCGGGACGAAGGCAAAGAACTCGGTCAGAGTGCGGGGGAACCAGGAAGGCATACGGCCAACCCTAACGACCGCTACCGGCGCCATCCCAGCCAGCGCAGCGGGTCAGCGCCGGTAGGTGATGGCGCCACGCCAGACGGTGAGCTGGATCGGGTCCGGCAGGTCACGGCCGTGCCACGGGTTGTTGCGGGACAGCGATGCCGAACGGTCCCGGTCGACCACCGCCCGGGCGGTGGGGTCGACCAGACACAGGTTGGCCGGCTCACCCACGGTGAGCGGCCGCCCCTGGCCGCCCAGCCGGGCGATCCGGGCCGGCGTGACCGACAGCCGGTCAGCCACCCCGGACCAGGTCAGTCGACCGGTCTCGACCATGGTATCCATCACCACCGCCAGTGCGGTCTCCAGGCCGACCATGCCGAAGGCCGCGTCACCGAACGCGTGCTCCTTGTCGTGCCTCGCATGCGGCGCATGGTCGGTGGCGACGGCGTCGATCGTGCCGTCGGCCAGCGCCTCACGTAACACCACCACGTGCTCCTGCGGCCGCAGCGGGGGGTTCACCTTGAAGGTGGGGTCATAGCCGATCACCTCGTCGGTGGTCAGCAGCAGGTGATGCGGTGTCACCTCGGCCGTCACCTGGATGCCCCGCCCCTTGGCCCAGCGCAGCACCTCCACGGTCTCCGCGGTGGAGACGTGGCAGACGTGCAGCCTGGACCGGGTCAGCTCGGCCAGCTGGACGTCGCGGGCGACGATCGTCGACTCGGCCACCGAGGGCCAGCCGGCCAGGCCGAGCCGCCCGGAGATTTCGCCCTCGTGGCAGCAGGCGTCGACGCCAGCGAGCTGGGGGTCCTGGGCGTGCTGGGCGATCACCCCGTCGAAGGCACGGATGTACTCCAGGGCCCGTCGCATCAGCCGTGAGTCGTCGACACAGTGACCGTCGTCGGAGAAGAAGCGGACGCCCGCAGACGATCTGGCCATCAGCCCGAGCTCGGCCAGCTCTTGGCCGGCCAGACCCTTCGACACCGCGCCGACCGGCACCACCTGGGCATGTCCCGCCCGGTCGCCGAGTGCCGCCACATACTGGGCCGCCTCGGCGGTGTCGGTCACCGGGACGGTGTTGGCCATCGCCAGTACTGCGGTGAAGCCGCCCCGGGCGGCAGCTGCGGTTCCGGACTCGACCGTTTCGGCGTCCTCCCGCCCCGGCTCGCGGAGGTGGGTGTGCAGGTCGACCAGACCGGGCAGTGCGACCAACCCGTCGGCATCGACCCGCTCGACCGCTGCGCCGGCAGTCGCTGGGTCGGCCAGCACTCCGTCGCGGATCAGGAGGTCCCGACGGCCCTCGCCGAGCACGTCGGAGCCGATGATCAACAGCTCGGTCATGAGGTCACTCCTGGATTGTCGTCGGCGCCGCCCAGCAGGTGGTACAGGACGCTCATCCGTACGGCGACGCCCGCGGCGACCTGGTTCAAGATCAACGAGTTTGCTGCGTCGGCCGCGTCGGCGGAGATCTCCAGGCCACGGTTCATCGGACCGGGATGGCAGATGGCCGCCCCCTCGCGCAGCCGACCCAACCGGGCCCGGGTCAGGCCGTAGCCGACCGTGTACTCCCGCGCGGTCGGGAAGTAGCCGCCGGACATCCGCTCCCGCTGCACCCGCAGCATCATCACCGCGTCGGCAGAGCCGATCACGGCGTCGAAGTCGGTGCTCACCTCGGCCGGCCAGCTCTCCACCCCGGACGGCAGCAAGGTCGGCGGGGCGACCAGGATGACCCGAGCGCCCAGCGTCTGCAGCAGCAGCACGTTGCTCCGCACCACCCGAGAGTGGGTCAGGTCTCCGACGATGGCGACCGTCTTGCCGCTGAAGTCGGACAGCGCGGGGTCGGTGCGGCGGAAATGGCGTCGCAACGTGAACGCGTCCAGCAGCGCCTGGGTGGGGTGTTCGTGGGTGCCGTCCCCGGCATTGATCACCTGGGCGTCGATCCACTGCGACGCCTGCCACGGCGCGCCGGAGGTCATGTGCCTGATCACCAGCGCGTCCACCCCCATCGCGGCGACGGTGAGCACAGTGTCGCGCAGCGACTCGCCCTTCGACACCGAGGAGCCCTTGGCGCTGACGTTGATCACGTCCGCCGACAGCCACTTGCCGGCGATCTCGAACGAGGACCTGGTCCGGGTGGAGTCCTCGAAGAACAGGTTGACCACGGTCCGGCCGCGCAGCGCCGGCAGCTTCTTCACCGGCCGGTCCTGGACCGTCGACATCTCCTCCGACAGGTCGAGGATCGAGCTGATGGCTTTCAGGTCCAGGTCGGCAGCCGACAGCAGGTGACGCATCAGCGTTCCTCACCGCCCTGGCGGCCGGCGACGGCGGCCCCGTCGGCCGTCTTCTCGGGTCCCCGGGCAATGGTCACTTCATTCACTCCGTCTGTCTCGGCCAGTCGCACGCTCACCCTCTCATTCGCCGCTGTCGGCAGGTTCTTGCCCACATGGTCGGCGCGGATCGGCAGCTGCCGGTGACCCCGGTCGACCAGGACGGCCAACCGGACCGCCCGGGGTCGGCCAAGATCACCGAGCGCGTCCAACGCGGCCCTGACCGTACGGCCGGAGAACAAGACGTCGTCGACCAGGACGACCACCGCGTCGTCGATGCTCACCGGGATGGCCGTGTGTCCGACCGCCCGGGTCGGGTTGCGCCGCAGGTCGTCGCGGTAGAGGGTGATGTCCAGTGCGCCGGTCGGGATCGAGGCACCCTCAACCTCCGACATGGCCTTCGCCAGCCGTTCGGCCAGCACGACGCCCCGGGTCGGGATCCCGATCAGGACCAGACCCTCGGCTCCACGGTTGGCCTCGAGGATCTGGTGCGCCATCCGCATCAGCGCACGCGCGATCTCCTCCTCGTCGAGCACGACCCGGGAGGCCTCGGGTTGCGATTCGGACACCGAATCCTCCTTGCTGGCGGGCTGCCGGGCCACAATCTCCGATTACGGATACCGTAGGGCAGGTGAGTGAACTCTTGAGCATGCTAGTGCCCCTGGAAACGCTGCCGGGATGGCCGGTGGCTGAAAACCCGTCGTTCGTGCAGGAGTGGGGTCTGTTAATCGGCATCCCCGCGCTCATCTGCGTCGTGATCATTCTGCTGGCCAAGGCCCCGACGCTGGCCAGGGCCAGCCGGAAGTCGCCGGTCGCGGTGCAGGAGACGTTGTGGCTGGGCGCCGGTTCCACCGAGGCCAAGGCCTTGGAGGGCACTGCTGGCCCCCGCGAGGTTGGAGGCGCAAGTGCTCGCTGGTGACGCATTGACCCCGGCCGAGATCGACCGGATCAAGAAGGCGGTCCGCAACGCGGAGGCCATCTCACGGTTCAAGTTCTCGGTTTTCGTGGGCGTCTCTGAGGAGAACTCCCGCGGGTACGCCGAGCGGCTGCACAGCTCGCTGGCGGACCCGGAACACTCGGTGCTCGTGATGTGCGACCCGGAGTTCCGGGCGCTGGAGATCGTCACCGGACCAGAGGTCCGCCGTACGCTCGGCGACGTCGAGTGCGGACTGGCCGCGGCGTCGATGCAGGCCTCCTTCGTCGGCGGTGACATCGTCGGCGGTCTGGTCGAGGGCATCCAGCAACTCGGCGAAGCCGCCCGCGCGCCGAAGAACCTGCACGTCAAGGGCTGACTGCCCTCTCCCGCCGCACGGCCTACCGGATCACGAAGTCCCACGGATCGGTGCAGATCTCCGAGATGACCGACTCGACCCGGTGGCCGGTGGCGGCCAGTCCGTCATCGACCAGGGTCCGGACCACCGGCAGCCAGGTCCACTCGGCCGCCCAGTGCGGGATGTCGATCAGGGCCGGTGCCGGTGACCACTCGCGGGCCTCGCTGGCCGGATGGTGCCGGAGGTCTGAGGTCACGTAGACGTCGGCGCCGGAGCTCCGGGCCACGTCCAGCAGATCATCGCCGGCGCCGGCCTGGACCGCCACCACCGAGATCTCCTGATCCGCGACGCCGCTCACCCGGGCGCCGACGGCCGTCGGCGGCAGCGCGGCCGCCACGGTCGCGGCGAAGTCGCGCAGCGACCTGGGCACGGGCAGGGTGCCGACCCGTCCCAGCCCTGCGTCGCCGGCGACCGCCGCCAGTTCCAGCACGTCGTAGGCCGGCGTCTCGTACGGGTGGGCTGCGAGCAGCGCCGACACCACTGCGTCGCGCCGGGACCGGTCCAGCACCATCTCGATCCTCGTCTCCGACACCCGTTCGACCTGCCCGGTCCGTCCGAGGTAGGGGTCCGACCCCTCGAGCGGCCGGAACGTGCCAGTGCCCTCGGTGAGGAACGCGCAGCGGTCGTAGTCGCCGACCGCCCCGGCGCCGGCGACGGCCAACGCATCCGTCAGCTGCTGCGCATGATCATTGGGCACGAAGGTGATGATCTTGTCCAGCCGCTCCGCCGGCGCGGGCACCAGCGGCCGGCAGTCCTGCAGCCCGAGGGTGTGGGCGAGCGCATCGACCGTGCCGCCGGTCGGCACATCGGCGTTGGTGTGGGCGACGTAGAGCCCGATCCCGCTGGTGATCAGCTGGGCGACCAGCCGGCCCTTGGGATGATCAAGATCGACTGCATGGATGCCCCGCAGCAGCAACGGATGATGGGCGATGATCAGCTGCGCGTCCCGTCGGCGTGCCTGTTCCACCACCGCCCAGGTGACGTCGACGGTGTAGAGGACGCGACGCACCTCAGCCGATCGGGCACCGATGACCAACCCGACGCGGTCCCAGTCCTCCGCCCGGGCGGGCGGGTACAACCCCTCCAACAGCGAGACGAGGCTGCCGATCGTCGGTGCGCTCATCCGGCAGCCTGGCAGCGCAGCGCGCGGGCAGCGTCATCGCGCCGCTCGTCAACGATCCGGCGGACGGAGTCGGAAAGTTGTGCGGTCGCCAGCCAGGAGTCGATCTGCTGCAGCCGTTCCGGGGTGATCCCCTGACCGGGGAACAGCAGCGTCAGGACGTTGTCGCGCAGCGACATCGCCTTGGTCCGCCAGATGCCCTCACCGGCGGAGATCTTCTCGGCCTCCGCAAGGTAGCGGTCGACATACGGCGCCAGGACGTCGTCCTGGTCGGACTGCCAGAACCCCTGGCAGATCGACCGCTGCGTCTCGTTGGCGATGTCATCGCCGTCGACCGCGAGCGCCCACGCATCGGCCTTGGCCGCCGTGGTAGGCCGGGCGGCCCGTGCCTCGGCCGCGTGCTCGGCCCCGGCGATGGTGTTGTCGGTGGTGAGCTCGGCCGCCAGGTCGGCATCATCCATCCGGCCGAGCCGGGCGAGCGCGGTCACCAGCGCCCAGCGGAGGTCGGTGTCCACCGCCAGGCCGTCCGGCACGCCGGTGCCGTGCAGCCATGCCGTCAACCGGTCCGCAGCAGCGGCGCTACGGGCCGCCAGGGCGAGGGCCCGGGCCAACGCGAGCTGGTGGTCCGATCCTGCTGCGGCCGACTCGAGCTGCTCGAGGAGTCCCGTCTCCCAACGGGTCGCGACCGCGTCCCGTCGCTCTGGCGGGGTGTACGACGCCACGGCCTGTCGACCCTGCCGGAGCATCGCCCCGACCGCGGTCAGGTCGGACTCCGCCACGACGCCACGCAGCACCAGCTCGACATAGTCGGCGGCACGCAGCTCCGCGTCCCTGCACATGTCCCAGCTCGCTCCCCAGCAGACGGCGCGCGCCAGCGGGCTGTCCATCCGGTGAATGCTGTTGATCAAGGTCCGCAGCGAGCGGTCGTCCAGCCGCACCTTCGCATACGTCAGGTCGTCGTCGTTGACCAGCACCAGGTCAGGCTGCCGCAGTCCGACCAGCTCGGTGATCTTTGTGCTGGCGCCGGAGATGTCGGTCTCGATCCGCTGCACCCGGACCAGCGCTCCCTGCTGCAGCTCGTACAGTCCGATCGCCAGCCGGTGGCTGCGCAGGGTCGGCCAGAGTGCCGGTGCGGTCTGCTCGACCGAGAAGGTGGTGAACCGACCTTCGGCGTCCGTACTGAAACGGGCTCGGAGGGTGTTCACTCCAGCCTTCTCCAACCACTCGCTCGACCAGCCCGACAGGTCCCGGCCGGACGGCTGCTCGAGCGCGGTGAGCAGGTCGGCCAGCTCGGTGTTGCCGAACGCGTGCTCGGCGAAGTATCGGCGGGCACCCGCCAGGAAGGCGTCCCGGCCAACGAAGGCGACCAGCTGACGCAGCACCGAGGCGCCCTTGGCATAGGTGATCCCGTCGAAGTTCAGCTCGACGGCCTCCAGATCGACCATGTCGGCCGCGATCGGATGCGTCGACGGAAGTTGATCTTGACGGTAGGCCCAGGTCTTGCGCCCGTTGCAGAACGAGGCCCAGGCATGGGCCGGGTCGCCGGCGGTCTCCGACTGGGCGAAGTGCGAGGCCCACTCCGCGAACGACTCTTTCAGCCACAGGTCGTCCCACCAGCGCATCGTCACCAGGTCGCCGAACCACATATGTGCGAGCTCGTGCAGGATGGTGTTGTCCCGGCTCTCGTAGGCCGCCGCGGTCTTGCGGGAACGGAACAGATATTCGTCGCGCAGCGTCACGCAGCCGACGTTCTCCATTGCACCGATGTTGTACTCCGGCACGAACGCCTGGTCGTACTTGGCGAACGGGTAGGGGTAGTCGAACTGGGCCTCGAAGACGTCGAAGCCACGTCGGGTGGTGGCGAGGATCCGGTCGGCGTCGAGGTGCTGCGTCAGAGACCGACGGCAGAGCAGCGACATCGGGATGGGCCCCTTCATCCCGGTGTAGGAGTCGGTCAGAACCGCGTACTCACCGGCCACCACCCCGACCAGATAGGTCGAGATCGGCTCGGTGGTGGCGAAATCCCACTGGGCGACGCCGCCCTCGTGCTGCACCCGGCCCGACTCAGGCCCGTTGGAGATGACCGTCCAGTCCGCCGGCGCCAGCACCGAGACGGTGTAGCTCGCCTTCAGGTCGGGCTGTTCGAAGCAGGCGAACACCCGGCGGGCCTCGGAGGTCTCGAACTGGCTGTACAGATAGACCCGCTGATCGGCCGGGTCGACGAAGCGGTGCAGCCCGAGGCCGCTGCGACTGTAGTTGAGCACCGCAGTGACCGTCAGCTCGTTGGCCCCCGCAGCCGCCTCGAACGGAAGCCTGGAGTCGACGAACCCCGCCGGGTCCAGGTCCACCCCGTTCAGCGAGGCGGTCAGCACCCGGTCGGCGATCAGGTCGATGTGCGACCGCTGGGCCGAGGAGGCCGTGAAGCGGACCGTGGCGGTGGACACGAACGTCTTCTCGGGCTGCTCGAGGTCCCGGCCGGTGAGGTCGACCAGCAGCTCGTACGATTGCGTGCTGATCAGCCTCGCGCGGGCACGCGCTTCGTCGCGGGTGAGGTTGGCGGGAAAGACCATGCCCCGATCTTGTCACGACCGGTCTGCTCCGTAGTCTTGGCGGCATGGCGAAGTCGGACAAGAAGAGCGTCTCGAAGAAGGGCCGTGCCAAGAAGGACCCAGCCAGGAAGGACGCAGCCAAGAAGAGGTCTGCGAAGAAGGGTGCGCAGCTCGAGAGCGTGTCCGCAACGGCCGAGACCGATCAGCCCACCCTGGTTGACTTCTGGTTCGACCCGACCTGCCCGTGGGCGTGGCTCACCTCGCGCTGGATGCTCGAGGTGGAGAAGGTCCGTCCGGTGAAGACGATCTTCCACGTCATGAGCCTGTCGGTGTTGAACGAACATCGCGACGTCTCCGACGACTACCGCCGAATGCTCAATGCCAACTGGGCTCCGGTGCGGATCGCCCTCACCGTCTGGCAGCAGTACGGCCAGGAGCAGCTGGCCGCGTTCTATACCGCCCTCGGCGTCCGGCTCCATCATCACAAAGAGGGTGTCCACCGGAGCACGCTGGTAGCCGCGCTGAACGACGTCGGCCTTCCGCCGGAGCTGGCTGACGCCGGCGAGACCGGTGACAACGACGACGCGCTGCGCTGGTCGCACCACGAGGGGATGGACCTGGTCGGCAAGGATGTCGGCACGCCGGTGCTGAAGATCAACGGGGCAGCCATCTTCGGTCCGGTGATGTCACCGATCGTGACCGGGGAGGAGGCCGGTCGCATGTTCGACGCCGTGGTCCGGCTCGCCTCCTATCCCGGTTTCTTCGAGCTCAAGCGCAGTCGCACAGTGGCACCGATCTTTGATGGGATCGGCGGCTGACCCTGCCCGGCCCGGCCCGACCTGAGATAGTTCTGCCATGCGCGTACACATCGGCAGCGACCACGCCGGCTTCGACCTCAAGAACTTCCTGGTGGCCGAGCTGGGCTCGGCCGGGCACGACGTGGTCGACCACGGTCCGGCACAGCTGGATCCGCAGGATGACTACCCCGTCTTCTGCATCCCGGCGGCTGTGGCGGTGGTGGCTGACCCGGGTTCGCTCGGGGTGGTGATCGGGGGGTCCGGCAACGGTGAGCAGATCGCCGCCAACAAGGTCCGCGGGGTGCGCTCAGCGCTGGCGTACAACACCGAGACGGCGCAACTGGCCAGACTGCACAATGACGCCAACGTGGTGGCCGTCGGTGCCCGGATGCACACCGAGGCGGAGGCGCTCGAACTCGTTACGTTGTTCCTCTCCACGTCCTTCAGTGGCGAGGAACGACACGCCCGCCGGATCCAGATGCTGGGCGACTATGAGCGCACCCACGAGGTTCCCAAGCCTGCCACCGAGTGACGCGCAGCCGCGTTCTTCGGCAGTGAGGACTTCCGGCGCCGATCCGGGTCGAAAACTCGACAGAACGCGACTTCTGCCGTCCGCCTGCGCCGATCTGGGTCCGAAAACTCGGCAGAACGCGACTTCTGCCGTCCGCTTGCGCCGATCTGGGTCCGAAAACTCGGCAGAACGCGACTTCTGCCGCCTTCCGGCGCCGATCCGGGTCGAAAACTCGGCAGAACGCCACTTCTGCCGGCCGCCTGCGCCGACCTGGGTCGAAAACTCGGCAGAACGCGACTTCTGCCGCCCTCCAGGGCCGATCCGGGTCGAAAACTCGGCAGAACGCGACTTCTGGCATTCCGTCGTCGGCGAAGACGTCCCCATCCTTGAGCGCATCGCGGCAACCGACCACCAGATGACGCCGAAAGGAGCATCGAGGCTCAGAGCGCGATGTCGGTCACACCCTCGCCGAGGCGCGTGGGCGCTTGCCCTCTACCCGCGCCAGTAGGCTGCTGAGTACGGACTCGGCGTACTCCTCGTCCTCCCGGGTGGGCCGGGACACATCTCGGGCACGCAGGGCCCGATCCGCCGACACCAGTCCGGAGACCCCGTCCCGGCCGAAGTCCCTCGGCCACGGCTCCCGGCCGTCGTTCGCGTTCGCTGTGATTCCGGCATCGCTGTGTGGCGATGGCACCCCGGAACCCTCCGAGCGTCCTGTCATGGCACAAGCCTAGAGTGACCGCTGGCCGCCCGCAGCACATTTGAGGAGTATCGAGATGCCCGAGGGTCACACCCTGCACCGGCTGGCGCTGGACCTGAACGCCGCGTTCGGCGGCCGGCAGCTCGCGGTGACCAGCCCGCAGGGACGGTTCGCCGAGTCCGCCGCACTGATCGACGGCGCCACCCTGGTGACGGCGTCCGCGCACGGCAAGCACCTGTTTCTCGAGTTCGACCGGGCACTGCTGCTGCACATCCACCTCGGCCTGATCGGCGGCCTGCAGATCGGCCCGGCGGCCCCGCCGCGCGGCGAGGTCCGGGTCCGGCTCGCCGCCGAGGACACGGTCGCGGACCTACGCGGCCCGCAGGCGTGTGTACTGCGGACGCCGGACGAGGTGGCCCGCCAGGTGGCTGCTCTCGGGCCTGACCCGCTGCGGCCCGACGCCGACCCCGAGCGGGCCTGGACCCGGATCCATCGGTCCAACCGGCCGATCGCCGCCCTGCTGATGGACCAGACCGTGCTGTCCGGCGTCGGCAATGTCTATCGGGCCGAGGTGCTGTTCCGACAGCGCCTGAACCCGTTCCGTGAAGGCAGCAGGCTCAGCCGTCGCAGCTGGGACGCGATCTGGGCCGACCTGCTGGCGTTGATGCCGCAGGGGGTGACCGACAACAGGATCGACACCGTCAGGCCCGAACACCTGCCCGAGCTAATGGGACGTCCACCGCGGGTCGACGACCACGGTGGTGAGGTGTACGTCTACCGGCGGCACGGGCAATCGTGCTTCGTCTGCGGGTCGAAGGTGCGGACCGAGGTGCTGGCCGGACGTAACCTCTTCTGGTGCGGAAAATGCCAGCGGCGGGGCTGACCTTCCGGCTGCCCGCTGGGTCGGTCCAGTTCGACCCGGACGGACGATTGCTGCGGGTCGCGCACGACTCGCGGTCCGACGGTGGCTACCTGGCGCCGGGCTTCGGCCCCGGCTCGCTGGTGGTCGACGGCCAGACGCAGGACTGGATGCGGGTCGGGATGGTGTCCGACGCCGATGAGCTGGAGGTCTCTTACCAGGCCACCCAGACGCATCTCTCGCTGGTGATCCGGCACACCGTGACGACCGCCTGGGGCGTCCGGCTGGCGATCACCAACCTCGGCTCCGAACCGGTCAGCATCGAACGTGCGAGCCTCGCACTGCGTCCGTCGCCGGGCTATCTCGGCTGGGCCCTGACCGCCGGAGCGACCGCCGGCTACGCCGTTTATCCGGCCGACGGCGACGGTCCGCTGCTTGCCTGGACCCTGCAATGGGGTGAACTCGCCCGAGCCACCACCGAGGGTCTGGAGCTGGGCCCGATCGACCTGCCGCCCCGGGGTCGCTACATCGTCCAGTGGCTGTGGGACTTCCATCCGACGCCGGCACGCCTGGGCCGGGGCCGGCTCGGGGTGGTGCCGGCGCCGGCGGTGCTGACCATGGGCCAACCGGTGGAGATCATGGACGAGGACACCGCGTTGGTCACCGGTGGCTCCCTCACAGTGAGCACCAATGAGGGCGTACGCGAGGTGGCCGCTGAGGAGCCTGGTCCGTATCCGATCGAGCTCAGATCGGGTCGGGGGACCACCCGGTTCGAGGTGACCTGGGTGCGCCCGATGGACCAGGTCCTGGCCCGCGCCGCGGAGCAGGTCCTGGCAGGACCGACCTCGGCGACCGGCGTCACCAGGCTGGCGGACGCGGCGGCGGCCCTGCTGGTGCAGCGGGCGCTGGCCGAGATGCTGGTGGCCGATCCCGAACCCGCCGCCGACGCGCTGGAGCTGTTCAGCGCCGGGCTGCTTGAGCGTGGGCGTTGCGACCCGTTCGAGGTGGCCCTGCTCTGCGGTGAATGGACGCGGACCGGCGATCATGATCTTGTCGAGGTCGCCCGGTCGAGTCTGCTGTCGGCTGAAGCGGTCCGACCGGGGCTCGGGCTGGCGGCTACCCGTCTCTGCGTCGCACTGATGATGGCCGGTCGGCCGGTGACGGAGGTGTTGGACCGGTTGTCCCTGCTTCGGCACACGATCGGTGCCGTGCCTTCCGGCCGCCGGGCGAACGAGGACGTTCTGCGGGACCGGCTGGCTGAGCTCGAGCTGATCATGGTGGTGCAACGCAACATCGAGGTGGTCGGCGACGACGTACTGCGCCTGGTCGGCTGCCTCGGCGGTTACCTCGGCTACGGGCTTCCCGGACAGCTCACCGAGCCGGTCGGCGACGACACGCTCGGCTACCTGGTCACCATCCTCAGCCTGTTGCCCGACGAGGTCGGCGAGAACTTCCTTGACAGCTGGGGCGTGACACCGCAGGCGCTGGCTGACCGCTATCGGCCGGTGGTGCTGTCCGGCCACGACCGGACGCATCAGCGCGCCCTCGCCTGGCTGGTGCTGGGCCGTCAGGCCGCGTGATGAGAAGGTGGGCGCTGTGAGCTCGACCCGTCACCTGGTGCAACGTCGCCCCGGCATGCCCAAGCTGCCCTTCCTGATCTCTCGCCTGTTCTTCATCGTGGCTGCGCTGCTGGTGATCAAGCTGGTCTTTCCCGGGGTGCTCTGGTTTGGGGTGGTCATCGACGTCGTGTCGACGCTGTTCATCCCGATCGACTCGTCCACCGTCGGCGTGGCGGTCTTCCTGGTCATCCTCGGCGCGGCACTGGCCCGCCGCAAACGGATGGGGCTGGTGGTGGCCCTGATCTTCCTGGCCGGGATCCTGTTGAACTCACTGCTCTATGTGGGAATCCTGCTGGTGCTCATCTCGGCCGACGAACCGCTGCAGGTCGGGGACCAGCTGCTGCTGGCCCGCTTCTCGCTCAACCTGGCGACCCTGGGCTGCATCTTCGTGACCCTGCTCGTGCACCGCGCCGAATTCTCCGCGCGCCGGCCGCCGGGCGGCGTCCGCAAAGCGCTGCTGGTGCTGATCGGCGGTCTGGCGTTGACCACCGTTGTCGGCATGCTGTTGGTGACCCTGTCGCCGGGCCCCTTGGCGCAGCCTCGCAGCCGGCTGGTCTGGCTGTTCCGGCGGATGCTGGGACTCGTCCCGGGTACGGAGCTGCCCCCGGGCGGCCCGCCGACGTGGATCAGCAGCACCATCGGGGCCCTGGTGGCGGTCACGCTGCTGGCCGCTCTGGTGGCACTGATGCGCTCCCAGCGGGCAGCGGCCCTGATGTCGCCCGAGGACGAGCCCCTGGTCCGCGCCCTGGTGGCCCAGTCGAGTGCCGACTCGCTCGCCTACTTCGCCACCCGTCGGGACAAGTCGGTCGTGTTCGCCCCCGACGGCAGGGCGGCGATCACCTACCGGCTGGAACTGGGCGTCTGCCTGGCGAGCAGCGACCCGATCGGCGAACCCGACCACTGGCCTTCTGCAATCGCGGCCTGGCACCAGCTGGTGAACACGTACGGCTGGACGCCGGCGGTGATCGGGGCCAGTGAGGCGGGAGCGACTGCGTACGCCCGCTCCGGGCTGCGGGTCATCCGGCTCGGCGACGAGGCGGTGCTATCCGCGAAGGACTTCCAGCTGGAGGGGCGCGAGATGCGGCCGGTCCGGCAGGCGGTCCAGAGACTCGAGAAGATGGGCTATCACACCCGGATCCGCCGCCACCGCGAGATCGACCGGGCGGAGTTCGACGCGCTGATCGCCCTGGTGGACGCCTGGCGGGACACCGAGACCGAGCGCGGATTCTCGATGGCCCTGGGCCGGCTCGGGGATCCGGCCGACGGGGCGTGCCTGATGGTGGAGGCCCTGTTCCCGGCAGATCGTGTCCAGGCCGGGCCGGAGGGCGAGGTTGCGGGCCTGCTGTCGTTCGTCCCCTGGGGTGACGACGGGTTCTCACTCGATGTGATGCGCCGGAACCCGCGGGCCGACAACGGCGTGACCGAGCTGATGGTGAGTGCCCTGATGGGCGCGTCGCGGGAGATCGGCATCCGGCGGGTGTCCTTGAACTTCGCCGTGTTCCGCAGCGCCTTCGAGGAGGGGGCGCGGATCGGTGCTGGGCCGGTGCTGCGGGTCTGGCGGCGGATGCTGCTGGTCGTCTCGCGCTGGTGGCAGATCGAGTCGCTGTTCCGGTCGAACGTCAAGTACCGCCCGGACTGGTATCCACGCTTCCTGTGTTACGCCGAGACGCGCGACATCGCCCTGGTCGGGGCCGCCTCCGGCGTGGCTGAGGGTTTCATCGATCTGCCGTTCTTCCTCCGGCCGCGGATCGAGGCGGTGCAGCGGCCACCGGTCGAACTGGCCGGCATCGAGGCCCCCGCCACCGCCCCTGCCGCAGTCGAAGGGAAAGCGGAAGTCGAGCCTGCGGACAACAGGCCGGAGCAGACCAGGCTGCGGATGGAGGTGCGAGAGCAGCTGCTGGCGGCGGGGATCGACCCCTACCCCCCGTCGTTTCGCCCCACCGCCGGTGCCGGGGAGCTGCGACTGGGGGAGCATGCCAGGGTGGCCGGCCGGGTCCTCGGCGTCCGTGACCATGGCGGGGTGATCTTCGTCCGGCTCCGCGACTGGACCGGCGATGCGCAGCTGATGCTCACCCGGAGCGCGACCGGTGACGTGGCGATGGACGAGTTCCGCCGGGTGGTCGACCTGGGTGACCATGTCGGGGCCGAAGGAACCATGATCCTGTCGGCCAGAGGCGAGCTGTCGCTCGAGGCGTCAGAGTGGCTGCTGACCGCAAAGTCATTACGGCCGCCGCCGGACAAGCACCGCGGCATCACCGACCCGGAGACCAGGGTCCGGCAGCGCTATCTCGACCTGGCCGTGAACCCCACCGCCCGGCGCATGCTTGCTGCCCGCTCGGCAGCGGTCAGAGCCGTCCGCCAGACCCTCGATGGCGAGGGCTATCTCGAGGTGGAGACGCCGATCCTGCAGACCATCCACGGCGGTGCGAACGCCCGGCCCTTCCGTACCCACATCAACGCCTACGACCTGCCGCTCTATCTGCGGATCGCCCCCGAGCTGTTTCTGAAGAGGCTGATGGTGGGGGGCGTGGACCGGGTGTTCGAAATCGGCCGCAACTTCCGTAACGAGGGGGCCGACGCCAGTCACAACCCCGAGTTCACCATGCTCGAGGCCTACCACGCCTACGGCGACTACACCACCATGCGCACCCTGGCCCAGGAGCTGATCGTCCGCGCCGCCCAGGCCGCGAACGGCAGCCTGGTCGTCGGCGGCCGTGACCACTCCGGCTGCTGGCATGATGTCGATCTTGCGGAACCCTGGCCGGTGATCACCGTCAACGCCGCCGTGTCGGCCGCTCTGGGGGTCGAGGTGACAGCGGACACCGACCGGTCCACTCTGGCGGCGCTGGCCGACGCTCGGGGGATCCCCTGCGACCCGCGCTGGGGACGGGGAGCGGTGCTGCTCGAGCTGTACGAGCATCTGGTGGAGGACCGCACCGTCCGGCCGACCTTCTACACCGACTTCCCGGCGGAGGTGTCGCCGCTCACCAGACCGCACCGGGAGGACGGCCGGCTTGCCGAGCGGTGGGACCTGGTGGCCTTCGGCGCCGAGCTCGGTACGGCCTACTCGGAGCTGGTCGACCCGGTGGAGCAGCGAGTCAGGCTGACGGCCCAGTCACTGCAGGCTGCGGGCGGTGACCCTGAGGCGATGGAGCTGGACGAGGACTTCCTGGTGGCTCTCGAGTATGCGATGCCCCCGTCGGGAGGCCTCGGAATGGGCCTGGACCGCCTGATGATGATGCTGACCAACAGCACGATCCGGGACACGATCGCCTTCCCGTTGGTACGGCCACGGAGTCGGGGATGAGGAGCAGGCCATCACGGATCTGGCTGCTCCTCGGCTATGTGGTGCTGTTCAGCTACAACACCTGGCTGCTCTGGGCGCCGATGAACGGCAACGCGGCCCTCTTCAACGGTTATCTCTCCGAGTTGTCCGCCTCAGACCAGCCCAACAACTTCTTCTTCCGCGGTGGGGACCTGCTGACAGCGCTGGTGGTGGGGGCGATCGGGGTCGAGGCGCTGCTGCGCTGGCGGGAACCCCGCGGTCAGGGTCGGCGTTGGTGGGTGCTTTCGGCGTTCGGACTGGTCTTCTTCGCTCTGTCGACGTTCTTCGACGCCTTCTTCGCGATGGACTGTTCGCCGACGCTGAGCAAGGTGTGCCTGGTCGAGGAGGAGGAAGGGCTGCTGTCGCTGGTGCACTATCTGCACACGTTCACCAGCGTCGGCGCCCAGATCGGCATCGTCACCTCGCTGGTCGCCGCCTTCCTCGGATCGCGCCAGTCCCACCGGCTGGCACCGTGGATGCAGCGGTTGCTCTTGGCGCTGACCCTGCTGGAGGCTCTATCGCTGACCGTGATGATGGTCATGCTGGCAGCCGGCGTCCCGGGGATCGGCTACCCGCAGGCGGTGATGGTGCTGATCGCCTCCTTCTGGTTCCTCGCTGTCGGAGCCGGGCTGTCGGAGCATCTGCCGCTCGGACCGCACCACTTCCAGTTCCACGACCCCGACGAGGAGGAGCGGAGGTGACGTGCGTTCCCGGCGAGATCACGACGCTGGCGGGACGCGAGGTGCATCTACTCACCACCGCTGGCAGCCGTCCCGCTGTCGTGCTGGCCGGTGGTTGCGGAGTGCCGTTCAGCTTCTGGGACGAGGTCGTCCGGTTGCTGGACGGGAGAGCCACAGCCAGAATGGACCGGCCGGGCCTGGCCGGGACCCGTTGGCCGGACACCCTGCCGACGCTGGCGGCCGAGGTGGCGACGTTGGCTGCGTTGGTGGACAGGATCGGCGGCCCGGTGATCATGGTCGGGCACTCGATGGCCGGCCTGCAGGCGGAGGCGCTGGTCCGGCTGCGCCCGGACCTGGTCTGCGGGCTGGTGCTGGTCGACAGCAGCGTGGAGTGGCGAACGCTGCGGACGGGTCCTCTCCGGCTGTGGCTCAGGTTGGCTCGGCTGGTGCGGTGGGCCGCGCAGTTGCCGGTGCTCGACCACCTCGGTTCGTTGGCGGCCCGGATCATGGTCATCTCCCAGACCGGTCGGGCGGCGCCCTCGATCCTGAGCCGGCCGACCCTGCAGCTGTTCCGCAATCCGCAGGCGCTGGCGATGATCATCGCCGAGCAGGCCAGCTATCCTGCCCAGATCGAGGAGCTGCGGGAGCTCCGCGAACGCACCGCCATGCCGGTGATCCCGACGGTGGTGTTGACTGCGGCCGGAGACGGTGGTGAGCGATGGGTGGTCGACCAGCACCGGTTGTCGGTGCTGCTGGCGGCCAGACAGATCGTGTTGGAAGACGCCCGCCACCTGGTGATGATTGACCGGCCCGACGCTGTCGTGGCGGCGGTGCGGTCGATCGGCCAAACCGAGGGCGACCAATGAACCAGAGAGACGATGAGATGACCGACCCACATGACGAGGCCGCCCACGTGGCCGGTGAGACCTTCGACCCCGGTGCACCGCTGGGCGCGACGGGGCTGTTGATGGCCGAACTGTGGTACGAGCAGGTGCCGGACCTGCAGGACACGCATCTGCGCGACCGGTTGGCGGCGACCTTCCCAGGTCTGGAGACCCGCGATCTGTCGTTCGTGATCCCGCACCCTGATCTGACGGTGCAGATGGAACAGGGTCCAATGCCGTTACTGACCGCCGTCTTCGCCGCGTCAACCCTCGATCAGGCGGGAAAGCAGAAGCCGAGCACCGCGCAGACCTGGGACTGGCCGGGTGCGGACGCAGCACTGGAGCGGAGCACGGGGAGCCTGCTGGCCAGCGAGCTGTTGGCCAGCTTCTTCGCGCCCAGTCAACGACTGGAGGCCCTTCGACGGGTGGTCGGTGCCCTGATCACCGAGACGGCACCAGCGGCGGTCAGCTGGCCCAACAGCCAGCAGGTGACCGATCCGGCCACCTTTGCCGATCATCAACTGAATGGTCCCATCAACGTACGGTTCTTCACCATGACAGGCGAAGGCGACGAGCCGGACAGCACGGTGATGGACACTCTTGGACTGCATGTCTTCGACCTGCCGGACGTGCAGTGTCACTTCCGTGACCGGGACCCGGGGCAGGTCGCGGCCCTGTTGTTGAACACGGCTCACTACATCTTCGAGGCCGGGGATGTGATCGACGACGGTCACACGGTGTCTGGTCCGACCGGTGAGGAGCGTTACCTGGTCCGACACGAGAGCGCGCTTGCCGAACCGATCAGACCGGTGATCGACATCGACCTCGGACCACCGTACGCCGTGGGGGTACGCCGCTAGTAGACCGACAGCCGCTCAGCGCTTTCCGCTCCCGACCGGTCAGCCGTCCTGACTGCGCCGCACGCCGCGGCGCGCCGAGAGCAGCTCCAGCTCGGGCCGATAGGCTACGAACTGCTCGGACGCGTCCAGCAACTCGGTCAGATGGGCCTGATCGGGGGAGACGCAGGCGATGCCGATGCCCGCTCGGCGGTGCAGGTCGAGATGATCAACTTCGGCAGCGCTGAGCTGGAACCGGCGCCTGATCTCCGCCACCAGCGGACGGATCACCGAGCGTTTCTCCTTCAACGAGTGCACGTCGCCGAGGAGCAGGTCGAACTCGATCCAGCCAATCCACATGGAAACAGTGTCACCTATCCCGTGCAGTGTTCGGTTCGCGTCAGGCGTTCTCGGGTGGACGGTCGGTTCCGTGCCCTGAGCTTGTCGAAGGGCCAACGACTGCAGAGCCAGGAACCTCGTCCGGCTCTGGAGGTCCGACAGCGGCGCGCCGATGCAGGGCCGGGTCGTCCATCCGGAAGGTGCGTACCGGGCCGGGCGGAGTGTCACGCGCCTCGAACCGTACGGTGACTCTTCCGCGACCGGCTCCCCAGACCCAGCCCGCGCCGTGCTCATCATGATCGACATCGGCGCCGGGTGGCCAGTTGGTGGACGCCGCCGGGTCAGGTCGGCTCACGGCTGTCGGCGCAACACGGTCGGTCACGTCCGCCTCTCCGGTCTCCAGCTCGGTCACGTCGGCTGCGAACAGGTCTTCCTGGAGCAGGTCCGTCAGTCCTGCAACGCCCACTCCGAGCAGCCGGACACCACCTCTGGTGTCCACGCCGGCCAACAGCGTTCGGGCGATGTCGGCGATGATCTCTGCGCGGTCGGTGGCGCCGAGGAGTGTCCTCGAGCGCGTGCAGGTGGTGAAGTCGTGCAGGCGTACCTTGATCGTGATCGTACGGGCGAACAGCGCAGCGGCACGCAGGCGGCGGGCGACCTGCCGGGCGTGTGCCTCGGTCACCTCGCCCAGCACTCTCGGGTCGACCAGATCAAACTCGAACGTGTCCTCGACCGAGATCGACTTGGCCTCCCGCTCCGGCTCGACCGGCCGGTCGTCTCGGGCGAAGGCCAGGGCGGCGAGTCCTTCGCCCTGAGCCCGGCCGACGACCTGGACCAGCTCGTCGACCTCGACCTGCTGCAGGTCTGCCACCGTATGGATGCCGATCCGGTGCAGTTTCTCCTTGGTGACCGGCCCGACGCCGGGGATGACCTCGACCCGCATCGGCCGCAGTAGCTCCACCTCCGTTCCGGGCATGGCGATGAAGGCACCGTCCGGCTTGTTGATCTCGCTGGCGATCTTGGCTATCAGCTTCGAGCTGCCGATGCCGATGGAGGCGGTCAGCCCGTCGGTCGCCTCAGTCACGGCCCGCTTCAGCTCCACCACCAGCGAGCGCAGGCCCGCCTCGGTGAAGTCGATCACCCGGTCCGCGCGGGCCAGGTCGACGAACGCCTCGTCCAGGGACAGCGGCTCGATCACCGGCGACAGCTCGCGCAGCACCGCCATCACCCGGCCACTGGCCTCCCGGTAGACGGGAAACCGGCCGGAGAGGAAGGCGGCGTTCGGGCACCGTCGACGGGCCTCGTGGCTCGGCATCGCTGAACGGACGCCGAATACGCGGGCCTCGTAGGATGCGGTGGCGACCACGCCCCGCTGACCGGTACCTCCGACCACCACCGGCTTGCCGCGCAGGGAGGGCTTGTCTCGCTGCTCCACGGCCGCGAAGAATGCATCCAGGTCGAGATGGAGGATCGAGGCCTGACCGCGCACCGAACCATCTTGCCTTGCCCGGCGCGACTTGCCCTGCCCGGCCCCTGGGGGCCGGGCCCGGAGCAGCTCAGACCCGGCGTCCGCCCAGGGCCTTGAGCAGTGCGTCGGCGTCGCGGCCCCGCATGGTGGCCACCGAGCGCGCCGTGTAGCCGTACTCGACAGTGATCGCTGCCCCGGCATGGTTGGCGTTGAACCAACCGGTCATGGTGCCGTGGCAGGAGCCGTGGCAGTCGAGCCGCCGGATGGGCAGCCGGAGACCGTTGGACAACCGCCTCATCAGCGCCTTGTCCTTGACCCGGTAGGAGTCGACCCCGTACAGCGGCTGGTGCCACGACACCAGGTATCTCGGGTTGACCCGGTCGAGGAACTTCATCATGACCCGGGTCTCCTTCGCCGACGCTGCGAACGGACCCGAGTGGGCGCGGACGATGAACCTGTCGTGATAGTTGCGGTTGGCATCCACGCCGCCGGCCAACCAGCGGCGGCTGCGGATGTAGCCGTCCGGGTTGATCACCGGAACCACCCAGAGGTCGACGTCGGCGATCCGGCGTCCCCGAAGCAGGCCCTGCGCGACGTAGTGCCCGAGGTTCTCCTCGCCATGCATCGTCGCCACGACCACGACAACGGGCTTGCCCCTCTGGCCGGCCCGATAGGCAACGATCTTCCTGCCCTCGGCCGAGTAGCCGATCGTCTCGCGGTGGTACCACGTCCGAGCGGGCGCCTGTGCTGCGACGGCCCGATCCAGCGCCACCATGGTCCGTGCGTCGACCCTGCCGGTGACCTTCAACCGGTTGCGGTCCTGGAGGCGTCTGACTGCTGCCCGGGTCAGGGTGCCGTAGTAGCCGGTGCGATAGCGAGCCGCCAGGAACCTGGCCTTCACCAGCTTCCGTTGCAGGGAAAGCACAGCCGCGCTGCGCTGCCCATATCTCGGGTAGTTCACGGCCCTGGTCTGGGTGGGCTGCGCCTGCGCGGTCTGCTGCGGTGCCAGCAGCACGAACGCCGTACTGAGGGCAACCAGCGCCAGCAGGGCACCGATCCGAGCGCCGATGCACCTTCGCATAGTCACAAACCTTTCGGCTGGGCGCACTCGGTTCTCGAGTCGCCGGGTGGACGCCCCCCGTTGGCCGCAGTATCGCGGTGGGAGGACGTCGGGGGCAACGCTGCCAGGTCCGGATGAGACCGTTCGCGGTCGCAGCGAGGACGGGACACCGAGAGGCCGCCGTGGGCGCCGGCATTCAGGTCTACCCTGAACGGGGAGGCCCTCTGACCATGCTGCAGGTCTCGCTCTTGGGGGAGCAGGTGATCACCGACGTCGCCACCGGCGCCGCCCGGCCCTGTCCGTCTCGGACGGTGTCGCTGTTGGCCCTGCTGGCCGCTCATGCCGGAGCCCCGCAGCAACGGCAGCGGATCGCGGGCCTGTTCTGGCCCGAGTCAGGGGACGCGCAGGCACTGACCAACCTCCGTCGCGAGCTGCATCATCTGCGGCAGCTGCTCGACGACGATCCTGCGGTGGTCGTCACCAGTCGAGACCTGTGCTGGGTCGACTCGACGAGCTGTCGGGTGGACGTCAGGGTGTTCGAAACCGAGCGCCGGGCCGCCATGAGGGCGTCCGAACCTGCCCGAGCACTGGGACACGCCGTCAAGGCCCTCGAGGTCTACCGGGGGGACCTGCTCCCGGCGCTCTACGACGACTGGCTACTGGACCTTCGCGCTGATCTTCGCGAGCAGTGCGTCGCGCTCTGTGACCTGATCTGCCGGATCGGAATGCAGCAGGGCGCGTTGGCGCCGGCCCTGGAGGCGGCGCGACGCAGGATCACGTTGCAGCCGTTGGAGGAGGTCGGCTATCGCACGCTGATGGAGCTCCAGGTCCGCCATGGTGACCGTGCCGGAGCGATCAGCACTTTTCATCGCTGCTCGTCGGTGCTGGAACGTGAGCTGGGCGTCGAGCCGGACCGCGCCACCCGCAACCTGATGCGTCGGCTGATGGCGCAGGACGGCTCGGCTGGACCAGGCCGGCGGACCGACCTTGAGCCGGCTTCTCGCTCCGGGCTGGCGGCAGCACAACTGGTGGGCCGCGACCACGAGTTCGGTCTGCTCAGGTCGTTCTGGCAGGCAGCGGTGCAGGGGGACCCGCGGCTGGTTCTCGTGCGCGGGGAAGCTGGCGTCGGCAAGTCCCGACTCGTGGCCGAGCTGGCTGCGCTGGCTCGTCGTCAGGGCGCCGCCGTGGCGGTGGCCCAGTGTTTTGGCACCGCTCCACGACTGGCCCTGGCGCCGGTGGGGGACTGGCTGCGAGACCCTGCCGTCCGAACCGCCACGGCAGCGCTGGAGCCGCTCTGGCGCCTCGAGGTCGACCGGCTGGTCCCGACGGGTGGAACCGACCATGCCGCGATCACCGAAGGCACCCGGGCGATGGTGGACGGCTGGCAGCGGCACCGCTTCTTCGAGGGTCTCGCGCGTGCGTTGAGCGGGCTGGGTCGCCCGACCCTGCTCGTGCTCGACAACCTCCAGTGGTGTGATGAGGAGACTCTGTCGTTCATCGCGTTCTGTCTCGGGTTCGCCCAGGACAGCCCGCTGCTGATGGCGGCGACCCTGCGCGACGACGACGAGCAACAACCTGAGCTGGCTCGATGGCTGCACCGGATGCGGCCGGCCGGCGTTCTGACCGAGGTGTCGCTGGGCCCGTTGGACGAGACGGCGACCGGGCGGCTCGCCGAGGCCGTCTCCGGCCGCCCGCTGCCGGAGGGGGCGACTGCCCTGTTGCAGGCCACAACCGCTGGGTTCCCCCTGTACGTGGTGGAGGCCGCCCGGGCCAGCTATGACGACGGACAGCTGCAGCATGGGGATCTGGCGGCCGTTCTCCGGCATCGCCTGGACCAGACCTCGCCCGCGGCCAGGCAGGTCGCCGCCCTGGCCGCGGCGGTTGGCCGCGACTTCACCCTGGACCTGCTCACCGAGGCCAGCGACCTGACCTCCGACCTCGTGGTCGAGGCGGTCGACGAGCTGTGGCGGCGACGGCTCATCCGCGAGCTGCCCGACGGCTACGACTTCACCCATGATCTGCTCCGCGCCGCGGCCTACGGGCTGGTCAGCCCGCCGCAGCGCTGGCTGTTGCACCGCCGGCTGGCCCAGGGGTTCGAGCTGCTGCACCCCGACCAGCTCGACCGGGTGGCCGTCCAGCTCGCCGAGCAGTATTCGCGCGGCGGCAGGCCGGACCGCGCCCTGCCGCACTATCTGCGAGCGGCTGAGGTAGCCGCCGGTAGGTTCGCCCATGCCGAGTCGAACCGGCTCAACCGGCAGGCGCTGGAGATCATCCGCGCGATGCCGACCGGCCCGGACCGGGACGCACGTGAGCTCAACTGCCTGATGACCATGACCGCCCCCCTCAATGCCGAGCACGGCTTCTCGTCGTCGCAACTCCAGGAGGCGCTCGAGCGGTCCCTCGTCCTGGCCGAGCGGCTGTGTCGCCCGGATCTGCAGCTGACCACTCTTGTCGGCCTGTGGGCCTCCCGGTTCGTCCAGGGTCGCATCCTCGACGGCCGTCGGATCGCGGCCCAGGCGGTGGCCATGGTCGGCCCGGACGACGACCTGAGCAGCCAGGCGCACTTCGCCTATGCCGGGTCGTCCTTCAGCCTGGGCATGCCGGCCGAGGCCCTGGAACACTTCGCGGTGGTCCGGGACCGGCATGGCGTCGTGTCGCTCATGGTCGGCTCCCGGCTGGACGTGCACGGTGCCGCCTGGGCGGCTCAGGCGCACTGGTTGCTCGGCCACGAGGCGGAGGCCATTACCGCCTGCGCCGATGCGGTGACGCTGGCACGCAGCATCGAGCACCCGTTCAGTCTTGCTGTGGCGCTCGGCTTTGCGGCCATCACCCACCAGCTGCTGGGCGATCGGGTCGGGGTGGCGGAGAGCGCCGCCGAGCTGTGCGACCTGTGTCAGAGATACTCCTTCGCGTATTACCCGGAGTGGGGAAGGATCCTGTCCGGCTGGGCCAGGCAGGACGGACAGGGTCTTTCCCTGTTACAGCAGGGCATCGACGGGCTCCGGGCGCAGGGGGCCTTCACTCGGATGCCCTACTGGCTGGCGCTGCTGGCCGACCGCCTCGCCGACGCGAACCGGCCGGAGGCGGCGGCGGCTACCCTCGACGCCGCACTGAGCGGCGGTCAGGCCAGAGATGATCGCTGGTGGTTGCCCGAGGTGATGCGGATCCGCGCGGGCTTCGACCCCCGGGCGGCCGCGGTGGACCGGCTTCGAGCGGCTGCGGAGATGGCCCGGAGCCAGGGCAGCGTGGCCCTGCTCCGTCGGATCGAGGCCGACCTGCAGCTCCGGGGTGCTCCCACCGTTCGGAGCAGCGTTCCCTTGGTCAACTGAGGCTCTGCCGTCGGGCGAACGCTCCAGGAACGCCTGCTTCCTAGTGTCGGGGAATGGCCGCACCCGAAGGTCGGGTGCCACTCACACGTCAAGGAACCCAGATGAGCACCATTGCACCGACACCGCCGGCAGGCATCACGCCGGTCCCGTACGAAGAGCTCGCAGCCGCCATGCGCGGCACCCTCGTACTGCCGGGTGACCCGGCCTACGACTCCGCCCGTGCCGTCTACAACGGCATGATCAACAAGCACCCGGCCGCTGTCGCCTTCTGCCGAGACGTCACCGACGTGATTGCCTGTGTCCGCTTCTGTCGTGCCCATGCGGTGGAGATCGCAGTCCGAGGTGGCGGTCACAACGCCGGCGGGCTCGGCGTCTGGGACGGTGCGTTGACGATCGACCTGTCGTCGATGCGCAGTACCACCGTGCATCCTGACGAACACAAGGTCCGCGTCGACGGTGGCTGCACCTGGGGCGACGTGGATCACGCCACCGTGGGCTTCGGAATGGCCACCCCCTCAGGGATCATCGGTTCGACCGGCGTCGGAGGGCTCGCCCTCGGCGGAGGCATCGGCTACCTCGCCCGGCGCTATGGCCTCACCGTCGACAACCTGCTCGAAGCCGACGTCGTGCTGGCCGACGGCAGCTTCGTCACCGCCAGCGAGACGTCCCACGAGGACCTGTTCTGGGCCCTCCGCGGTGGTGGCGGCAACTTCGGAGTGGTCACCTCGTTCACGTTCCGGTGTGGCGACATCGGGGAGCAGGGCGTGATCATCGGCGGCCCGGTGTTCTACGACCTGGCCGACACGGCCGAGGTGATGCGCTGGTATCGCGAGCTCCTGCCGTCCCTTCCTGAGGAGCTCAACGGCTGGCTCGGCATCGTGACCGTTCCCACCGGCCCACCGTTCCCGGAGCATCTGTGGAGTCGCAAGGCGTGTGCCCTGATCTGGTGCTACACCGGTAGCCACGACAAGGCCGACGAGGTGCTGGCGCCGATCAAGACTTTCGGCTCGCCGATGATGGTCGGGATCCAGCCGATGCCTTACACCGTGATGCAGTCGCTGTTCGACCCGATCTACCCGCCCGGGCTGCAGTGGTACTGGCGGGCGGACTTCTGCACCGAGATCTCCGACGCCGCGATCGACGTCCATCTGAAGTATGCGGAGAAGCTCCCGAGCCCTGCCAGCACCATGCATTTGTATCCGATCGACGGCGCCGCCAGCCGGGTGGCAGAGGACGCGACCGCCTTCGCCTACCGCGACGGCGGCTGGGCCGGAGTAATCGTCGGCGTCGACCCCGATCCGGCGAAAGCCGAGGAGCTGGCCCAGTGGGCCCGCGCCTACTGGGAGGAGCTGCACCCGTATTCGGCCGGCGGAGCCTACGTCAACTTCCTGATGGACGAGGGCCAGGACAGGGTCCAGGCGTCCTATCGAGGCAACTACGCGCGTCTCGCCATGGTGAAGCGTCGCTACGACCCCGACAACGTGTTCCACGTCAACCAGAACATCCGGCCGGCCAACAACACGACCCCGTCCGTGGTCTGAGCTTGTCGAAGACCTGGGGGGATGTGGTCTGAGCTTGCCGAAGACCTGGGGGATGACGTGGTCTGAGCTTGTCGAAGACCTGGGGGATGACGTGGTCTGAGCTTGTCGAAGACCTGGGGGATGACGTGGTCTGAGCTTGTCGAAGACCTAGAGGGATGACGTGGTCTGAGCTTGTCGAAGACCTAGAGGGATGACGTGGTCTGAGCTTGTCGAAGACCGCCCTTCGACAGGCTCAGGGCGCGGGTGGGGGTTGCCCTTCGACAGGCTCAGGGCGCGGGTGGCGGTTGCCCTTCGACGGGCTCAGGGCGCTTCGGTGATCTCAGGGCGCAGGACCGCGCCCCGCTGGGTAGTCTGCAGATCAGTCCAGCGGGGCGGTCCCGGCGGATGAGGAAGGGTGCTGGTCGTGGTCGTGGTCGACAATGCCGTCTATGTCGACGGCGCTCGGCAGTGTGAGCCGGAGTCGTTGGACGTCACCTATGAGCTGCTGCGCGAGCGGCACGGCATGGGTTGGATCGGCCTCTATCGGCCCGAGCCGGAGGAGGTCATCTCGGTCGCCACGGAGTTCGGCATCCACCCGCTCGCGGTCGAGGACACCATCAGGGCACACCAGCGGCCGAAGCTCGAGCGTTACGACGACGTGCTGTTCACCGTGCTGCGACCGGCGCGTTACATCGACGAGGAAGAGCGGGTAGAGTTCGGCGAGCTGCACGTCTTCACCGGGCCCGATTTCGTGGTCACCGTACGTCACGCGGAGTCGCCGGACCTGGCCCGGGTGAGGAAGCGGCTCGAGGACGCCCCGGACCTTCTGCGGCTCGGCCCCGGCGCCGTGCTTTACGCCACCCTCGACCAGGTGGTGGATGAGTACCTGCCGGTACTGGTGGGATTGGAGAACGACATCGACGAGATCCAAGATCAGGTCTTCGCTGGTGACCCGCAGGTCTCGCGGCGGATCTACGAGCTGTCGCGGGAGGTGATCGAGTTCCAACGAGCCACCCGACCGCTGCCCGGGATGCTCGACCAGCTGATTGCCGGCTTGGCCCAGCAAGACGTCGATATCGAGCTTCAGCGCAACCTCCGGGATGTCCAGGACCACGCGGTCCGGCAGGCCGAGCGCGCCGATGCCTTTCGCACACTGCTGCAGAACATCCTGTCGGTCAACGCGACATTGGTCGCCCAGCGGCAGAACGACGAGATGCAGCGGTTGACGCAGACCAGCCTCCAACAGAGCGAAGAGGTCAAGCGGATCTCGTCCTGGGCCGCGATCATCTTCGCGCCGAGCGTGGTCGGAACCATCTACGGGATGAACTTCGCCCACATGCCCGAGCTGGAGTGGCGCTTCGGATACGCTTATGCGTTGATCATGATGGTGGCGATCTGCGTCGGCCTCTACGTGATCTTCAAGGCGAAGCGCTGGTTGTAGGGCGCCGACGGCCTCGTCCAAGGGTCCCGATTTTCCATGCATGGTTAGGTTTTGTCACTGGCCTACCACCAAGAAGGATGCCGATTGGGTCGAACCGGAACATCTATACCAAACCGTTGACGAGTCGTATTGAATGCAGGCATGCTGCCTGGTATCTAACTACTCTCGATCGGGGGACGATTGTGATGCGTAAGAAGATGTTGGGTGCCGCCGCCGTGGCGACTACCGCATTGTTCGCCACCATGTCCGTGCCGGCTTCGGCGCACGGACAGTACGACCCATACCAACCACAAGTCCATGTGGTCAACACCCAGGTGATCGCGCCGTTCTCACTGGCTCTGTCCAAGAGACACGTGTACGTCGCCGACGGAGGCACCTCGCTGGTGTCCCGGCTGTCCGGAGGCACCCTCAAAACCGTAGCCGAAGGTCCGCAGCCCGGTGAGGTCGCCGGCTTGGACGTGACGCGCAGCGGCCGCTCTCTGGCTTACACGTCGACGAACTACGCCACCGGGGACACGGCGCTGAACATCTACGGGCCACGGGGCAGCCGGACCACGGCTGACCTCTCGACGTACGAACGCACGAAGAACCCCGACTCGGGGATGAACTACGGCGTGGACAACCCGAGCCCCTGCGTCAAGGCGGCCCTGGAGAGCATCCCCGACGGTCCGCCGGCAAGCTATGCAGGACTGGTCGACTCGCATCCGTACGCGGTCGCCGCAGTCGGCAAGCACTCGTGGGTGGTGGCCGATGCCGGCGGCAACGACCTGCTCAAGGTGGACCGCCGGGGGCACATCTCGACGCTGGCCATTCTGCCTCGGCACCCGCTGAAGATCACCAAGGAGATCGCCGCCGGACTGCACATGCCGGACTGCGTTATCGGTGTGACCTACAACTTCGAGGCGGTGCCGACCGATGTGGAGGTGGGACCCGGCGGCTGGCTGTACGTCAGCACGTTGGCCGGGGGACCGGAGGATCCCAGCCTGGGAGCCCGCAGCAAGGTGTTCAAGGTGAACCCCTGGAACGGTCATGTGACCCAGATCGGGTCAGGCTTCCTGGGTGCCACCGACCTGGCCCTCGGTCGGGACGGCCGGATCTACGTCGCCGAGCTGTTCGGCGGCCGGATCTCGGTGCTCGACCACGGCAAGCGCCGGACCTACGTCGACCTGCCGAACGCCCTCTCGGTGGAGTCCGGACACGACGGTCTGTGGGCCGGCACGATGGCCGAGATGGGACCTGAGGGTCCGGTTGGTAACGGGTCGATCGTGCACATCACGCGACGCTGACCTGTCGACTATCACGAGTGGGGCCCACGGCGAGCGCCGTGGGCCCTCTCGGTCTGTTGGGAAGATCAACTTCCTTCGCCGATTGCTGGACGCGACCCCATCTGCTGACTCCGGTGCCCTGAGCTTTCCCCGGTTTTGAGCCTCGCTGCGTGCCCTGAGCTTGTCGAAGGGCGTTGAGCGCTGCGTGCCCTGAGCTTGTCGAAGGGTGTTGAGCGCTGCGTGCCCTGAGCTTGTCGAAGGCCTCGATCCTCACTACGTGCCCTGAGCTTGTCGAAGGGCGTTGATCGCAGGCTTGGGGTCTCTTGCGTCGGGAGCCCTTCGACAAGCTCAGGGCGCGTGGTACCAGCTCAGGGCACGTGGTGCCAGCTCGTGGCGCGCATTGCCACTCAGGGGGACCTGTTCAAGGTCAGCCGTAGGACCCTACTGAGGCGGGCGAGTAGTCGGGCGCACAGGAGTAGAGGAACTGATACTCGCCCTTCGGCAGCTGGTCGAAGGAGAACGAGATGTCACCGAAGTAGTGACCCGGCGTACGGACAGTCCATCTGGAGTCCGATACGCGGGCGGTGGCGACGGCGGTACCGTCCGCTGCGACCACGTTGAGGCAGCTCGTGTTCGGGTCGCGAAGATCAGCCTGACCGGTGGCGTCGATGGTGAGCACCAGCACGTTGTTGCGTTGCACCGCCTTCAGCACCAGTGCCTGATAGCCACCGCCGCGGAACACCGACACGGCCGGCACTGTCGGAGTGAAGACCGGGGTCTTCGGGGCTGAGACAGCGAAGTCGGCCGACTCCTTGATGGTCGACGGTTCCTGCCCCTGCTTGACCGCCCAGGCGTGTGCGACGAAGCGGAGAGACGTGCCCGCATCGGCGGCGGTCACGGTGTAGCTCTTGCCGGTGGCCCCCGCAATGGCGACGCAGTTCCCGCTCGTACAGCGGCTCCAACTAGTGGTGATCACCGCGGCACCTTTCCACGTTCCCGGTGATCCGGTCAGCTGGTCCCCGATGTTGGCCGGAGGCGTACCGCCGATACTGGGCGGCGTCACGCTCACCGGAGCCTTCGGGGGTCGGGTCAGGAAGAACACGGTGACAGCACCAGCCACCAGCAACACCGCAAGGCCGATGATCAAGGGCAACAGCCAGCGAGGCCGCTTGCGGACCGGTGCCGGCGGAACGGTCACGGACAGGGCCGGCCCCTGGACTGCGGCCTCGGTGTCATCCTCCGGAACGGCTACCAGTCGGGTCAGGAATGTTCCAGGGGGAGCGGTCATCGGGACGGTGATGTTGAGCTCGGCCGTCAGGGTCGACCCGACGACCATCGGTCGCTCCGAATCTCCGACCACCGACACCCAGGAGGGATCGGTGGCGCCGACGGGCTGCGACAGCAGCCGCACCTGGACCGGTCGGCCCATCAGGTTCGTCACCGTGAAGGGGACCACGCCGGACCTGCCGGGTGGCAGTGCAAGCTCCGCAGGACCTGTGATCGAGAACGCCACAGCGCCATTCGGTCCCCAGCTCGGCTCACCGGCCACCCTTCGACGATAGCGGTAACACGACGCCCTGTGCAGTGATGACTTTCGCGGAGTTCTCGATCGTTGCGATGATCGGCAAGGTGGCAGGATGGGTGAATGGTCACGGCACATCTCGAGCGGGAGGACAAGTACGAGGTTGATTCGACCTTCGTCCTGCCCGATCCGGCTGATCTCCTCCTCCCAGCAGGGCACGTGGAGACCGCCGAGCTGCGGTTGGAGAGTGAGTACTTCGACACCGAGCGGGGTGATCTGCATCGACTGGGCCTGACCCTTCGTCGACGCACTGGAGACGCGGACGTGGGTTGGCAGCTCAAGGTTCCGGCCGCCGACGGGCGTATGGAGATCAGGAGTCGGTCCCGCTCACGGTCGGTGCCGGCCGCATTGGCGCAGCCCTTGGCAGGCGTGACCAGAGGTCAGGAGCTCCGCTCGGTGGCAACGATCACCACTACCAGGACCGTCACACGCCTGCTGGACGGGAGCGGTCAACTGCTGGCCGAGATCGCCGACGACCGCGTGCAGAGTGTCAGGGCGGGGGAGGCAGCCACTCTGGACACGTGGCGCGAGGTCGAGGTTGAGCTCGGGCCCGCGGGTGACCAAGAACTGCTGAGCATCCTCGGTCAGCGGCTCACGGACGTCGGAGCCCGCCCGTCGCCTGACACCTCCAAGCTGCGGCGCGCGCTCGGTTCCGCCGCTTCCTCCGCCGACCGGCAGGAGGAGGGGACGCTGGGACAGTTAATCGACGACTACCTGCAACAGCAGTACACGGCGATCGCGCTCGGCGATCTTGGTCTTCGGCTGAGTCAACCGATGGTGCATGCCACCCGGGTGGCGCTGCGTCGGTTGCGGAGCACGCTTCGGACGTTCGGCTCGGTCTTCGATGCGGAGCGCGTCGCCGAGCTGGACGCCGAGGTGGTGTGGTTTGCGAACTTGTTGGGTGAGGTGCGTGATCGTGACATCCTGATCGCCAGGCTGGCCGCGAAGGTGGCCGAGCTGCCACCGGAGTATGTGCTGGGCCCAGTGGCCGCCACGATCGAGTCGACGCTGTCGGTCGAGCGCTCGGACCACCTCGAGGCGGTCGCGACCGGGATGGCCAGCGAGCGTTACCGGCAGCTGCTCGACCTGCTGGACGCCTGGCGGACTGCACCGCCGCTGACGGCTGAGGCTACGCAGCCCGCCGCGGAGGCAGCGGACCATCTGAAGAAGGCCAAACGGAAGCTGGACCGGCGCCTCCGCTCCGCGGGCGGGGACGTCGCCGCCCTGCACCGAGCGCGGAAGGCGGGGAAACGATTCCGCTATGCAGCTGAGCTCGCCGCCCCTGTCCTGGGCAAGAAGGCCAGCAAGTCGGTGCGCCATGGCAAGAAGCTGCAGAAGCGGCTGGGGGAGCATCAGGACAGCGTGGTCAGCGCCGCCTTCCTGCTGAAACTGGGGACGACAATGGGCACTCGCGCGGGCCATAACGGACTCACCTACGGCATCCTGCTTGCGGGTGAATGGCATACGGCCGAAAGGATCCGCGCCAAGCTGCGCATCGATACGCGTTGAGGCACCAGCAGCAACTCGTTCCTCGCATCCCCACAGGTAGGCGGGGCCGACTTCGTTAAGGGCTGCTGAAGAGCACAGAAGGGTAGGATGCACCAAGGTCGGAGGACCTGAGACGGGCGGGGACGATCGGTGCGCTGGGACAGCAGTGACTCAACAGGGATGCGATCTGCCCGTGTCATCGGGGCACTGCCGTGAAAGGGCTGCTCGCACTGGTGCGCCCACCGGCGCACGTCGCCTTGACACAGTGGCGTCGAGTCGTCGGACTGCGATTCTGGCTTGCTGTGGTGGTAGGCGCCGTCGTCGGTGTCCTGCTCGCGAACGCGCTGGTGGCCAACCAACAGCTGCGTCGTAGCCTCGAAGCACAAGAACATCTGCGAGGCAGGATCCGGCCAGCGCAGCAGGACGCCGCCCGGTTGGCCATGGCCTACATCGACCAGGAGAGCGGTCAGCGAGGCTTCCTGCTCACGGGGGACGATTCCTTCCTCGAACCCTACGAGACAGGGCGAGCCAGGGCGGCGACGCTCCAGGCGGCGCTGAGCATGCTGCTGCAGACAGAGCCGGTGGCGCTGGCCCAGCTGGACAAGGTCATTGCCAGCGCCGAGCTGTGGTCGTCGGGTGTCGCCGAACCCAGTATCGCCCAGCGTAAGCGCGGGCCGGTTGCACCCCGCGAGCTTGCTCGACAAGCTATGCGGGAGAAGGCGCTGTTCGACGACCTGCGCACCCAGCTGGAGACGCTGGAAGCAGAGATCACGGCGATTGTCGTCGCCCAGATTCGCGTGGTGACGGCGGCTAACTCTGCCGCGGCGGCGATGTCCCTGCTGAGCGGTGGGATCGCTGTCGCGGCCGCGGCGATAGCGCTGTTGCTGTGGTACGGCCTGCTCGAGCGGCCACTGAGAGACCTTCTGCGCCAGCTGAACGCCTTCTCCGTTGCCGGACACGATGAGCCAATCATAGCCAAAGGCCCCCGCGAGATCGCCAGCATCGGAGCCGCCATCGAAGGGATGCGCTCCGCTCTGCTGGCCCGGAACGCCGAGTTGCTCGAAGCGCAGCGCCAGCTGAGCGTCCACGACGAACGGGACCGATTCGCGGCCGACCTCCATGATCTGGTGATCCAGCGGATCTTCGCCATCGGTCTCGCCCTGAGTTCTCTCACGGTCCGCCGTCCCGAGATGACCGGGCAGATCCAGCCGCTCATCGACGAGACCGACCAGGTCATCCGTGAGCTGCGGGCGGTGATCTTCGCCATCACCCGGGGGGACCTCAGCGACCTGCGGGAGGGGGCGACCCGGCTGGTGCGGGATTCCGCCCGTTCACTGGGCTTCGTCCCGGAGTTGGAGATCGAGGGCGACGTGGCTGTCGCCGAAGAGGTGGCGGCCGAAGCGCTGGCCGTACTGCGCGAGGCCCTGAGCAACGTCGCCAGGCACGCTCATGCCGATCGGGTGGTGGTGAAGATCTCGGGTGTCAGTGGCCAGCTGCAGCTCACCGTCACTGACAACGGCATCGGGCTCAGCCCAGGCGCGCAGCGCTCAGGCCTCCTCAACATGGTCGCCCGCGCGGAGCATCTGGGCGGTGCTGCCGAGTTCGGTCCGGGCGCCGACGGTGGCACGGCCGTCAGCTGGGTGGTTCCGGCGCGCCCGATCTTCCCCGGCCCGGTCACGAAGGCCAGTCCCAGGTAGTAGGCGATCCCTGCGAGACAGCCGGTGGCGATCAGACCGAGATGTGAGTGCCGCTCACTGAGTCGTCCGATCAGCAGCAGGGCAGGCACTTCGAGGGCGGCGGCCACACCGAGGGCGATGCCGGCCCAGATCACGTCCAGCTGAAGAGTCTCCGTCACGTAGACGGTCATGATCGTCATCGCAGTGGCGTTAGTGGCCTGCAGCAGGATGAAGGCCGCCATGATCAGCACGATCTCGATGCGGTTGACCGGCGCCGCATCCGAACTGGCCAAGGGCGTTGTGGGATTGCCGGATGCTGCTGTTGCCCGGGCTGCGGCGCTGCGGTGGGTGATCATGATCGCGGTGGTGGTGATGTTGAGCACGGCGACGGCAGCGATGGCGAGCAGGATGGCGCGGTTGCCGAACCAACCGATGATGAAGGTGGCGAGCGGGGGACCGCCAACCCAGGCCACCGACACGATGGCTCGGGTGTTGACGATCTCGGCTGGTCTGGCTCCGGAGTGGCGCAGTTGGGCGAACAGCATGGAGCTGCCCACGCCGGCTGGACCGCCGATCAGGACCAGTGCAATGGTGGCGACCGGAAGGGTCGTCGTGATCGCCAGCACGATGGCGAGCACGGCAGTGAGCGCGCCGCAGACCAGCATCGGTCTCAGGTAGTCGTGTTTTTTGTCGGCGTAGGCAGGCAGCGCCAGGGAGGCCAGAAAACCGCTGGCGTTGTAGATGGAGAGCACCCAACCCACTTCCGCAGTCGTGGCGCCGTAGAGATTGACCAGGATCAGCGCCAGAGCCGGGCTGAGGAACGAGATCTGCAACCCCCACAGCAGCGCTGAGGAGGGAACGAGCAGGTGTCTCAGATCGGTTCCTCCACGTCTTGAGCGGGTTCGGGTGTCAGCCGGGCTCATCAGACTCCGGCCACGCGTGGCTCGACGGTGCTCTCGTCACGGAGCGCGTGGCGGTCGGACCGGCACTCGGCGTCGATGCCGGGTTCGGACCTGGCGAACTGGGTGGCCCAGACGTCGCCGGTCACCCCTTCGGCAGGTCCTTTGCAGATGGGTTGGCGCTCTTCGATCTCCACAGGGTCCTTCTCGTCAGGGGCTTCGTCCGGCGCGGAGGTATGGAGGACTCGCGCATCCCGGGCCTGGTGGTCCGTCACCGACACACCGTACGAGACCTGGCGGCAAAGAGGGAGGTTCTGTCAGTACACGGATATCTCCGCCCGTGCGCTCTGAGCCTGTGGAAGAGCGGTTGAGTGAGCCCTTCGACGGGCTCAGGGACGGGCCCAAAGGGGGGCCCTGATAGGGGCCTTCGTCCCTGCCTGGCCGGGCGAACCCGTTCATACGCTATGGATCTGGCGCTGGGTGAGGGGGCCCACGATGGCGACATCAGCTGACCGAGGATCTTCGTTTCGGCAACGACTCGGACGTCGGGGAGCCTGGCATCGACGCTCCGACACTGGCCGCGAGCCGGCCAAGGCCGTGCGGAGCTGGGCTGCGACGATAGTTGCCATCATGATCATGGTGGCGACGATGATCGGGGCTCCCGGCACCGTCCCCGTACTGGGGCCCGCTCTCGCCTTCTCCCAGACCGCTCAGGCAGCCACTCGGCACTACCCGCGATTCGGCCAACGATCGCGGAAGGTGATGGTGCTCCAGTCGCGGCTGGTCAAGGCGAAGGTGCTGCGACCCAGGTACCGGACCGGGTACTTTGGACCGAGGACCAGGGCGGCAGTCAAGAGGTTCCAGCGCCTGCACGGACTGG
Source organism: Microlunatus panaciterrae (assembly GCF_016907535.1). Taxonomy (NCBI): domain Bacteria; kingdom Bacillati; phylum Actinomycetota; class Actinomycetes; order Propionibacteriales; family Propionibacteriaceae; genus Microlunatus; species Microlunatus panaciterrae. The sequence continues at coordinate 3,127,305 of NZ_JAFBCF010000001.1, forward strand.
CGGCTACCGGCAAGATCGACAGCAGGACCTGGCGGGTTCTGATGAGGAGGACGAGGCCTGTGTGGAAGGCGCCGGCCGCGATCCCGAGCTCAGGTCGTCGGATCTTGATGATCGCCGGTCACCGCGGCACGAACAAGGGAGCGCCGGAGTCCACTCTGGCTGCCTTCCGTCGGGCGGCCAGGTCCGCCGACATCTTGGAGTTCGACGTCCAGTGGTCGGAGGATGGAGTGGCAGTCGTCATTCATGACACCACGCTGGACCGGACCACAGACTGCAGCGGGCCTGTCGCCGAACGTACGTTGAGGCAGCTCCGCCGGTGCGACGCCGGCAGAGGAGAGCGGATACCCACCTTCGCCGAGGTTCTGAGGTTGGCGAAGTCCCTGGGAAGGCCGGTGAATCCAGAGGCCAAGGGTCATCCTACTGCGGCGCAGATCAGGGACTATGTGCGCAAAGTACGTCATGCCGGAATGCTGTCCCGGACGACGGTGGCGAGCACATACTCAGCTACGCTGCGGCAGTTCGCGGCTGTCGAGCCCCGGCTGCGGCGTGCGTTGATCTCGTACCACAGGGGTTATCGTCTTCGCACCATCCGCAACGCGAAGGCCACGGTGTACATTTCCCTGCTGCAGCGTCTGACGAAAGACAAAGTCGTGAGGCTGCACCGAGCCCAGGTCGAGGTCTGGCCCTACAACGGCGTCAGCAAGTCAGACTTTGATCGTGCGCGCGAGGTGGACGCAGACTGCGTGATGGTGGACGACCCGGCTCTCTTCAGGTCCTGGATGAGTTGAGCTGGACTCTGGAGGCGGATGTGACAATTGGCTACGCGTGACGAACCGATCGCCCCTGTGAAGGGGACCAGACGGCCGTTGCTGTGGAGTTGGACGACCTGCCTGCTGCTGATCGCTGTCGTCTTCATCGGTCTTCGGGCGGTTCACGACACCCGTCCTCATCCGCAGTCGACAGCGATCACGACAAGCAAGGTGGTCGTCGTCGGTGGCAAGGGCGGGTACCAGCTCACGGATGCCGAGCGGACCGTCTTGAACGCGCATGCGGCAACCGCGGAGGCGGGGGCGGTGTCCGTGCGGCCGCGCTACATCGGCGACTGTGCGGCTGCAGGCTGGTCCACGCTGGGGGCCGGTCGTCGCACCGCGGTCGGTGGACTGTGCACTCCCCAGGTTGAAGATCAACACGTGGTCGAGTGGCAGCGGCGCCTGGCCGCAGCCGCCGCACACAACGGCGACGCCCGGCTCGGGACACTCGCCGAGCTCGTTCCTGGCTGTGTGGCTGCGGTCGGACCCGGGGCGGCGCTGGCGGCCGCGCGCTCCGACGGGTCGCTCGCGCGCTATCAGACCGTGCAGGAGTTCATCGACGCTGACTTGGCGACCCCGTGCCCGATTACGTTGGTCGATCCGGGGGAGGAGTCCGACGCCATCATCACGACTTTGGCACGACGTAGCGACGTCAGCCTCATAGTGACGGGAGTGGGTCCGCCGTCGGACTCCCACGACTCGCGGTTGCAGGCTCTCTACCTGCTTCGAAGCAGCCCGGCGGGCTGGCTCACGTCGGCGAGCACGCGCCGTGATGGTGTCGTCAACCTGACCGATCTGACCCGTGTGCTGGTGGACTTCGGGCGTCGCGGCGCCCCGCCGGTGACTGCCCCGATCGACGGATCCCCGCTGATGGTGCGTGTCGCTCCGGTGACGGCCGATGCACTGCACGGGCACCTCGCGGCCGTCACCGCTCTGTCCGCTGCGGCCCTTCGCGGGCAGATCGCCCTCGGCATCGGCGGCGCGGTGTTGATGGTCATCCTGGTCGTCAGCCTGATGGTGCGTCGGTTCGACGTGTCACGGGTGATCGTGTCCTTCGGCTGCATCCTGCCGGCGGCCATGATGCTCACTGGGGCGGTGCGTTGGCAGGACACCAGCTCACCGGGGCTGGTGCTGAGTCTGCTGGTGGCGGGTTGGGCCGTTGTGCTGACCGCCCTCGTTCTCGTCGTCGCCCGGCGGAATGATCTTGCCGTGGCCGGGGTGGGCGCAGCTGTCGTGGTGACTGCCTTCACCGTCGACGCAGCGTTGGGCGCGGTGATGCAGCCGGGCTCGATGCTGAACTCGCGACCGACGAATGGCGGTCGCTGGTATGGCTTCGGCAATGTCACCTTCGCGGTCTATTCCTCGGCGGCGTTGCTGCTCGCCGGCTACCTGGCTCACCGTCTGCGGGCGGCCGGGCATCGGATCTCCGCACTGGGCGCTGTCGCCCTGGTCGGGTTCGGGACCGTGCTCTGCATGGGTTGGCCGTCCATGGGTGCAGACTTCGGTGGCGTTCTGGCGCTGACGCCGGGTGTGCTGTGGTTGCTGCTGGCACTTACCGACCTCCCGGTCACCTGGCGGAAGCTGGCGGGAATCGGCCTGGTGGGCCTGCTCGCCGTGGTCGTCATCTCGTGGCTGGACTGGCGGCGAGGACCTGATGCCCGGAGCCATCTGGGCAACTTCGTCCAGCGCGTCATCGACGGAGACGCGGCCGACATCGTCATCCGCAAGGCCGCAGCAGCGGCTGAGTCGTTGGTCGCCCCGATGGGAGTCATCTCGCTGATCATCGGCATCGCGTTGTGGATCTTGATCTTCCGCCGCCTGTTGGGTCCGCTGTCGACAGACCTCAGCACCATCCGTCCGATCGCCGTTGCGGCTCTGATGACCGCCGTCCTGGGCACCTTGGTGAACGACGGAGGCTCCAGCGTCTGGCTGACGTTGACAGCGGCGTTCACCGTGAGCGTCTGGGCGCTCTGGATCGACCGGGCCTATCGAGCCCGGCGTCGCGACCAGGCCGAGGCACGATCTCTCGCCGGTGCAAGCGAAGCGCGGGCCTAAACTCGTGACTTCCCGTGAGGTCGTGTCGGCAGCCTGGGAGGGTTCGCGGGCGAAGCGCACCACAGGAGAAGGGGAGCGTCGTCCTCCGCCTCGAGGCGACGTACGACCAACGCGGCCTGAAGGGCAGGAGCGAGAAGTACCATCCGATGTTCAGTGGGCGGGGGAAGCCACCGCACGGTGTTCGCCAAGCCGGCCGTGGCGAGGCAGAGTCAACGCTACGCCAAGATCATCGCCCAAGAACGTTCGCGAGCCCAACGACGCAAGGCGTCGGTGTCCGAGAATTCGTTCAATGAAAGGGCGCCGCTCGAGCCGGGCAACCTGGCCCTCGTGCAGCTGCTGTCGGACGTTTCCTGGGTCTACAACGAGATGGGCGCGCAATGCCACCAGTGGTGCGGCCGGGCGGCTGCGCGGCTGCCTGGTCGAGCGGGTCGAACCGCGGCCCGGAACGTTCACGCGGCCCAGGGCCTACCTGCCGTTCGGCTCCTGACCAGACACACCGTCCCCGCCGTGGCGGCGTGTCGGTCGCCTGGAGCCTGCAGGTCGGGTCAGACCGCAGTAGCATCGGGCCGCGGTCGCAGTTGGGCGACCGTCATTACAGAGAGAGGCAAACGATGGAAATCATCGGCGTCATCATCGCAGGCATCATCATCGGCCTGTTGGGTAAGTTTGTCGCTCCAGGTAACCGGGACAACATCCCGCTGTGGCTGACCATTCTGTGCGGGATCGGTGGTGTGATCATCGGCTGGTACGTCTACGTCGCGTTCGGGGGCAATGGCAGCCCGGGCATCGACTGGGTGCGCTGGATCGTCGCCATCGTCGTCGCAGCCGTGCTGGTCGTCATCGCTTCCGCGGTGACCGGCCGTAGCAGGACCAACCGGGTCTGAGAGCATCGACCGACGAGAACCCCGGTCCCGCGTTGGCGGGACCGGGGTTCTTCTGTGTGGTGCCCCCTGTTCAACGATCACCCGGTCTGTGCAGATCGTCCAGCAGTGCCAACCACATGATGCCGCTCTTCTTTGCGGATTCGATCGTGTCGTGTCGCTCTCCCCGCAAGGAGCCGCCCGAGACCACCAGAAAACTGCCCCGGGCCTGTCTGATCTCCACACAGACGAACCTGCCCCTCGCGAGGAGCGAGCCGTCCGGCTGGCTGATCCAGCGACCGGTCATGACGCGCGCTCCCGGCTCTGTGCTGGTGGCAGGCGGCGTTTCGACATCGCCAGCGAGCATACCGGGTCGGGTCTCGCCGGACCGGCTAGGCGCTAGATCGCAAGCCTCCCAGGACGGCATCCGCGATGGCCTTCACCACCGACAGCTCGACATGCACCATATTGGCGATCTTCTGTAGCACCGCCACGTGGCTCGCCAGCGTAGTGGCGGTGAGGCCCGAATTGAGGATGGCGTCGATGATCTGCTGCAGCACATCTGGCTCTGGCACCGGGCGGCCCATGGACTCCAAGAGCTCACGGATGTTGTCAGGATCGGTCGTTCTCATTGCGGCGCTCCCTCGATGCGGCGGTGGCTCGAAGCATAGTGCTGGAATGCGTCGTCGGGAGGCGATTCGTCGAAACAACTGGCACCCGTAGACACCAGCTGGGCACCCGTAGATACCAGGACTCCGGCCGCCTACCAGAGGACTGCCGCGCCCGGCCGCGGCAGCTTCAGGAGATGGCGGCCTTCACCAGCTCGACGACCTTCTTCTCCACTACGGGGCTCCACTGTCGGAGCGCGTACGACACCGGCCAGAAGTCACCGTCATCAAGATTCGCCGCGTCCTGGAAGCCCAGGGTCGAGTACCGATAGTTGAACTTGCCCGAGTCCTGAAAAAACAGGACGACCTTGCCGTCCGCGTTGGCGTAGGCGGGCATCCCGTACCAGGTCTTCGGGGTCAGTTCCGGGGCGGTCGCGGTCACTACCATGTGCACGCGCTCGGCGAGCGCACGATCCTCCGGCGCCATCTCCGCGATCCGGTCGAGGACCGACTGCAGGCCGTCCGCCTTCTTGGCACCCTTCTTGCCCTCAGCGCGCAGCTCGGCGGCGCGCTCCTTCATCGCCGCGCGCTCCTGGGCGGTGAAGCCTTCGGACTCGGTCGTGGCACTCTTCGCTGGCATTTTCGTCTTCCCTTCTGACGCTCAGTGGCGCGGCGTCCGGCCGCCGCCCTCCGTCTCAAGGCTAGGGCTCAGCGAGCGTGTGACGCTTCTCGATTCCTGATCGATCGCAGCCGCCTTCTGCGCCCTCCAGTGAGAGGACTGTCCTTCATCGCTCGGTGGCCCGCGCCCGGGCAGCCTGACGGACCAGGTGGTCGCGCTCGGCGACGTTCGTGGCTCGGCGCGCGGCCTCCGCGTAGGCAGCGGCGGCGGCCGGAAGGTCGCCGCCCAGCTCATGCAGGTAACCGCGGACGGCGTGCCAACGGTGGCGATCGCCGAGCACATCCCGCAGCCGCTCCGTCTCGCGCAAGCCGGCTGTGGCGCCAAGGACATGGCCGACCGCGACCGCGCGGGCGAGCACCGCGGCGGGGTCCTGGCGTACCGGGTCGTCGGTCAGGGCGACAAGGTCGTCATACCAGGCGAGGATCTGCGGCCAGTCGGTCTCCTCGGCGCTCGCCGCGTCGTCGTGCAGGGCGGCGATGGCGGCTTCGACCTGGTAGCGACCGACCCGATGTGCGGCCAGCGCCGACTGCAGGACGCGCACTCCCTCGGCGATCTCGCGGGTGTTCCAGCGGCTGCGGTCCTGCCGGTCGAGCGTGACGATCCGCCCCTCGGGGTCGAGCCGCGCCGGCAGTCGGGCGTGGTTGAGGAGCATCAGCGCGAGCAGCCCGCCCACCTCCGGTTCGTCGGTGGCGAGGGTGAGCTGGCGGGCGAGCCGGATCGCCTCGACAGCCAGGTCCACCCGTCCTGCGTGGCCGGCTGTGTAGACGAGGTAGAGCACGCGCAGTACGACGGCAAGGTCACCGGGCTGGTCCAGGCGGCGCCCCCGCAAGGCTCGCTTGGCCCGGCTGATCCGCTGCGCCATCGTCGCCTCAGGTACAAAGAAGGCCTCGGCGATCTCGCGGGTGGTGAGACCGCCGACGGCCCGCAGGGTCAGCGCCACCTGGGAGGCGGGTGCGAGGTCGGGGTGGCAGCAGCAGAAGAACAGGAAGAGGGTGTCGTCACCCTCCTCGGTGACGCCGGCCCGCGGCTCGGCGTCGACGGCCTCCTCGCGGCGGTGCCGGGCGGCCTCGCTCCGGCGGGCGTCCACCAGGCGCCGGGTGGCGACGGTCGTCAGCCACGCGCGCGGCTCGCGCGGCGGGTGCCCGGGCCATACCCGCAGCGCCTCCAGCAGAGCCTCCTGCAGCGCGTCCTCGGCGGCATCGAAGTCTTCGCCCCGCCGGACCAGGACCGCGAGCACCCGCGGGACGAGGGCGCGCAGGGAGCCCCCGTCCAGCGGTTGCGTCGATCCCTCGATCATGTCGGGTCAGTCGCCCGAGGGTGCTTCGGACATGACCTCCCGGACGTCGATCCACTCATACAGCGGCTTCCCGCCTGGGCCGGGCTCGGAGGAGACGTAGGCCGCGAGCTCGATCGCGCGCTCGTGTGACTCGACGTCGACCATGTACCAGCCCGCCACGAGATCGCTGGTCTCCGGCAGCGGGCCGTCGGTGGTGACGGGTGCGGCGTCCGGACCGCCGTAGCGCACCCAGGTGCGCGCCGGCGTGAGCGCCTGCGCGTCGACGTACTCGCCGTTCTCCTGGAGCAGCTCGCCGACGTGCTTGAGGAAGGCCATGTGCGCCTCCACGTCCTCGGGGGCCCACTGGTCCATCGGGGGGAACGGATGGTGCGGCGCCGGGCCGCCGCGGTAGTGCTTGAGAAGCAGGTACTTCGGCATGGTGTTCTCCTGGGTCTTGGGCCCCGCCTGTCGTGGCCCTTCACGTGGTGAGCGGAACTGGTCAGCGCTTCTCGACATGACATCACCATCTTTGCCGGGGACTTCGGTGGTGGCTTGGGCCGGGAACCAGAAAAGCCGCAGGTCAGGGGCGTCCCTTGACCTGCGGCTTCGTGCTTGGAGCGGGTGACGAGAATCGAACTCGCGTAGCCAGTTTGGAAGACTGGGGCTCTACCATTGAGCTACACCCGCCGGACCGCAAACCCGGCTGAGGTCTCGCCTCAGCCGAACCGCGGAGTCGGGGCGACAGGACTCGAACCTGCGGTCTTCTGCTCCCAAAGCAGACGCGCTAGCCACTACGCTACGCCCCGGACATGCATCGTCGAGTGTAGGACACCGGGGCGGCTGAGCCCAATCCAGGCCCGGCGTGGCGTTCGGGCGGAGGTCGGGTCCGTTCGGCCGGGTCAATTTGGCCGGGTCAGGGGCCAACCGTAGGATTGACGAGGCTCTCATGGAGCCCTCCATCCCTCGGGAGCTACCGCCCCGTGCACCGATCACCCAGGAGTCACCTCGTGCCAAGCACTGTTGAGCAGCTGAGCCCTACGCGGGTCAAGATCACCGTTGAGGTTCCGTTCGCCGATCTCAAGCCAAGCATGGACAAGGCGTACCGCGAGATCGCGAAGTCGGTGAACATCCCCGGGTTCCGGCACGGCAAGGTGCCACCGATGGTCATTGACCAGCGCTTCGGCCGTGGCGTCATCATCCAGGAGGCGCTCAACGAGGCACTGCCGCAGTTCTACGGCCAGGCCGTCACCGAGAACAACCTCAACCCGCTGGCCCAGCCGGACGTTGAGGTGACGAAGCTGGAGGACGGTGACCTGATCGAGTTCACCGCGGAGGTCGACGTGCGTCCTGACTTCGACGTGCCTGACTTTTCCTCGATCAACGTCACGGTGGACGCCATCGAGGTGCCCGACACGCTGGTGGACGAGCAGCTCGACACCCTGCGCTCCCGGTTCGGCTCCCTGAACCCGGTCGACCGGCCGGTGCAGGACGGCGACCTGGTCGTCATCAACCTGGTGGCGCGTAAGGACGGCGAGGACCTCGAGGACGCGACTGCCTCCGAGTTGTCGTACGAGGTGGGCTCCGGCCAGATGCTCGAGGGTCTCGACGAGGCCATCATCGGGCTGTCGGCGGGCGAGTCCGCGACCTTCACCTCTGAGCTGGTTGGCGGCCCGCTGAAGGGTGAGCAGGCCGAGATCGAGGTGACGGTCACCAAGGTGCAGGAGCAGGAGCTGCCCGAGGCCGACGACGAGTTCGCCCAGACGGCTTCCGAGTTCGACACCATCGAGGAGCTGCGGGCCGATCTCACCTCCCGGCTGACCCAGATGGCCCGGCTCGAGCAGGCGAGCAAGGCCCGCGACGCCGTCCTCGAGAACCTGATCGCGCAGATCGACATCGAGGTCCCCGAGAACGTCCTCAACTCCGAGGTCGAGGCCCGCCGTGAGCAGATCGACAGCCAGCTCGCCCAGGCCCAGCTCACCCTCGAGCAGTACCTGATCGACACCGAGGACGACAACGACGTCGAGGGCTTCTGGGCCGATGTGCACAGCCGGTCCGGCGATGCCCTGAAGGCTCAGATGGTGCTGGACAAGATCGCCGACGAGCACCAGATCGGGATCGACCAGAACGACCTGACCCAGCACATCATCCGCAAGGCCCAGCAGCAGGGCACCAGCCCCGAGCAGGTGGCCGGGCACATGCAGGAGCACCCGCACCACATCGAGGAGTACATGACGGAGATCCGTCGTGGCAAGGCGCTGGCGCTGATCGTCGAGGCCGCCACCGTGACTGACTCCAACGGTGAGAAGGTGGAGCTCTCAAACCTGCTTCCTGATGGGAGCGTCGGTGACGCGGCCGCCGAGGCTGAGGCCGCCGAGACCGTCGAGGTGGCCCCGGAGGACGTCCACACCGACGACGCCGACGAGACTCGGGCCTGACCCGGGCGAAGTCTCCAGCAACAAACGACGTCCCCGCTCACGGCTGCAGCCGCGGGCGGGGACGCCTCGTTTCAGGCCCAGGGCTTGGCCCTGGTCTCCACCGACCTCGGGGATGGGGTCGGGGAGCAGGCGACTCAGGCGGCGAGCGCCGCTTCGATGTCGTCGGAGAGCTTCTCCGGCTCCGTCTTCGGTGCATACCGCTTGATCGGACGTCCGTCTTTGCCGATCAGGAACTTGGTGAAGTTCCACTTGATCGCATCGGTCAGGATGCCCGACTCCTCGGAGCGCAGCCAGGCGAACAACGGGTGGGCGCCGTCACCGTTCACGTCGATCTTGGCGAACAGGGGGAAGGTGACGCCATAGTTCAGCTCGCAGAACTCGGCGATCTCGTCCTCGGCCCCCGGCTCCTGGTGCCCGAACTGGTCGCATGGGAAGCCCAGGATCACCAGACCGGCGTCGAAGTACTGCTCGTGCAACGCCTGCAGGCCCTTGTACTGCGGGGTGAACCCGCACTTGGACGCTGTGTTCACCACCAGGACGACCTTGCCGGCGTACTGGCTGAGCGGGGTCTCGACGCCGCCGATGGAGGTGGCGGAGAAATCAGAAAGTGTGGTCACCTGCTCGAATCTACCCACCGGTCCCGTCGACACGCCTGGGGGCCACTGCCGGCCGCGGGCGAAAGAGCCGCGCCGCGCCCGTGCGCCGATAGCGAACAAAGCCGGTATCCCCTCAGATTCGTCGGTGCCTCGGGGTAAGTTCGCTTCCGTGACTGAACATCAAGGAAACGTGCAGCAGCCCCGAGCCGCGGGCAAGTCGGGCGGCTTCGGCCTGGACGACAACGTCTATCAGGCTCTGCTGCAGAACCGGATCATCTTCCTCGGCTCCGAGGTCAGGGACGAGAACGCCAACGCCATCTGCGCACAGATGCTGTTGTTGAACGCCGAAGACCCGCATAAGGACATTTGGCTGTACATCAACTCGCCCGGTGGTTCGGTCGACTCCGGCATGGCCATCTACGACACCATGCAGTGGATATCCAACGACGTCGCCACCGTCTCGATGGGTCTGGCCGCCTCGATGGGGCAGTTCCTGCTCTGCGCCGGTACCAAGGGCAAGCGGTACGCACTGCCGCACAGCCGGATCATGATGCACCAGCCGTCCGGTGGCCTCGGCGGCACCGCCAGCGACATCCGGATCCAGGCTGAGCAGTCGCTGCACATCAAGAGCGTGATGCAGAACCTGATCGCCTCGCACACCGGTCAGACCCTCGCGCAGATCGAGGCCGACTCCGACCGGGACCGCTGGTTCACCGCCGAGCAGGCCCAGCAGTACGGGTTCATCGACCACGTGTTCTCCTCGGCCGCGCAGATCTCCACCGACGACGCCCCCAACCAGTGAAGGAGCGAATCACCATGAACGCGAAGTTTGGCGCGCCCTTTGCTGAGGGCCAACCGTTCGCCCCGCAGATGGACTACTACATCCCGCAGTGGGAGGAGCGGACCTCCTACGGCATGCGGCGGATCGACCCGTACACCAAGCTGTTCGAGGATCGCATCATCTTCCTCGGCACCCCGATCTCGGACGAGATCGCCAATGCCGTGATGGCGCAGTTGCTGTGCCTGCAGTCGATGGACTCCGAGCGCGACATCGAGATCTACATCAACTCCCCGGGCGGCTCCTTCACGGCGCTGACCGCGATCTACGACACGATGCGCTACATCAAGCCGGACGTGCGGACCGTCTGCCTGGGCCAGGCCGCCTCTGCCGCGGCCGTGATCCTGGCCGCCGGCACCAAGGGCAAGCGTCTTGCGCTGCCGAACAGCCGGATCCTGATCCACCAGCCGGCCACCGAAGGCGGCTACGGGCAGTCATCCGATATCGAGATCCAGGCCAGGGAGATCCTGCGGATCCGGTCCCTGATGGAGGGCATGCTCGCCGGCGACACCGGCAAGAACCTGGAAGAGGTCAGCCGCGATATCGAGCGCGACAAGTACCTCACGGCCGAGCAGGCCAAGGACTACGGGATCATCGACGACATCCTCACCTCGTTGAAGGCACTGCCGGTCTGAGCTGCCGCATTGGAGCTGATCCCCAGGGGAAATATGCTCCACTTCCCGACCTGGTCGGGTTAATGTGGCAACCAGTGAGCGGCAGTGAAGGAAGGAGGCGGACATGGCACGAATCGGAGAGAGCGGCGATCTGCTCAAGTGCTCGTTCTGTGGAAAGAGCCAGAAGCAGGTCAAGAAGCTGATTGCCGGTCCAGGTGTGTACATCTGTGACGAATGCATCGATCTCTGCAACGAGATCATCGAGGAAGAGTTCTCCGAGGCTGGCGATGTTGGCCTTCTCGACGAGCTGCCGAAGCCTCAGCAGATCCGCCAGTTCCTGGACGGTTATGTGATCGGGCAGGGCAGCGCCAAGAAGGCGCTCGCGGTGGCCGTCTACAACCACTACAAGCGGGTCCAGGCTCAGGTGGCGAACCCGGCCCGGCGGGTCGATGATGACGGGGTCGAGCTGGGCAAGTCCAACATCCTGCTGATCGGGCCGACCGGTTGCGGCAAGACCTACCTTGCGCAGACGCTGGCCAAGATGTTGAACGTCCCGTTCGCCATCGCCGATGCGACCGCGCTGACCGAGGCCGGCTATGTCGGCGAGGACGTCGAGAACATCCTGCTGAAGCTGATCCAGGCCGCCGACTTCGACGTGAAGAAGGCCGAGACCGGCATCATTTACATCGACGAGGTCGACAAGATCGCCCGCAAGAGTGAGAACCCGTCGATCACCCGGGATGTGTCCGGCGAGGGCGTCCAGCAGGCCCTGCTGAAGATCCTCGAAGGCACCTCGGCGAGTGTGCCGCCCCAGGGTGGCCGCAAGCATCCCCATCAGGACTTCATCCAGATCGACACCACCAATGTGCTGTTCATCGTCGGTGGCGCGTTCGCCGGATTGGACAAGATCGTCGATCAGCGCGTCGGCAAGAAGCCGCTGGGGTTCAACAACGACATCGAGACGCGCAAGCCGCGTTCGGAGGACCCGTTCGAGGACGTCCGCCCGGAGGACCTGGTCAAGTTCGGACTGATCCCGGAGTTCATCGGCCGGTTGCCCATGATCTCCTCGGTGAGCCCGCTCGACCGCGATGCGCTGATCCGTATCCTGATCGAGCCCCGCAACGCCCTGATCAAGCAGTTCAAGAAGCTCTTCGAGCTCGACGGTGTCGAGCTGGAGTTCACGGACGACGCCATCGAGGCCATCGCCGACCTCGCCCTGCTGCGTGGCACCGGTGCCCGGGGCCTGCGGGCCATCCTCGAAGAGGTGCTGCTCAACATCATGTACGACGTGCCGAGCCGCGAGGACATCGCCCAGGTGATCATCACCGCCGAGGTTGTCAACGACTCCGTGCTGCCGACCCTGGTGCCCCGGGAGAAGCTGGCCAAGCGGGAGCGGCGAGAAAAGAGCGCCTGACTCGTCCCCGCGCCCTGACTCCGCGCTCTGAGCCTGTCTCCGAGCCCTGAGCCTGTCGAAGGGCATAACAGCGACCCCGGTCACTGCGGCTGAGCCTGTCTCCGCGCCCTGAGCCTGTCGAAGGGCACAACAGGAGCCCCGGTCACCGCGCCCTGAGCCTGCCGAAGGGCGACGTACCTCAGACCCCGACCGCGGAGTCCACGTCGATCCCGCCACCCATCAGCATCCGCCGGAACAGGGTGTCCTTGAGCCTGTCCGGCAGGAGGCGGGCCAGGACCATCATCGCCTTGGCCGACTGCGGGGCAACGTAGCGGATCTTCGGACGTCGTGCGGTGGCAGCGCGATGGATCGCCTCGGCGATGACACTCGGATCCGCGCCCAGCCCGCCGAAGGCGCTGTCGTACGTCGCCCTCATCGTCTCGACATGGGCCGCGTACGCGGTGTCTCCGGAGTGAGTCATCGCGCTGTCCAAGGCGATCCCGTCCCACTCGGTCCTGATCGCCCCAGGCTGCACGACGACCACGTGGATGCCGAAGTCAGCAAGCTCGAGCCGGATCGAGTCGCTGTAGCCCTCGACGGCGAACTTGCTGGCGTGATACCAGGCGCCGAGGGACTCCCCGAACCGGCCACCGATGGAGGAGATGTTGATGATGCGTCCGCTGCGGGCTTCGCGCATGGCCGGCAGAACGAGCTGGGTGAGTCGAGCCAGACCGAAGAGGTTGACCTCCAGCTGATACCTCGCCTCGGTCATCGGAACATCTTCGGCGGCACCGTACGACCCATACCCGGCGTTGTTCACCAGTACGTCGATCCGTCCGGTCTCGGCCAGGATCTGCTCGACGGCGGCCACCATGGAGTCGTCGTCGGTGACGTCGAGGGCGAGCACCCGGACTCCCAGCTCGGCCAGCCCCTGCATCCGCTCGACTCGGCGGGCCCCGGCGTAGACGGTGAAGCCGTCTGCCTGCAGCCGGCGGGCGGTGGCCTCGCCGATGCCCGACGAGGCGCCGGTGACGATAGCTGTCCTGTTGGTCATGATGGCTCCTATGTAACTAACCAGTTGCTTGACTGGCAGTGAAACATCAGTCGCCTACGGTTGTCAACTAACTGGTTAGTTTGAGAGGATGGCGCCATGGTGAGAGATGCGGGCAGAACCAAACAGCGCCTGCTGGAGGCGGCGGTGAGCGAGTTCGCCACCTACGGCATCGCCGGCGCGCGGGTCGACCGGATCGCCGACTCGGCCGAGTGCAACAAGTCGCTGATCTACACCTACTTCGGCAGCAAGGACGCACTGTTCGAGGCGGTGGCCACCGCGCTGGTGGCCGATACCGTGGAAGAGGTCCCGATCGACGCGGAACACCTGGACCACTATGCGGCGGCCCTGTTCGACCACTACGGCAGCCGGCCTGAGCTGCTCCGGCTGGCGACCTGGTACCAGTTGGAGCGCAGCCACCTCGAGTCGCAGTCCGACCTCATCCGGTCAGCCAACGCCACCAAGGTCGCGGCCGTTGCCAGGGCGCAGCAGGCTGGCGCCATCACGACCGAAATCGAGGCCGCAGAGCTGCTCTCGCTCATCGTGGGTCTCTCGACCACAGCGGCCCTGCACTCTCCCGGGCTCGACCTCGGCTCCCTGTCGGCAACGGCGCGGAGCCGGGCCCGCGCAGCGCTCATCACCGCCGTACGGCGCCTGGTCGCGGTTCCAAGCACCTGAGCGCCCTGACCCTGTTTGTAGGGCCGCGCCCTGAGCCTGTCCTGAGCCTGTCGAAGGGTCGCGTCCTGACCCTGTTTGTAGGGCCGCGCCCTGAGCCTGTCGAAGGCCGCGCCACGCCCCTAAGCGACTGTGCAGATCCTGATCACTCTGTGCAGGCCCTCAGACGTCTGCACAGAGTGACGGGGGCCTGCACGGTGAGGCTCAGGGCGCGGTCCTTCGACAGGCTCGGGACGCGTCAGGAGGCGGGAGGAACGAGGACGATGTCGGCCCGCAGCTCGGCGTCGTCGGTCGGAGTCCAGACCAGCTCACCGATGATCCGCCCCACCGCACGCAGATCAGCCTCGACCAGCTTCAGCCGGGCCAGCTGGTCGGCCTCACCGGCGAACTCGGCTCGGCTCACCTCGACCTTCATCGACGCCTTCGCCTGGGACTTGGCGCCGCGGATGGCGATCAGGGCGGCGGCCACGTCACGCATCAGGCCCAGGTCGCCGTCGGTGGCGATCTCGTCGGCCGTGGGCCAGGCCGCGTGGTGCACCGAACCCGGGTGCCACCACGACCAGACCTCTTCGGTGACGAACGGCAGGAAGGGTGCGAACAGCCGGAGCTGGATGTCCAGCGCCAGCACCAACGCGGCCTGCGCCGAGGCGGTGGCGGCCTCCGCCGGCGACCCGTAGGCCCGTTCCTTCACCAGCTCGAGGTAGTCGTCGCAGAACTGCCAGAAGAAGCGTTCCGTCACCTCCAGCGCGCCGGTGTAGTCGAAGGCGTCGAACGCCCGGGTGGCCTCCTCGACGACGGCGCGCAGGTCGCGCAGCATGGCCTGGTCCACCGGTTCGGTCACCGCAGAGGCATCCACCGCCGACGCGTCCGTCCGGCCGGCCAGCCCGAGCACGAACTTGCTGGCGTTCAGCACCTTCATCGCCAGCCGGCGCCCCACCTTCATCTGCTTCTCGTCGAAGGGGGAGTCCAGTCCCGGCCGGGCCATCGCTGCCCGCCAGCGCACGGCGTCCGAACCGTACCGCTCGAGGATCTCGGTGGGCACGATGGCGTTGCCCTTGGACTTGCTCATCTTCTTCCGGTCCGGGTCGACCACGAAACCGGAGATCATCGACCGCTCCCACGGCAGCGACTTGTTCTCGTAGTGGGCCCGCACCACCCGGGAGAACAGCCAGGTGCGGATGATCTCGTGCGCGTGGGTGTTGAGGTCCATCGGAAAGGTGAGCGCGAACAGCTCCGGATCGCGCTCCCAGCCGCAGACGATCTGCGGGCTGAGCGAGGAGATGGCCCAGGTGTCCATCACATCGGGATCGCCGACGAAGCCACCCGGGACGCCGCGCTGGGACTCGTCGAACCCTTTGGGGCAGTCGCTGCTCGGGTCCATCGGCAGGTCGGCCTCGGCGGGCAGGATCGGGCGGTCGTAGTCGGGCTCGCCGTCGGCGTCCAGCGGGTACCAGGCCGGGAACGGCACCCCGAAGAAGCGCTGCCGGGAGATCAGCCAATCGCCGTTGAGGCCGCCGACCCAGTTGTCGTAGCGGTGCTTCATGTGCTCCGGGACCCAGCGCAGTTCGGCGCCGCGCGCCAGCATCTGCTGCTTCAGACCCTCGTCCCTACCACCGTTGCGGATGTACCACTGGCGGGTGGAGACGATCTCCAACGGCTTGTCGCCCTTCTCGTAGAAGTTCGCCTTCCGCTCGGTCGGCGTCGGCTCGCCGTCCAGATCGCCGGACTCGCGCAGCAGGGCCACCATCGCCTCGCGGGCGCTGAAGGTGGTCTTCCCGGCCAGCTCGCCGTACGCGGTCAGCGCGGTCGCTCCGGTCAGCCAGTCGGGAACCTCGCGGAGGATCCGGCCGTCCCGGCCGACGATCGTCCGAGCCGGCAACCGCAGCTCGCGCCACCAGGTCACGTCGGTCAGATCGCCGAAGGTGCAGCACATGGCGATGCCGGCGCCCTTGTCGGGTTCGGCCGCCTCGTGGGCGAGGATCGGCACCTCGACACCGAACACCGGGCTGGTGACCGTGCTGCCGAACAGCGGCTGGTAGCGCTCGTCGTCCGGGTGGGCGATCAGCGCCACGCAGGCCGCGATCAACTCCGGCCGGGTGGTCTCGATCTGCACCGGGCCGGTCCCGTCCGTGCGCTGGAAGTTGATCTTGTGGTAGGCGCCGGGGTAGTCACGCGCCTCCAGCTCGGCCTGGGCGACGGCGGTCTGGAAGGTGACGTCCCACATTGTCGGAGCCTCGGACAGGTACGCCTCGTCGCGCTCCACATTGCGCAGGAAAGCCTTCTGGGCAACGGCCTGCGAGTCCGACGAGATCGTCGTGTACAGCGAGGACCAGTCCACGCTGAGGCCGACGTGACGCCACAGGTCCTCGAAGGTCCGCTCGTCCAGGTGGGTCAGCTCGTGGCACAGGTCGACGAAGTTGCGCCGACTGATCGGCAGCTGCCGCTTCGGGTCTGCCTTCGCCGGCGGCGTGAAGTCGGGGTCGTAGGGGACCGACGGGTCACAACGCACCCCGTAGTAGTTCTGCACCCGCCGCTCGGTGGGCAGACCGTTGTCATCCCAGCCGATCGGATAGAAGACCTGCTTGCCCCGCATCCGCTGGTAGCGGGCGATCAGATCGGTGTGGGTGTACGAGAACACGTGGCCCACGTGCAGCGAGCCTGAGACGGTGGGCGGCGGGGTGTCGATGCTGAACACCTCGGCTCGACTGTCCGGCCGGACGAACGCATAGGTGTTGTCGGCCTTCCAGGTCTCGATCCACTTGTCCTCCAGCCCCTCCAGCACGGGCTTGTCCGGTACGACACGTGCACCGGCATCGGCAGGCGCAGCGGATCGGTCGGACGGGGGCTGGGTAGTCATGGGCAGAATCCTACGTAAGACGTCAGGGCCCGCGCATCCTGGTTGTCCACAGCCTCACACCTGCGGACCGCCGTTGGGCAGGCCCATGGCGTCGGCGACTAGACTGCAACGGATATGGTTGCTGACTCCCACGCACAGGTCGTTGCTGCGCTCACCTCACGCTGGCCCGAGCATCGGGTCGCGCCCAGCCTGGGTCGGATCCAGGCCCTGACCCGCCTGCTGGGTGATCCCCAGAAGGCCTACCCGGTCATCCACGTGGCCGGTACGAACGGCAAAGGCAGCACGGCGGCGATGATCGAGTCGCTGCTGCGCGCCAACGGTCTGCGGACTGGACGCTTCGCGAGCCCGCACGTGATGGACGTGACGGAACGGATCGCGCTGGACGGCGAGCCGATCAGCGCCGACCGGTTCGACGAGCTGTGGCACGAGATCGAGCCCTACGTCCAGCTGGTCGACGACCAGCAGATCGACGGGGTGGCCATGACGTTCTTCGAGATCATCACCGGGATGGCCTTCGCCGCCTTCGCCGACGCTCCGGTCGACGTGGCGGTGATCGAGGTCGGACTCGGCGGCACCTGGGACGCCACCAACGTGGCCGATGCCGGCGTAGCCGTGATCACGCCGATCGACCTGGACCACACCCATCTGCTCGGTGACACAGTGCAGCTGATCGCTCGCGAGAAGGCCGGCGTGATCAAGCCGGGTGCGCAGGCGATCCTGGCAGGGCAGAGCCTTGAGGCTGCGACGGTTCTGCTGGAGCGGTGCGGCGAGGTCGGGGCACTGGTGCATCGCGAGGGGATCGACTTCGGCGTGCTCGACCGGGTCGTTGCGGTCGGCGGACAGCTGATCCGGTTGAACGCATCCGAGGGGCCGGTCGACGAGATCCTGCTGCCGTTGCACGGTGCCCATCAGGCGGCCAACGCCGCGGTCGCCCTGGCGGCGGTGGAGGCGTTCCTGGGGATGAAGGCGCTCAATCCCGACGTCGTCCGCGAAGGCTTCGCCGACGTCCAGATTCCGGCCCGGATGGAGGTGGTCCGCAGCTCGCCGACGGTGGTGCTGGACGCGGCCCACAACCCGCACGGCGCCAGGGCGGCCGCCGCCACGATCACCGAGGCCTTCGACTTCAACCCGCTGATCGGCGTGGTCGCAGTGATGGGCGACAAGGACGCCGAGGGTGTGCTGCGCACCTTCGAGGAGGTGATGAACCAGGTGGTGGTCACTCAGGTCGCCTCCAGCACCCGCGGGATGCCTGCCGCGGAGCTCGGTGAGCTGGCCGAGGGCATTTTCGGCACGGACCGGGTGCAGGTCGTCGCCCGGATGGACGAGGCGATCGAGAGAGCCGTCACCATGGCGGAGAGCGACACGGTCGGCGCCGCCGGCGTGCTGGTCACCGGGTCCGTGGTCGCCGTGGGCGAGGCCAGGACGCTGCTTGCTCCACAGAAGCCGGTTCGCCGGCCGCCGCGGGTCGAGGTCGTCGGTGCCGAGCTGGGCGCTGACGAGTCGCAGGGGGACGACGCGGACGAGTGGGACGATCCTGATCATCTTGATGGCGACGTGACCGAGGCGGAGCGGGACAAGTGGTTCTGACCCTCTCGCCGAAGAACCCGATGCGCAGTGTCCTGCTGTCGGTGTTGATCTTCGAGGTGATCATCTTCGGGCTGGCGATCGCCGTCATGCTGCAGGTGTCCAAGGTGGCGGTCGGGCCGGCGGTCGGATTCGGGTCCGTTGCCGCTGCGCTCGCCCTGGTTGCGGCCGGTCTGCTGCGACGACCGGTCGGGTTCGTGATCGGTTGGCTGACCCAGGGCGCCGCGATCCTGCTCGGACTGCTCACTCCCGCGATGTTCCTGGTCGGCGGGTTCTTCGCCGGTCTGTGGTTGATCAGCTTCATCCTCGGCAAGCGGCTCGATGCCGGCAAGCGGGAGGTCGTCGCGGATCCGGACGGGCTCTAGCGACCGGGCCCGATAGGGTCTGGGCTATGAGTTCTGATCCAGTGGCGGCTGCACCGCAGCGCTCCTTCGTCCTGTTGAAGCCCGATGCCGTCCGGCGTGGTCTTGTCGGTGCCATCCTGAGCCGGTTCGAGTCCCGCGGTCTCAAGATCGTGGCCATGGACCTGCGGTACGTCGACGGCGACCTGGCCGACCAGCACTACGCCGAGCACGTTGAGCGTGACTTCTACCCGCCGCTGCGCACCTTCGTCACCTCCGGTCCATCGGTCGCGGTCCTGCTCGAGGGCGACCAGGTCATCGAGGTGGTGCGGACGATGAACGGAGCCACCGACGCCCGCAAGGCGGCCCCGGGAACCATCCGAGGGGACTGGGCCCTGTCGAACCGGGAGAACCTGGTGCACGGGTCAGACTCGGCCGAGTCGGCCGCGCGGGAGATCGCTCTCTGGTTCCCCGACTTCGCCTGATCCCTGGCAGTGAAGTGGCCTGCCGCTCACCCCGAGCGACGGCTCGCGCTCCAGAGCGTGAACAGCTCCTCGGCAGCGGCGGGGTCGGCCACCATCAGCCCACCCTCGGCCGGGAAGGGCTGCTGTCGGCCTGACTCGTCCCAGACGGCCAGGCCCGCCTCCTGACACAGCAGGGTGGCGGCCAGATGGTCCTCGGGGTGGAATTCGCCGACCACGGCGCCGGTGCAGCGTCCGGCCGCCGGCTGCGCCAGGGTCAGGGTGGAAGATCCCATCACCCGGGTGGTGCAGTGTCGCTCCGCCAGTGCGGCCAGCAGCTCCAACATCCCCGGCCACGGCTGGTGCCGGGCCCACTCGGTCAGCACCACACCACCGCTGAGCCGGGACCGGTTGTCGCCGCGCGCGGCCGGCACCTGGACATCGTCGACGAAGCATCCGCGGCCCTGGACGGCGTGCAGGATCTCCGACCGCCACGGATCGGCGACCACCCCGACCAGCGGAGTGGAACCGACCGCCAGGGACAGCGAGAACGACGTCCAGGGCAGACCCGCGGCGAGGTTCGTGGTGCCGTCCACCGGATCGCAGTACCAGGTGGGCCCGTCGCCGGCCTCACCGCCGTACTCCTCGCCGACCACCCGGTGTCCGGGCAGCCGGGTGCCGATCAGCTCCCGGACCGCGCGCTCGACGGCCGTGTCGACCTCGGTCACCGGGTCGGCGGCGTCGGCCTTGGTGCGGACCGCGCCCAGGGGCGTGTCGCGGACGGTCCTGATCGCGATCCGGGCAGCCTCCAGCGCCACCCCCAGCGCGCTGTCCAGATCGAGGTCAGCGTGGTGGTCGTCACCGGGAACGGTCATCGAGCACCTTCCTGAGGGTGCCGATCTGGTTGCTGATCAGCGCGTCGACACCCAGGTCGAGCAGCTGGTGCATCAGAGCGGCGTCGTCCACGGTCCAGCAGCAGGTGGCCAGCTGTCGTTCCCTGGCCCAGTCGATGACCTCGCCGGTCATCATCGGCCAGTGCGGGTTGTAGGCCTCCGGCGCGAGCAGGTCGACCACGGCGTCTGTCGGCGGACCGCCGTTGCCGTTCCCTTCGTCCCAGGAGAGCACGATCCGGGCGTCCGGGTCGGCCTCGCGGATGACCTGCAACGACTCGGTCCGTCCGCACCAGACGATCTCGGACCGGTCCAGCCGACCGGCCGTGATGGCCTGCTCCACCACTCGCTGGCTCGGCGTCGCCCACTCTGCCGAGTCCATGTCGATCAGCAGGGCCGTACCGCTGCCGGCGAGCAGCTCGAGGGCCTCGCTGAGCAGCGGTATCCGCACGCCGTCACCGGCCAGGGCCGTCAGGTCGGCCAGCTCGAGCCGTCGGATCTCACCGGGGTGGCCCCAGAGCCGCTCGAGGGTGTCGTCGTGCAACAGCACGACCTGACCGTCAGCGGTGACCTTGACGTCGATCTCGATCAGGTCGGCCGGGGCCGCCAACGCGGCGGTCAGGGCAGGCAACGTGTTCTCGCGGAACCCGACCGGCTCTCCCCGGTGCGCGATGGCCTTCGCGCCGACGCCGACGCCGATCGGTCGGGGCAGCGCCGGGAGGCGGCCAGCCGTCCGGCCCCGCCGTGCTCCTTCGACAGGCTCAGGACACGTATCGACAGGCTCAGGACACGTATCGACAGGCTCAGGACACGTCCCGCGCTCTGAGCCTGTCGAAGAGCGGCCCTCATGACCGTTGCAGCCCAGGTCCGCCATCAGGTGAGCACCTCGTCGGCGTACAGCAGCACCGAGCGGAACCGGACCCGCACCTGGGCGCCGTCCTGCAACACCGACAACGGGTCGCCGTTGTCCAGGTAGGCCCGCACCGTCAGGGGCTGGTCCGATCCGCTCTCGCTGAGCACGACCACCATCTCGGTGAAGTGGCCACGGGGGATCACCCGGGACACCGTGCCCGGGGCGCCGGCTCCGTTCTCGGCGACGGTGACGTCCTCGGGCCGGACGCCCACCTCGGAGCCGGTGCTCGATGACGTGCCGGGGGCGCTGTCACCTGGGTCCACGGGGACCTCGACCCGACCTTCGAGCACGGCGACCAGGGTGCCGTCCGTGTGGCGGACCGTGCCCGGGAAGGCGTTCATGGCACCGACGAAGCTGCCGACGAACTTCGTGCTGGGCCGCCGGTAGAGGTCGATCGGGCTGCTGTACTGCTCGATCCGACCGCCGTTCATCACCGCCACCCGATCCGAGATGGACAGGGCCTCGTCCTGATCGTGGGTGACCACAACCGTCGTGATGGCCAATCGCTGCTGGATCTCACGGATGTCCTCGCGCACCCGCACCCGGAGCTTGGCGTCGAGATTGCTCAGCGGCTCGTCCAGCAGCAGCACCGCCGGCCGCTGCACCAGCGCCCTGGCCAGTGCCACCCGCTGCTGCTCGCCGCCGGAGATCCTGGCGGGCCGGCTGCGGATGTGATGAGTGAGGTTGACCAGCTCCAGCATCTCCTGCACCCGTTCGACGATTTCGGCCTTGGGCAGCTTGCGCAGCTTGAGACCGAACGCCACATTGTCGAACACGCTCATGTGCGGCCAGAGGGCGTAGTTCTGGAACACCATCGCCGTCGGCCGCTTCTCCGGCCGCAGCCGGGTCACGTCCTGGTCGTCGATCTGCACGCTGCCGGCGTCGGGGGTGAGGAAGCCGGCGATCATCCGTAGCGTCGTGGTCTTACCGCAACCCGAGGGGCCCAACAGGCAGACCAGCTCACCCCGGTGCACGGTGAGGTCCAGGTCGTCCACGATGGTACGACCGCCCAGCACCTTGGTGATGCCTTTGAGCTGCAGGCCGGCCGAGCCGGGGTGCTGTGCTGTCCCGGAGGCCACCGCGGGTGCGGCGGTGGCGGTCATGATGTCCTTGTCGACACTCATCGGATCTGGAACCCTTCAGCGAGCTGTCCACCCATGATGTGCTTGCGTACCAGCAGCAGCAGCACGACCGAGGGGATCGACAGCAGAATGGAAAAGACGGCGGCCACCTGGCGCGGGTAGTTCAGCACCAGCGAGTACATCTCGGTCGGCATCGTGTAGAACACCGGCGCCCCCACCAGGTAGGTGCCCTGCGCCTCGTCGAACGAGGCCAGGAACGACATGATGATCGCGACCAGGATGCCGGGCAGTGCCATCGGCAGCGTGATCGTGAAGAAGACCCGCAGCTTGCCGGCACCCGCGTCCTGCGCCGCCTCCTCGAGACTGCGGGGGACCGACGCGAAGGCCGCGGCCGGGATCCACGTCATGAACACCACCGTGCCCAGCACGTGCACGATCACCACCCCGGTGAAGGTGCTCATCAGGTTGAACGCGTAGAAGAGCGACGCCAGCGCCACGAACAACCCCATCTTGGGGAACGCGTTGGTGGCGAACAGACCGATCAGGAAGAACCGACGACCCGGGAAGTCGAACCGGGCGAAGGCGTAGGCCGCGGGCAGGCAGATCGCGGAGGACACCCCGATCGTCGTCACCGCGAACGCGAGACTGAGCCCGATCGCCGACGACAGCTGCTCGTCGGCGAGGACCTGGCGCCACCAGTGCAGGGTCCAGCCGTCCGGCGTCAGGTTCGGATAGGTCCAGCCGGTGGCGAACGCCCTGATCGCCAGCCACAGCAGCGGGCCGAGAATGAAGACCCCCAGCGTGACGAGCAGCAGCAGGGAGAGCACGGCCTTGACCGAGCGGGCCACGGTCAGCGGCTGACGTTCGGACAGTCGTACGGTGCTGGTCATCAGACCCGCCCACTCTCTTGTGCCGACCGGAAGTTGGCCCAGACGTAGATGGCACCGAAACCGGCGGCGATCACGAACACGACGACCGCCATCACCACCGACTGCTGGGGCCGGTTGAAGGCCTGGAAATAGCTGGCCATGTCCACCCCGAGCATGTTCGGGGCATTCGGCCCGGTGAAGTAGGGCACGGTGAACGAGCCCAGGGTGCCGATGGCGGTGAAGGTGCCGGCGATCACGGTCGGCACCATCGCCATCGGCGCGATCACCGAGCGCACGGTGCGGAAGAACGAGGCGCCCGCGTCACTGGCCGCCTCGATCAGCGAGTCCGGGACGCTCTGCACCCCGGAGACGATCATCAGGGTGGCGAACGGCAGGTGGGTCCAGACCAGGCCGATGATGATGCAGGTGACGCTGTAGCCCCAGGTGGGTGCCTCCACCCCGAACTTCGCCGCCACCGAACGGATCAGCCCGTCGCCGGCGTAGAAGGTGAGGATGGCCCAGGACGCGATCACCACCGGGATGAACATCGGCACCACCGCCAGCGCCGACAGGGCCTTGGCCGCCCAGGACTGCGACACCCGCAAGTAGAGCGCGATCACCCAGGCGAGCACCACCACCGTCGCCGTGGAGATCAAGGTGATCACCACGGTGGTGGTGAGGTCCCGCCGGAACCGCTCGTCGGCGAACACGTCGCGGTAGGCCCCGGCGGTCATCTGCCACCAGTGGTCCACCTCATGCTGCTCCCTGGCGATGGTGGCGATGGTCTGGTTCAGACCGCCGACATGGCCGAGGCTGTAGGCCACCGCCACCACGATCGGGAAGCCGACGAACACGGCCACCAGCAGCAGCGGTGGACTGGCCATCAGCAGGCCGACAAGGGGTCGCTTCTTCATCTCTTCGCGCTCAGCTCGTCCGGGCGCCTAGTGGCCCGGAACCTTCTGGTCCCACAGGTTGTTGATGTCGTTGCCGTGGTCGGAGTTGTACCCGGGCCGCAGCTGGTCCGGCTTGGCATCCTTGAACTCCTCCTGCACCTCGGCCGGGAGCTTGTCCAGTGAGATCACCGGGTAGCCGGCGATCTTCTCGGCGATCGCCTTCTGCTGGTCCGGTTCGAGCAGCCAGTTGGCCATTGCGAACGCCGGCTCCTGGTTGCTGGACGCCTTCACCACGCCGACCTCGGTCGAACCGCCGGTGAACGTCGGATTCGAGATCTGAGCGATCTTCGCGGTCTTCGGGATGGTGCCGTTGGCCTGGCCACTGAGGAACTGGTCCGACCAGACCGGCAGCATCCAGATCTGACCGCTGGACAACAGGTCGATCGTGCCGTTGTTGCCGTTCGGGTAGACACCCTTCTGGAACACGTACGGGTTCAACCCGGCCAGCGTCTTCCAGCCCGGTTCCCAGTACTTCTCCAGGTCCTTGTCGTAGCCGGTGGTCATCTTCTCCCGGACGTCCGCGGGTACGTACTTGTCCAGCACGGTGGTGACGAAGGCGCCGCCGGAGCCGCCGGTCTTCGGTGAGTTGTAGGCGAACTTGCCGGGGTGGGCCTTGATCCAGGCCAGCAGCTCGTCCAGGGTCTTGGGCGGGTCGGTGACCTTGTCGGCGTTGTAGGCCAGCAGGACTGACGACCCGCGGTAGGGGATCGCGTTGGTGCCGGCAGCGGCGACGACCTTCGAGTCGACATTCGCCAGGTTGGGCACCTTCGGCTTCGGGTCGGCGAGCAGTCCCGCCTGGCCGGCCTGTTTGCCGACCCCCTCGACCAGATCGATGCCGGGGTCCTTCTTCTGCTGCGTTGCGGCAGCCAGCTTGGCGATCACCTGGGACGAGTTCTCACCGTGCAGATCGAACTGCAGCACGACCTTGACGTCCGGGTTCGCCTTCTCGTAGGCAGGGATCAGCGTCTTCTGCCAGAGATCCTGAATGTTCGTGTCACCGCTGGCGTAGACCTTGATCGTCTTCGCTGAGCCCGAATCCGACCCGGTGTCCTTCGTCGCGCCGGGTCCGTTACCTTGGCACGCACTGACGCCGACTGCGAGCGTCAGCGCGGCCAGAACTGCTGCAAGTCTCTTGCGCTTCATGGGCGAACTTCCCTTTCCGGCCCCCGCCGCTTGTCCCTATGACCGAATGTAATGACAAATCTCGGGCCATATAACCATGGTCAACCTATGTGGCGCTAGGCCTGAGCACCATCTGGCTCAGTCGTCGCCCAACGTTCACCGCCGCGATATGTTCCCTTCGTGTCAGCCACCCCTGCCGCCCCGGGTCGGGCCCGGCTGAGCCGGTTGCTCGACGCCAGTGACGGGATCGGTGTCGGTCCTGCTCTGCCGGGCCGGAGCCTCCTCTTCGACGTCTTGATCGCGTTGGTGTTCACCGCTGTGGGATTTCTGCTGCTCCAGGTCTTCTCGCCGAAGGCGAGCTGGGACGACGCGCTGTTCGTGGCGTTGATCAACCTTCCGCTGGCCCTCCGGCGTCGCCTCCCGGTGACGTCCTTCGGGTTGATCTTCGTCCTCGGTCTGCTTCAGATGATGGCGGGCGTTCCGATCGGGCTCTATGACGCCGGCCTGCTGTTCTCGCTCTACTCGGTGGTGGGCTACACCGACAGACGGTTCGCCCTGGTCGCCCTGTCAGTGGCCACCGTCGCAGTGCTCGTCGGTGCGGCCACCGACTGGTGGGGCTACGTCGACCGGCAGCTGGCCGCCCCGAGCACGTCCGTTCGGCTGTTGTCCTCATTCGGGGCCGCCGGGCTGGTGGCGATCACCTGGGCCTTGGGTGAGCGTCTCCGGTCCGGTCGCGCCGGTGTCATCGCCTTGTCCGCGCGAGCCGACCAGCTGGAGCGGGACCGTGAGCAGCAGGCCATCATCGCGGCCGCCGGGGAGCGGGCCCGGATCGCGCGGGAGATGCACGACGTGATCGCCCACGGCCTGTCGGTGATGGTCGTCCAGGCCGACGGGGCCGCGTACGTGGTGGAGCAGTCACCGGCGACGGGTAGGGCCGTCCTGGAACAGATCGCTGCCACCGGCCGCGAGTCGCTGGCGCAGATGCGTGACCTCCTCGGACTGCTGCGTGCTGACGGCGACGACCTGACCCTGGCCAGCGCCGAGCACGACGACGGCGGGCCGACCCACGTGCCCCAGCCTGCGTTGGATGACATCCCCGAGCTCGTCGCCGAAGCCTCCGCCGCAGGAGCGGACGTCACGCTGACCGACACCGGTGACTCCGGCGCCGTGCCGCCGATGGTCCAGCTCACCGCCTACCGGGTGGTGCAGGAGGCCCTGACCAATGCACGCAAGCACGGCGGCCGAGCGGTCGAGGTGACGATGGACCACTCCACCTCGGGGTTGCGGGTGATCATCCGCAACGGCCCGCCCGACCTGGGTGGGCCCGCTGTGACCGGGCCGCCGGGGCATGGGCTGGTGGGCATGGCCGAGAGGGTGGCTGCGGTCGGCGGCGACCTCCACACCCGTGCAGTGCAGGATGGAGGCTTCGTCGTCGACGCCTGGCTGCCGTTTCGAGGAGAGGGACCACTGCATGAGTGAGATCCGGGTGTTCCTGGTGGATGACCAGGAGCTGGTCCGGGCCGGGTTTGCGATGCTGATCGGTTCCCAGCCCGACATGCGGGTGGTCGGCGAAGCCGGCAACGGGGGTGAGGCGGTGGAGAAGCTCGCCGTGACGGCCGCCGATGTCGTGATCATGGACGTCCGGATGCCCCGGATGGACGGGGTGGAGGCGACCAGGATCATCACCGAGCGGTCCGCCGACAGCGGCCAGGAGCTGCCCAGGGTGATCGTGCTGACCACGTTCGACCTGGATGAGTACGCCTTCTCCGCGCTCCGTGCCGGGGCCTCCGGTTTCCTGATCAAGGACACACCTCCCGGCGACCTGCTCGCTGCCGTCCGTACGGTGTTCTCCGGGGACGCGGTGGTCGCGCCGAGCACGACCCGGCGGTTGATCGAGAAGTTCGTCGACGCCGTGCCCGAGCGCACCTCGGTACCCGACCGGACCAGCAGCCTGACCGGCCGGGAGCGTGAGGTGCTGCTGGAGATCGCCCGAGGTCTGAGCAACCCGGAGATCGCCGACAAGTTCGTCCTCTCCGAGGCCACAGTGAAGACCCACGTCGGGCCGGATCCTGGCCAAGACCGGTCTGCGCGACCGGGTCGCGCTGGTGGTGCTGGCCTACGAGACCGGCCTCGTCAGAGCCGGCGGCTGAGGTGGTGAGCACGCGCCGGCGACGTCCAGAACGGCGGGGTTACGCCATTTCTGGAGCGATGGCACGTAGTCTCGACCGTAGAGCCCCGACGGGGCGACAGATTCGAACCACCGGAAAGGCACTACTTATGTCTCTGAATCGCACCGAGCTCGTGGCCGCGATCGCCGAGCAGGCATCGCTGTCGAAGACGCAGGCCGACGCCGCACTGTCCGCGCTGCAGGACGTCGTCATCGCCAACCTGGAGAAGGGTGAGGCCGTCAAGGTCCCCGGCTTTCTGAACGTCGAGCGGGTCGAGCGGGCCGCCCGCACCGGCCGGAACCCCCGGACCGGCGAGGAGCTGCAGATCCCTGCCGGCTACGGCGTCAAGGTCACCGCCGGCAGCGCGCTTAAGAAGGCCGTCGCCAAGTAGTCGCTCCACCGACACGCGTCGATCGTTAAGGGGCCCCGAACTCGCTCTGGCGGGTCTCGGGGCCTCGTCGTTCCACCTGGAGTAGACCATCCCGCCCGGTGGCCCAGTTGGACAAAGCACCATGCGGGCCGAGTTCGTTACGCTGGGAACGCTATGACCACCACTGCTGATCCCACCACCGTTGAGCACCGTGCCGCCTCGAACGACCACGACCCCGGATCCCTGTTCTGTCGGCTCGAGCCGCTGCTTCCCAAGGTCGGCAAGCCGATCCAGTATGTCGGCGGAGAGCTGAACAGCGTCAGCAAGGACTGGTCGTCAGTCGACGTCCGCTGGGCCCTGATGTATCCCGATGCGTACGAGGTGGGGCAGCCGAACCAGGGGGTGGCCATCCTCTATGAGGTGCTGAACGAACAGGACTGGATCCTGGCCGAACGCACCTACGCCGTCTGGGCTGACCTGGAGGCGATGCTGCGCGAGCACCGGATTCCGCAGTTCACGCTGGACTCGCACCGTCCGGTCGGCGCCTTCGACGTGCTCGGGCTGAGCTTCGCCACCGAGCTGGGCTACACCAACATGCTGAACGCGCTGGACCTGGCCGGGATCGCGCTGCACGCCGTCGACCGCTCCGAGGACGACCCGATCGTGCTGGCCGGCGGGCATGCGGCCTTCAACCCGGAGCCGATCGCCGACTTCATCGACGCGGCGGTGCTCGGCGACGGCGAGGAGATCGCGCTCAAGATCTCCGAGGTGATCCGCGAATGGAAGGCCGAGGCCCGACCCGGAGGGAGGGATGGGCTGTTGCTGCGGCTGGCCGCCGGAGGTGGCGTCTACGTTCCGAAGTTCTACGACGTCGACTATCTGCCCGACGGCAGGATCCAGCGGGTCGCACCGAACCGCAGCGGGGTGCCGTTCCGGGTCGCCAAGCACACTCTGATGGATCTGGACGCCTGGCCCTACCCGAAGAAGCCGCTGGTGCCGCTGGCCGAGACGGTGCACGAGCGCTACTCGGTGGAGATCTTCCGCGGCTGCACCCGTGGCTGCCGGTTCTGCCAGGCGGGCATGATCACCCGGCCGGTGCGCGAGCGCAGCATCGAGACCATCGGGGCCATGGTGCAGGGTGGGATCGAGGCCACCGGCCTGGAGGAGGTGGGGCTGCTCAGCCTGTCCAGTGCGGACCATTCCGAGATCGGTGAGGTCACCCGCCAGCTCGCGGATCGCTATGAGGGTAGCAACATCTCGCTGTCACTGCCCAGCACCAGGGTCGACGCGTTCAACATCGACCTGGCCAACGAGCTGTCCCGCAACGGGCGGCGGTCCGGGTTGACGTTCGCGCCGGAGGGTGGCTCCGACCGGATGCGCAAGGTGATCAACAAGATGGTCGACGAGGACGACCTGATCCGGACCGTGGCTGCCGCCTACAGCAACGGCTGGCGTCAGGTGAAGCTCTACTTCATGTGTGGGCTGCCGACCGAGACCGACGATGACGTGCTGGCGATCGCGGACCTGGCCAGGCGCGTGATCGCGACCGGGCGCGAGGTCAGCGGCCGGCGCGACATCCGTTGCACGGTGAGCATCGGCGGCTTCGTGCCGAAGCCGCACACCCCGTTCCAGTGGGCTGCCCAGCTGGACGCCGAGACGACCGACGCCCGGCTGGCCAAGCTGCGGGACGTGATCCGCTCCGACCGGGCGTACGGCAAGGCGATCGGATTCCGTTACCACGATGGGAAACCCGGCATCATCGAAGGGCTGCTCAGCCGCGGTGATCGTCGGGTCGGCAAGATCATCGAGGCTGTCTGGCGCGACGGTGGCCGGTTCGACGGCTGGAGTGAGCACTTCTCCTACGACCGCTGGGTCGCCTGCTCCGCGTCGGGTCTCGAGGGCACCGGCGTGGACCTCGACTGGTACACGGTGCGCGAGCGCGACTACGACGAGGTGCTGCCCTGGGACCATCTGGACTCGGGGCTGGACCGCGACTGGCTCTGGGAGGACTGGCAGGACGCGCTGGACGAGGTCGAGGTCGACGACTGTCGCTGGACCCCCTGCTTCGACTGCGGCGTCTGCCCTCAGCTGGACACCACCATCCAGATCGGGCCCACCGGCCGGTCACTGCTGCCGATCGCCTCGGTCAGCTCCGGCGTCGCTCGTTGAGCCCGCCGGGCACTGTGCAGACCGTCGAGACCCACCACGGCACACTGTGCAGGCCCTCGCCGTTCCGTGCAGGGCTCCGGGCGCCTGCACGGAGTGCCCACGGACTGCACGGAGCGCTGGCACTCATCGTGCCGCCCGGGCGAAGGCCCGCTGAAGCCTGTCCCGGATGACCTGCGGCCGCTGCAGGTCATCCCAGATCCAGCGGACCACCTGCCAGCCGAGGTCGCGGAGGGCGTCCTCGCGCTGTTTCTCGGCGAACAGTACGTCGGCGGCGGTCTGTCCGGGGCGCAGCAGCCGGCCGTACTTCACCCTGCCGTCGAACTCGCCGAGGGTGCGTTGCTCCGGCCAGCCGAAGTCGGACCGGCCGGCCAGGGTGCCGGTGGGACCGAAGACCTCGTACTGCAGCTCCACCGGCAACAGACCGAGCCGATCCAGAACGACCCGGCTCAATGACTCGCCCGGGCTCTCGCTGCGACCGTCGAGGAAGGCCGCCACCCGGCGGGCCCCGGCCACCCCCGGCCAATGCCGCATCCGCCCAAGCATCTGCTCCAGCTGGTCCCGGTCAAGGCCGGCGGCCAGCGCCTGGTCGCCCGCCGCGACCGCCTGCCGGTAGGGGAGTGTCCTGCTGAGGTCGGCGACCGTCCGCGCCAGCGACGTGACACGTACACCGGCGAGTTCGACCACGTCACCGTCCGCCAGCGGTGCCGAGTGCAGGTGCAGCTGCCGTCCGCGGCGGCCTCCGCTGGAGCGGTCACGGGTGAAATGCACCCGCTCGAGCCGGGTCCCCCACACGGGAAGGTCATGCAGGAGGGCGGCCGACTCGTGGCTGACGACCGCCTCCGGGGAGATGTCGTGCAGGCAGGCGCGGAGCAGCCGCTCGTGGACGTCCCGCACCGGAGGCGGCTGCTCCGGCGGCTCGACGTAGACCCCGCGGCGTATCCCGATCAGCTCGCCGCGGTGCCGCATCCGCGCGATTTCGTCTCGCTGATATCCGGCTGCCAGCAGGTTGCGGCGGAGAATGAGGTCATCCATCCGTCCAGTCCAACGCCTCTGACAGTGCGGGTCGGGCCCTGGAGACGATCTGTGGATAGCTTTTTGGAGCCCTAATGACCTGAGTCACGCCACTGTGCAGATCCTCTCTGTTCCGTGCAGGTCTCCGAGGGCCTGTACGGAGTGCGTACCGTCTGCACGGACGCGGGGGACGCTCAGCGGCGCTGCCGGCGATGCTCCAACTCGTCCTCGAGGAACTTCGGCCGGACGGCCAGCAGACCCATGACGAGCAGCGGGATCGCCAGGGCGATCAGGAACAGCTTGGGCACCACCCAGCCGCCGGTGGCGGCGTGCAGCACACCGACCAGGAACGGCCCGGGCGCTGCGATCAGGTAGCCCACGCTCTGGGTGAACCCGGACAACGCCGCGGTGCCCTGGCTGGTCCGTGCCCGCAGCCCGATCAGGGCCAGGATCACGGGGAAGGCGGCCGTCCCCAGAGCCAGCAGGATCGCCCACAGCCACGGCAAGGCGGACGGCGCCAGGAGCAGCCCGACATAGCCGCCGACCAGGCAGCAGAAGATCAGCACCAGCAGCCCTGACGGTTGCCGCTTCCGGGCCGTGTAGGCAGGGAACAGGAACGCGAGCGGGATCCCCACGACGGCCGAGATGCCGAGGAAGAACCCCGAGGCGGCGGTGGAGTAGCCCGCGTCCTGGTACATGGTGGCGAGCCAACCGAAGATGGCGTACGCCTGCATCGACTGAACGCCGAAGAAGACCGCCAGGATCCAGCCCAGCCGGGTGCGGGCCACCTGGCGGATGCTTATCGGCGCGCCCTGCACCGCAGTCGCCTCCCCGGGAGTCGGCACGTCCGGGCTGTCATGGCGCACCAGCAGCAACCAGGGCAGCACGGCCACTGCTGCGGTGATGGCCCAGATGCCCAGGCCCCAGCGCCA
Organism: Microlunatus panaciterrae; assembly: GCF_016907535.1. NCBI lineage: Bacteria > Bacillati > Actinomycetota > Actinomycetes > Propionibacteriales > Propionibacteriaceae > Microlunatus > Microlunatus panaciterrae. The sequence continues at coordinate 3,158,916 of NZ_JAFBCF010000001.1, forward strand.
GCCGCCGAGAGCGTGCGCGATCGGCACCGTCAGCATGCTGGCGGCGGCGACCCCGATCGTCATCGAGGTCGAGTAGAGGGCGGTGACCAGCCCCACCCGATGGCTGTAGTGCAGCTTGACCAAAGAGGGCAGCAGGACGTTGGCGGCGGCCATGCCGGACAGACCGACCATGGTGGACAGCAGGAAGACCAGTGCGGAACCGGTCGCCGCGCGGATCAGCTGCCCGACGATGACCAGGCCGAGCGCGGTCAGCATCACCCGGTGCACCCCGAACCGGGCGGCTGCCATCGGTGCCAGCGCGCCGAAGCCCGAGAAGCACAGCACCGGCAGGGCGGTCAGCAGACCCGCCAGGGCGGGCCCCATCCCCAGCTCGCCGGTGATGGTCGGCAGGAAGGGGCCGAGGGCGACCGCCAGCGGACGGAGGTTGAACGCCAGGATCAGCAGACCCCCGATCACGAGCCAGCGCGACTCGGGCAGCCCGCCGCCGCGGCTCCGAGTGGACTGCTGGGTCTGCCCGGTTTCCATCGTTCCTCCTGAACCGACCTGACGTTGCCGGCGACCAACCGTAACCGGCTCCGACGGTATCCTCGTCGCCGTGTCCGAGAAGCAGCGCACCCAGCCTGAGCAGCATGCGCCCCCGGTGCAGAAGATGCGGCTGCGCTATGCCAAACGCGGTCGGGCCCGCTTCACCAGCCACCGGGACTTCTCGCGGGCCTTCGAGCGGGCGCTGCGTCGCGCGGGCATTCCGATGGCCTACTCGTCCGGCTTCTCGCCGCATCCGCGGATCTCGTACGCCAACGCCTCGCCGACCGGAGCAGCCAGCGAGGCCGAGTACCTGGAGATCGGCCTGGCCGCCGAGTGTGACCCCGACCGGGTGCGGGCCGCGCTGGACGAGGCCCTTCCGCCCGGCCTGGATGTGGTCGAGGCCATCGTCGCCCCGCCGGGCGCCCTGGCCGACCTGCTGACCGGCTCGCTCTGGCAGATCCGGCTCCCCGGGATCGATGCCGCGGAGCTGGGTGCTGCCTGCGAGAACTTCCTGGGCCAGTCGTCGGTCCTGGTCCAGCGGATGACGAAGAACGGCATCCGCAGCTTCGACGCCCGCCAGGCGGTGGTGTCGCTGCGCGTCTCGGACGGGGAGATCCTGCTGGTCTGCCGACACCAGACCCCGCTGGTGCGGCCGGACGACGTGCTGACCGCGCTGGGAGAGGTCTCGCCGTCGTTCGCGCCGGTCGAGGTTCCAGTCATCACCCGGCTCGCCCAGGGCACCCTGGAGGAGGAGACCGGCGAGATCGCCGACCCGCTGACCGTACGCTGAGCGACACCTCTCGCGCGTCGCACAGGTCGGCTGACGGATCCCTGCACATTGTGTGGGATACTGGGCCCATGGTTAGAGCACACCGTGTGCTCGAACCCGATGTGGGCAACTGCGAGGTGACAGATCGCAGTGCTGTGCGGCAGTTTCTGCACCGCGACGAGCGAGGTCCCCCCGAAAGGGTGGGCTCCTTAGACCGCGGGAGACTGTGACTCACACCATCGGGCGACCAACAGCTTCCGCCACCCAGTCCTGCTGGGAGTGGCGAAACGAGAATGCGTGCCCAAGGGGTGCGTCGCAGAGGAGTCCGGATGCTCGAAAATGAGCCCGACACAAGCCAGAACACAGCAGCAACCACCGCAGCACCGTCCGAGCCGGCGCCGCCCCGCCGGCGCCGCGCTGCCAGCCGCCCGGCCGGCCCCCCGGCCAGTGCTCCTGAGGCGCCGCCGATCCAGGTGAGCGCTCCGGTCAGTCCGACACAGGAAACCGTTGCGGCACCGGTAGCCGAGCCGCAGCCGACCGTTGCGGCACCGGCCGCCGAGGGCGACGGCCAGGCCACTGCGCCGGCCAAGAAGGCTCCGGCCAAGCGGACCGCCAAGAGGGCCACAGCGAAGAAGGCCGCGTCGCCCAACGAGGCGCCTGCCGCAACGTCGCCCAACGAGGCGCCTGCCGCCGCCGGGGAGGCCGCGGCTGTCGAACCGACGGCCAGGACGCCGCGCAAGCGCACCGCCAAGAAGGCGGCCCCGGCCCAGCCCGAGCCCAAAACGGGTCAGGCGGCAGAGGCCCCAATCGCCGAGCCGACCAGCCCGGCCGCGCCGTTCAGCGGCAGCCCGCACGACGACCAGACGCAGCAGGCTCCGGCGGAGGCTGTGGCGGAGAAAAAGCCGGCCCGTCGCCGCACCCGCCGTCCGGTGTCCGACCCGTTCGCCGTTCCCGACTTTGCGGTGAGCCGCCCCCAGCCCGAGAGCCAGGCTGCGCCGACGACTGAGGTGCCCACGCCCGAGGCTGAGCTGGTGGAGGACGAGGAGGCTGCCGCGCTGCTCGCCGCCGAGCAGGCCACCGCCGAGGAGAGCGCAGCCGAGCCCGAGCCGACGGATCAGCCGGGCGCTGACCAGGAGGCGGGTGAGCAGGAGAGCGCCGAGCAGGACAGCGAAGACACCGACGACGAGTCCGGTGACGGCCAGCCGCGCCGCCGTCGCCGCCGCCGCGGTGGCCGCCGTCGCCGCCGTGGCGGGTCGGACGACACCGCCGAGTCCGACGAGGAGGACACCGACAGCTCCGACGAGGCCGAGAAGGACCAGAACGAACCGGGCCAGTCGGCTGACGATGCCGCCCAGGAGACGAGCCACGACGACGGAGACGAGGGCGAGAGCGAGGGCCAGCGGCGCCGTCGCCGTCGGCGTCGCCGCCGTGGCGAGGACGCCGGTGCCGCCCCGGACGACCCGTCCGAGGTGGTGGTCCGCGTCCGTGAGCCGCGAAGCCGCAAGCAGGCCCAGCAGCAGGTCACCGGTATCGAGGGTTCGACCCGGATGGAGGCCAAGCGTCAGCGTCGCCGGGACGGTCGTGAGGCCGGCCGCCGCCGAGCGCCGATCCTGAGCGAGGCCGAGTTCCTGGCCCGGCGTGAGTCGGTCGACCGGAAGATGATCATCCGTCAGCGCGAGGACCTGTCGCAGATCGCCGTGCTGGAGGACGGCATCCTGGTCGAGCACTACGTGGACCGGGACTCCGCTGCGTCCCTGATCGGCAACGTCTATCTCGGTCGGGTCCAGAACGTGCTGCCGTCGATGGAGGCCGCGTTCATCGACATCGGCCGCGGTCGCAACGCGGTGCTGTACGCCGGCGAGGTCGACTGGGAGTCGTTCGGCGCCGAGGGTCAGAACCGCAAGGTGGAGAAGGCCCTCAAGTCCGGCCAGACGGTGCTGGTCCAGGTGTCGAAGGACCCGGTCGGCGCCAAGGGTGCCCGACTGACCAACCATGTCTCCATCCCCGGGCGCTACATCGTGTACGCCCCGGGCGGGCATCTGTCCGGGATCTCCCGCAAGCTGCCGGACACCGAGCGCAAACGGCTGAAGGACATCCTGGCCGACCTGGTCGGTGACCAGGCCAGCGTGATCGTCCGCACTGCGGCGGAGGGTGCCAGCGAGGAGGAGCTGGTCCGCGACGTCAACCGGCTGAAGGCGCAATGGGAGGACATCGAGCGCAAGGTCAAGGCCGGCAGCGCTCCGCAGCTGCTCTACGGCGAGCCGGACCTGACCGTACGGATCGTCCGCGACCTGTTCACCGAGGACTTCAACGAGCTGATCATCCAGGGCAACGGCTCGGTGAGCGACGCCTACGACTCGGTTGAGGCGTACGTGTCCCACGTGGCCCCGCACCTGAAGGACCGGCTGACGCGCTGGGACGCCGACAGCGACGGCGACCTGTTCGCCGCCCACCGGCTGGACGAGCAGATCGCCAAGGGTCTCGAGCGCAAGGTGTTCCTGCCCTCGGGCGGTTCACTGATCATCGACCGGACCGAGGCGATGACAGTGATTGACGTCAACACCGGGAAGTTCACTGGTGCCGGCGGCAACCTGGAGGCGACCGTCACGAGCAACAACCTGGAGGCGGCGGAGGAGATCGTCAACCAGCTGCGGCTGCGCGACATCGGCGGCATCATCGTGATCGACTTCATCGACATGGTGCTGCCGGCCAACCGCGAACTGCTGCTCCGTCGGCTGGTGGAGTGTCTGGGTCGGGACCGGACCAGGCACCAGGTTGCCGAGGTGACCAGTCTGGGTCTGGTGCAGATGACCCGGAAGAAGATCGGCACCGGCCTGCTGGAGGCGTTCAGCGCCGAGTGCGAGCACTGCCAGGGCCGGGGCGTCCAGCTCCACGACGTGCCCGTCGAGTCCCAGAAGCAGGCTGACGGGGGGACCCGTGACGCCGGCAACCGGAACCGGCGCAACCAGCCGGGGCGCCAGGGCTCCGGCAACCAGGGCCCGCGCCCCGGCAACCAGTCCGGCAAGCAGCAGCCGGCCGGGGACAGGGAGAAGGCGGGTGAGAAGGACAAGGCCGCTGAGAAGGAGAACTCCGGCGACGGGTCACGAGACGGTGCTGCCGCAGTTGACGCCTCGACGCAGCCCGGAACCGATCAGGAGCACCGCGAAGGCAGCCATCAGGATGGGGCCAACCGGGAGGAGCGCTCCGGTCGGAGCCGTCGACGCCGCGGGCGTGGCGGCGAGGCGGCCGGCGACGACGCCGCTGGTCAGGAGACGCCTGCCGTGGACACCCCCGCAGCGGATCACCAGTCGGGCAACGGCCAGGAGTCGAGCCACCCGGTGCCGGAGCCGCAGCCGCACGGGGACGGTGAGCACCCGGCCGGTGACCGGGATCGCAGCCCGGCCGCGGAGCAGCCTCAGCAGCCGGCCATGGTCGAGGCTCAGCCGGCTCCGGACCCGGTGACGACCACCGGCTGAGGTCGACCGCGAGCACCGTCGTCCGGCTGGTTCAGACCAGCCGGACGACTGCCGCCGCCAACAACGCCAGTAGCGGGAAGCCGGCCTGGGTGAGCGCCGCGCGCAGGTATTTCGCGCCTGTGGAGAGCAGCACGACCGCAGCCGCCACCATGCTGGCGCAGCCGAAGATGATCAAGGCCCAGCCTGCCGCCGGTCGGTCGGTGAGCACCAAGATCACCCCGCTGCCGGTGCCGATCGCCAGGAAGAGGTTGTAGAAGCCCTGGTTGAAGGCCAGCTGTCGGGTCAGCCTGGCCTGGTCCTGCGTCTTCAGGCCGAACAGCCGCCAGATCGTCTCCCGGGTCCAGAGCAGCGACTCCATGGCGAAGATCACCACGTGCAGCATGGCGGCCAGCAAGGCGAGCCCCAGCGCAACGTAGGTCATGGCCTCGATCCTGTCACGGATCGGCAATACTGAGGCATGCCCGCTGAGAACCAGCCACTTGTCGTCGCGATCATCGGGGCCGGCCCCTCCGGGATCTATGCAGCCGAGGCGCTCAGCCAGCAGAGTGAGGTGCCCGTGCAGGTGGCCGTCCTCGATCGGCTGCCGGTGCCGTTCGGTCTGGTCAGGTATGGGGTCGCACCCGACCACCACTCGATCCGCTCGATCCGCAACACCCTGGAACGCACCCTGAGCAAGGCCGGGGTCCGTTTCTATGGTGACGTCACGATCGGCAGGGACGTCACCGTCGACGAGCTGCGATCCACCGTCGACGCGGTGATCTACGCCTTCGGTGCCGGTTCGGACCGGCGGTTGGGGATCGAGGGCGAGGACCTGGTCGGCAGCATCGCGGCGCCCGAGTTCGTCGCCTGGTACTGCGGTCACCCCGACGTGCATCCGGACACCGATCGGACGGCGCGACGGACGGCCCCCGATGAGCTGGAGCTTGAGGCCGAACGGGCGGCGCAGCTGGTCGCCACCACCCGTCAGGCGGTGGTCGTCGGCGTCGGCAATGTAGCGTTGGACGTGGCCAGGGTGCTGATCAAGTCGGCGGACGAGCTGGCCGAGACCGACATGGCCGACGACGTGCTGGCCTCGCTGGCCGGAAAGACCGTGACCGATGTGTACCTGCTGGGTCGTCGTGGACCGGCCTACACCTCGTTCACCACCAAGGAGCTGCGCGAGATCGGACAGCTGCCCGGCGTAGACGTGATCATCGACGAGCGTGACCTCGAGCTGGACGAGTCGAGCCAGGCCGTGGTCGGTCAGGACAAGGTGGCGGCGCGCAACGTGGCGGTGATGAGGGAATGGGCGACGCGGCAGCCGAGCGGGGCGAGCAGGCGGATCCACTTCCGGTTCTGGACCAGGCCGATCCGGCTGCTGGGAGAGGGGAGGGTCCGTGCGGTCGAGACCGAACGCACCCGACTGAACGCCGACGGTTTCGTCGACGGGGCTGGGCCGGGCGAGACGATCGAGGCGCAGCTGGTGGTCCGATCCGTTGGATACAAGGGGATCGAAATGCCTGGGGTGCCCTTCGACGAGTCGACCGGTCGGGTGCCGCACTCCGAGGGTCGCGTGATCCGTGACGGAGCCTTCTCCGACGACGAGTACGTGACCGGATGGATCAAGCGTGGCCCGACCGGGGTGATCGGCACCAACAAGTCCGATGCCGTCGAGACGGTGACCTCACTGCTGGCGGATGTGCACGACGGCGACGTGGTGCCACGGCACCGGATCGACGAGCTGGACGCTCTGCTGGCCAGCCGAGGCATCCACCCTCTCGGCATGCCCGCCTGGCGCCGGATCGACGCCGCCGAGATCGAGCTCGGACACAGCCATGGTCGGGAACGGACCACTCTGGCGCACCGGGCCGAGCTGCTCGCTGCTGCTGATGAGCCTGACGACGAGGCCGGCCGGGAGAGCTAGTGGACGAGCCGGGTGAGCAGCTCGGCCAGGGTGCGCTCCGGGTCGCGGGTGACCCCGGCGTGCACGGGGGAGGGCTGGACGACCGTGCTCCGCGGGGCCGTCAGGATGCCGAACCGGGTGGCCAAACCGGTGTTCTCGCGAGCGCTGCCGACAGGCTCGTGGCATCCGCGGACGACCGACTCTGCGGAGGTGCGGATCGCGTCCAGGTCGGCGTCCGGCGCCAAGGCCAGCAGCCGCCGTTCGTTGATGTCCAGGGCGGCGGCCAGGAACTCGTCGGCCTGGCAGTAGATGATCACCCCGACATTGACATACTCACCGCGCTCGACCCGTGGCACGGCCCGCAGAACGGCGTACTGAAAGGGCTTCGGATCGTTCACGGCAGCCACTCCTCGGCGGCGTCGAGGCGAGCCAGGAGGTAGTCGCAGTAGGCCGCGCGGGCGGCGTCGGCGTCGACCGGGGCGCGTGGGTCGGGCCGGTCCGGGTCCGGAGCCAGCCACGCGTCCGGGACCTGTGCCGTGGCCGCTGCGATCGCCTCCGCGCTGACCCGCTGCGCGAGTTGATCATGAACCTGTCGGGGATCGGCCAGCGGGCTGAGCACATGATCGGCATAGTTGTAGGTCGAGCGGGCGAAGCTGTCCCGGCTGCTCCACGCATGATGGAACCGCAGGCAGGCACCGTGGTCGATCACCCACAGGTTGCGGTGCCAGATCAGCAGGTTGGTGTTGCGGATGCTCCGATCGACGTTGGCGACGAAGGCGTCCAGCCAGACGACCTTGGCCGCCTCCTCCCGGGCGACGGCGAAGCCTCGGTCGTAGCCGACCGAACCCGGCAGGAAGTCGATGGCCAGGTTGAGGCCGGCACTGGAGGTGACCAGCTCCTGCACCTCCTCATCCGGCTCCCGGCGTCCGATCTCGGCGTCCACATCGATCAGGGCGAGGTCGGGCGTTCGGATCTCGAGGGCGCGCGCCAGCTCGGCAACGATGATCTCTGCAACCAGGGCCTTGGGCCCCTGCCCGGCGCCGGTGAACTTGACCACGTACGTCCCGGAGTCGTCCGCCTCCATCAGTCCGGGCAGCGAACCGCCCTCTCGCAACGGCGTCAGGTAGGCCGTGGCGGCGATCCGTGGGAGCACGCTGACAGGCTAGTGGGTGGCCTCCCGCGGTTGGCCGGGACCGGCTGGCGACACAGTGTGTCACCCGGTGTCGCCGGGATTGGACATTGGGTAGTTAAGTGCCTAGAGTCATGCTCGCATTGCCCCGCGCTTACCCCCCGAGAAGCGCGGGGCAATGCCTGTTATCGGCGCCGAGCCCTGCCCGCAGGCGAAGCGGGGAGCGGCGCTCCGGTTTGACCCCGCTCATGCGGGTGCGTAGTCTTGACCCTCGGTGCGCGGACTGTTCTTGTTTGATCGGTCGAGGCGTACTTCCGGTGTGCACGTCTGCAGATCTTCTAGGGGGATTCGGACCGCATGCCCAACCAGACGAAACTGATAAGAGAGTAGGTCAGGCGTGTACGCGATCGTGCGTAGTGGCGGCCGCCAGCACAAGGTCGCTGTCGGCGACGTCATCGAGGTCGACAAGGTTGATGACCCTGCTGTTGGTGCGCAGGTGAATCTTCAGCCCGTGCTGGTTGTTGACGGCGAGACCGTCACGTCCGACAAGTCCGGACTCGGCTCGGCGAGTGTCACGGCCGAGGTGGTCGGGGCGAGCAAGGGTCCGAAGATCCACATTCTGAAGTACAAGAACAAGACCGGCTATCGCAAGCGCCAGGGGCACCGTCAGCGGTACACCCAGGTCAAGGTCACCGGGATCGAGAGCTGAGGGAACGACATGGCACACAAAAAGGGCGCGTCCTCGACGCGGAACGGTCGTGACTCCAACGCGCAGCGCCTCGGCGTCAAGCGGTTCGGCGGCCAGCTGGTCAATGCCGGCGAGATCATCGTCCGGCAGCGCGGCACCCACTTCCACCCCGGCGACGGAGTTGGCCGTGGCGGCGACGACACCCTCTTCGCCCTGCGCGAGGGCCACGTGGAGTTCGGGTCGAAGCGTGGACGTCGCGTCGTCAACATCACCCCGGTCGAGGCTGCTGTCTCGGCTGAGTAAGACAGTCTTTCCGAGCAGGGCGGCCCAGATGTCCGGGGCCGCCCTTTCTCATTTCCCGTCCCGCCTCCCCTGGCGGGTGCGGCCCCCCTTTTTTGTCGGTTACCCCGTGGTCGGTTTCCCAAGTCAACCTGGGAAACCGTCACTCAGCCAGGCAAATTTGCCTGGCTGAGTGACAGTTTCCCTAGTTGACTTGGGAAACTGAACGCAAGTCCCGTAGCCGACCCGCAGCAGTACGTACGTTAGGAGCGTCCGATGGCGATTCCCAGTTTCGTCGACCGGGTGACCCTGCACGTCTACGGCGGCAACGGAGGCCACGGTTGCGCGTCCGTGCGGCGGGAGAAGTTCAAGCCGCTGGGCGGTCCGGACGGGGGCAACGGCGGTGACGGGGGGTCGGTCATCCTGCGCGTCGACCCGGACTTGACCACCCTGGTGGACTATCACCGCCAGTCCCACCGCAGGGCGCCGAGCGGGGTCCCCGGCAAGGGGGACAACTCCAATGGTGCCCGGGGCGAGGACGTCATCCTGGCCGTACCTGACGGCACCGTCGTCTCCGACGCGGACACCGGCGAGCAGCTGGCCGACCTGACGGGGGTCGGCGCCGAGCTGATCGTCGCCCAGGGCGGTAGAGGTGGACTCGGCAACGCCGCGCTCGCCTCCGCCAGCCGCAAGGCGCCCGGCTTCGCTCTGCTGGGCGAGGAGGGTGAGACCCGCACCATCACCCTCGAGCTCAAGGTCGTCGCCGACGTCGGCCTGGTCGGTTTCCCGAGCGCCGGCAAGTCCTCCCTGGTCGCAGCCATCTCCCGCGCCCGGCCGAAGATCGCCGACTATCCGTTCACGACCCTGGTGCCGAACCTGGGCGTCGTCGTCGCCGGCGACGTGACGTACACCGTTGCGGATGTGCCCGGGCTGATCGAGGGTGCCAGCGAAGGCCGCGGGCTGGGCCACGACTTCCTCCGCCACATCGAGCGGTGCGCGGCGCTGGTGCACGTCCTCGACTGCGCCACCTTCGAGCCAGGCCGGGACCCGCTGTCGGACCTGGACGTGATCGAGGCCGAGCTCTCCGCCCACGGCGGACTCGAGGACCGGCCCCGGCTGGTGGTGCTGAACAAGATCGACATCCCTGACGCCCGCGACCTGGCTGACATCGTCGCCGCGGACATCGAGGCGCGCGGCCTGCGGGTGTTCAAGATCTCGACCAAGAACGGTGAGGGGCTGCAACAGCTCAGCTTCGCCCTCGCCGAGGTGGTGGCCGAGCGGCGGGCCGCCCTGCCGCCACCGGCACCGGCCCGGATCGTTCTCCGCCCGGCGGGCGTCGCCGGTGGCAAGGACGAGTTTCAGATCGCCCGCGAGGGTGAGCTCTGGCGCGTGCGTGGCGACAAGCCCGAACGCTGGGTGCGGCAGACGGACTTCAACAACGCCGAGGCGGTCGGCTATCTGGCCGACCGCCTCAACCGGATCGGCATCGAGGACCGGTTGCTGGAGCTGGGCGCGCGGGCCGGCGACGGGGTCGCCATCGGGGGCGAGGATGCAGTGGTGTTCGACTTCGCTCCGCAGATCGACGTCGGCGCCGAGATCCTCAGCCGACGCGGTGAGGATCAGCGGTTCGAGGCCGACCGACCGGCGGCGCAGCGTCGGCGGGTCAAGGATGAGGCCTACCGAGCCGCCCGGGAGGCCGGCCCGCTGGGCGACGGCTTCGCCGAGCCGGAGTTCGAGGACGAGACCGATGACGAGAATGCCACCGGACGCCGCGGCTGACCGGGCTGCCACCCGTGCAGCGGCCCAGCTGCGCACCAATATCGCCGAGGCGCACCGGGTGGTCGTCAAGGTCGGCTCATCGTCACTGACCACGCCCAAGGGTGGGATCGACCCGGAACGGATCGAGAAGCTGGTCGACACGTTGGCGCAGGTGCGCAACGGCGGCCGGGAGGTGGTGCTGGTCTCCTCGGGAGCGATCGCCGCCGGGCTGTCGCCGCTGGCCCTGAAGACCAGGCCGCGTGACCTCGCCACCCAGCAGGCCGCCGCGTCCGTCGGCCAGGGCCTGCTGATGGGCTACTACACCCAGTTCTTCGGTCGCCGCGGCCTCGGCGTCGGTCAGGTGCTGCTCACCGTGGACGACGTGACCCGGCGCAGCCACTACCGCAACGCCTACCGTACCCTCGGCAAGCTGCTCGAGCTCGGTGTGGTGCCGGTCGTCAACGAGAATGACACTGTCGCCACCCACGAGATTCGGTTCGGCGACAACGACCGGCTGGCCGCCCTGGTGGCCCACCTGGTGCATGCCGACGCGCTGGTGCTGCTGAGCGACGTGGACTCGCTCTACACGTCCAACCCGAGCAAGCCTGGTGCACGCCGGGTTGCCGACGTACGCTCCGACGCCGACCTGGCCACTATCGACACCTCCGCCCGGGGCTCCGACGTCGGCACCGGAGGCATGACCACCAAGATCGACGCGGCCCGGATCGCCACCTCTGCCGGCATTCCGGTGGTGCTGACGCTGGCCGACCGGGCGGCCCGGGCTCTGGCCGGGGAACCGGTCGGCACCTGCTTCCACCCGACCGGCAAGCGGCGTCCGACCCGGTTGCTGTGGCTCGCGCACGCGACCGACGGGCACGGTGAGCTGTGGCTGGACGACGGAGCCGTGCGGGCGGTGGTGCAGCGCAAGGCCTCGCTGCTGCCGGCGGGCATTACCTCGGTCAAGGGGTCGTTCGCCTCCGGTGAGCCGGTCGACCTGGTCGCCCCCGACGGTACGGTGGTGGCGCGCGGCCTGGTGAACTACGACGCCGACGAGCTGCCCGACCTGATCGGTCGGCAGACCCGCGACCTGGCGGCCGAGCTGGGCGCCGGCTATGACCGTACGGTGGTGCACCGCGATGCCCTCATCGTGCTGGTCACCCACCCGGGTCCGCGGCCCACCGCGTCGGCCTGACAGCAGCCGAGGGGTCGGTCGTGTTGCGCCGAGGTTGCACCTTGACAACAAGATGCTCCAGGGTCCGCACCGGTCTGTGACGCGGTGGAGTCAGTGGAGTAATGTCTGCCCAGACTTAGCGGGACATCACCCGTCCAGGTCAGGACTTTTCGAGCCGGACCCACCGGTCCGCACAAAAAGAGGTGACTCCAATGCGGTTCAACAAATCATTCGGTAAAGGGGTGGCGCTCGTCGCGTCGCTGGCGGTGCTGGGCACGCTCGGCGCCTGCGCCAAGAGCCAGCGCGACACGGGCAGCGGCACCGCCAGCACCAGCGGCGGAGACTTCGTCTTCGCGGCCTCGTCCGACCCGGTCATGCTGGATCCGGCGATGGCCAGCGACGGCGAGACGTTCCGGGTCTCGCGTCAGATCTTCGAGGGGCTGGTCAGCACCAAGCCCGGAACCGTCGACCTCGAGCCGCTGCTGGCCAAGTCGTGGACCAACACCCCGGACGGCAAGAGCTACACCTTCACGCTGCAGGAGGGCGTCAAGTTCCACGACGGCACCGACTTCAACGCCGAAGCCGTCTGCGCCAACTTCGACCGGTGGTACAACTGGACCGGCCTGAACCAGAACGAGAACATCACCTACTACTACGGCAAGCTGTTCAAGGGCTTCAAGGACAGCAAGACCAAGGGCATCTACGACAGCTGCGAGGCCAAGAGCGCGACGCAGGCGACCATCAAGCTCAACACGCCGTTCGCCGGCTTCGTGCAGGCGATGACGCTGCCAGCGTTCTCGATGCAGAGCCCGACGGCGCTGAAGAAGTACAACGCCGACGACACCAAGGGCACCGAGACCGATCCCCGGTTCTCCGCCTATGCGACTGCGCACCCGACCGGGACCGGCCCGTTCAAGTTCGACAAGTGGGAGCGTGACCAGCAGGTGACGTTGACCCGCAACGACGACTACTGGGGTGACAAGGCGAAGGTCAGCAAGGTCATCATCCGCACCATCAGTGATCCGAAGGCTCGCACCCAGGAGCTGGAGGCGGGCAACATCGACGGCTACGACCTGGTGGCTCCCGCCGATGTCCAGGCGCTGAAGGACAAGGGCTTCCAGATCGAGAACCGGCCAGCGTTCAACATCCTCTACCTCGGGTTCAACCAGAAGAACAAGGCGCTGAAGAACCTCAAGGTCCGGCAGGCGATCAGCTATGCGATCGACAAGGCTGCCGTGGTCAAGCAGTCGCTGCCCGAAGGGTCCGCACCGGCCAAGGAGTTCATGCCGTCGATGGTTGAAGGCTACGAGGAAGGCGTGACCGACTACGCCTACAACCCGACCAAGGCCAAGAAGCTGCTCAAGGAGGCCGGAGCGGAGAACCTGACCCTGCGGTTCGCCTACCCGACCGGTGTCTCCCGGCCCTACATGCCGACGCCGGAGGACACCTTCGTCGCCATCAAGTCCCAGCTGGAGGCGGTCGGCATCAAGATCACCCCGGTGGCCGCCAAGTGGAGCCCGGACTACCTCGACCTGGCTCAGTCCCCGGAGGGAACCACCAAGCGGGACATCCACCTGCTCGGCTGGACCGGCGACTACAACGACCCGGACAACTTCATCGGCGTCTTCTTCGGTGCCAAGTCCAACGAGTGGGGCTTCGACAACCCGAAGCTGTTCGCCGACCTGAAGAAGGCCCGCGAGCTGCCCACGCGTGAAGAGCAGACCCCGCTGTACAAGCAGATCAACAAGGAGATCGCGGACTACGCTCCCGGCGTCCCGATCGCCCACCCGGCGCCGTCGCTCGCCTTTGGCAAGGGCGTCAAGGGCTACGTCGCCAGCCCGGTCCAGGATGAGGTGTGGAGCAACATCACCGTTGATCGGTGAGCTGCCGTCAGCACCTGATCAACCCACAGGCCATGGCAGGGACGGCTCTGACCGAGCCGTCCCTCGCCGGGTCTGAAGCCAGCCCGCGCGGACGAGAGGGCCACCGATGTTGAGATTCGCCGTCAGGCGACTGCTGCTGATGGTGCCGGTGTTGTTCGGCCTGAGCATTCTGCTGTTCATGTGGCTCCGGGCGCTCCCCGGCGACCCGGCGCGCGCGCTGCTGGGGGAGAAGGCCACGCCGGACTCAATCGCCCGGCTGAACGAGGTGTACGGCTTCAACAAGCCGCTGTGGCAGCAGTACTTCATCTACACCAAGGCGCTGCTGTCGGGCGACTTCGGGGTCTCGCCGCGAACCGGCGAACCGGTGCTCGGCACCTTCCTCGAGCGGTTCCCGGCGACCATCGAGCTCGCGGTCGCTGCGCTCATCTTCGCCATCGCCGTCGGTATCCCGCTCGGCTACTTCGCCGCCAAACGGGCCGGCGGCCTGCTGGACACGATCACGGTGGGCGGCTCGCTGCTCGGTGTGGTGATCCCGGTCTTCGTGCTGGCCTACCTGCTGAAGGTGGTCTTCGCGGTCGGTCTGCCCGGCAGCGTCTTCGGCTTTCCGCTGTCGGACCTGGCCTTCCTGCCCTCCTCCGGCCGGCAGAACGCGCGGATCGACGCGACCCACATCACCAACTTCTACGTGCTCGATGGCCTCATCACCCGTGAGTGGGACGCTGCCTGGGACGCCGTCCTGCACCTCATCCTGCCAGCCATCGCGCTCGGGTCGATCCCGCTCGCGATCATCGTCCGGATGACCCGGGCGTCGGTCATCGACGTGCTGAACGAGGACTACGTCCGCACTGCCAACGCCAAGGGACTGGCCCGCCGGGTGATCACCCGGCGGCACGTGCTGCGCAACGCCATGCTGCCGGTCACCACAGTGATCGGCCTCCAGGCGGGTGCGCTGCTCGCCGGTGCGGTGCTGACCGAGTCGGTGTTCGCGATCAACGGCATCGGCAGCTATCTGTTCACCGCCATCAGCAGTCTGGACTTCGCCGTCCTGCAGGGCTTCATCCTGTTCATCGCGGTGGTCTACGCCCTGGTGAACCTGGCCGTCGACCTGTTGTACGGACTCATCGACCCGAGGTTGCGTACCGCATGACCGTCACCGACCCTTCTGCAACCGGACGCCCGGCATCGCTGTCCGCGATCATGGGTGACGGCGTCAGCGACGAGCGGGGCACCAGCCTCTGGCAGGGTGCGTTCGAGCGGCTGCGGCGCAACCCCTCGGCCATCCTCGGTGCGATCATCGTGCTGGCCTTCGTCGTGGTCGCGGTCTTCGCTCCGCTGATCGCCCCCTACGACCCGGCCAACAGCGCCTGGATCGGCCAGGTCACCCCGACCGACGTGCCCGGGGCCTCGCCGGGTCATCTGCTCGGGCTGGACCCGTTCGGCTCGGACCTGTACACCCAGCTCATCTTCGGTGCCCGCCAGTCCTTGATCATCGGGGTGGTGTCCACCGCGCTGGGTCTGCTCGGCGGGTTCGTGATCGGCAGTATCGCCGGTGCCTTCGGCGGTTGGACCGACACCCTGGTGATGCGGCTGGTCGACATCATGTTGTCCATCCCCGCCCTGCTGCTGGCGGTCAGTGTCGCTGCGGTGATGGGCCGTCGGCCGAGCGCGATCATGATCGCCATCGCCGTCGCCCAGGTCCCCATCTTCGCCAGGCTGCTGCGGGGCTCGATGCTGTCTCAGCGCGGTCAGGACTACGTGCTGGCCTCCAGCTCCTTGGGGCTGCGGAGGCGGACCATCGTGATGAGCCATGTGCTGCCCAACTCCCTCGGCCCGGTGATCGTGCAGGCCACCCTCACCCTGGCCACAGCCATCATCGAGGTGGCCGCACTGTCCTATCTCGGCCTCGGTGCACCGGATCCGACCGTGGCCGAATGGGGGCGGATGCTGGTCAAGGCCCAGGACCGGCTGCAGAGTGACCCGCATCTGACTCTGCTGCCCGGCGCCTGCATCGCCGTCACGGCGCTCGGCTTCACCCTCCTCGGTGAGGCGCTGCGCGAAGCACTCGATCCGAAGTCGAGGCGATGACCATGAGCTCGACCACGACCCGCGTGACCAGGCGTGGGGCCCGGGAGCCCGTCAACCGCGACGAGGTGCTGCTGGAGATCAGGGACCTGCAGGTCCAGTTCCAGCGGCGCGGTACGGTGCCGACGACCGCGGTGGACGGGGTGTCGTTCACCGTCAGGCCGGGGGAGGTCGTCGGTGTCGTCGGTGAGTCTGGAAGTGGCAAGTCGGTCACGGCGATGGCGGTGATGGGACTGTTGCCGGAGCGGACCAGCAGGGTCAGCGGCGAGGTTCTCTACCGTGGTCGGGACCTGCTGGCGTTGAACGCCAACCAGATGTCGGCTCTGCGGGGGCGTGACCTCGCGATGGTGTTCCAGGATCCGATGAGCTCGCTCAACCCGGTCATCCCGATCGGGCTGCAGGTGACCGAGGTGCTGCGTCGACACCAGGACATCTCCCGAGCCGATGCCCGGACCGAGGCGGAGGATCTGCTGCGTCGTTGCGGCATCCCCGACCCGGCCCGGCGGTTGCGTGAATATCCGCATCAGCTCTCCGGCGGCATGCGGCAACGGGCACTGATCGCCATCGCCCTGGCCTGCAAGCCGGCCCTGCTGATCTGCGACGAGCCGACCACCGCGCTGGACGTGACCATCCAGGCCCAGGTGCTCGAGCTGCTCAAGGAGCTGGTCACCGAGTCGGGCACGGCGATGATCATGATCACCCACGACCTCGGTGTGGTGGCCGGTCTGTGCGACTCCGTCAACGTCATGTACGCCGGGCGGATCGTCGAGTCAGCCGGGCGACGGGAGCTCTTCGAACATCCCCGCCACCGCTACACCGAGGGGCTGCTGAACTCCATCCCACGGCTGGACGCGCCCAGGGGCGAGCCGCTGCACCCGATTCCCGGGACGCCGAGGGACACCGTTGCCTGGTCGCGGGCCTGCGCCTTCGCGCCGCGATGCGCACACGTGCAGGAGGACTGCATCGTCGGCGGGCTGGAGCTCGTCCAGATGGGTCGCAGCGGGCACCAGGTCCGGTGTATCCATCCGGCCGCCGAGAATCCGACCGATGAGGCATCCGAGCCCAGGGAGCTGCGATGAGTGAGAAGGTCCCCGATCCCGGGCAGATGACCGACGCCGGGGTCCTACTTGCAGTCAGCGGCCTTCAGGTGCACTTCCCGATCAAGAAGGGGCTGGTCTTCGACCGGACCATCGGCCATGTGCGCGCCGTGGATGGGGTCGACCTGCAGGTCAGGCGTGGGGAGACCTACGGCCTGGTGGGGGAGTCGGGCTGTGGCAAGTCGACCTTCGGCCGGGCCGTGCTGCGACTGGAGGAGCCCACTGGTGGCACGGTGATCTTCGACGGCCAGAACATCAACGGGCTGGGCCGGGAGCAGCTGCGGCTGACCCGACGCCGAATGCAGATGGTGTTCCAGGATCCGTTGGCCAGCCTGGACCCGAGGATGAGCATTCAGAGTCTGTTGATGGAACCGCTGAAGACGCACGGTCTGTCGGAGGCGGACAAGGCGGAGTTCGGTGCCGACAGCCCCTCCAGCCACCTGGCCAAGGTGGCGTCGATGCTTGAGGTGGTGGGGCTGCCGCGGGCCGCGCTGGCCAAGTATCCGCATGAGTTCTCCGGTGGTCAGCGGCAGCGGGTCGGCATCGCCCGCGCGATGATCTTGAACCCGGATCTGGTCATCGCCGACGAGCCGGTCAGCGCGCTGGACGTCTCGGTGCAGGCTCAGGTGATCAACCTCCTCGAGCATCTGCAGGATCTGCTCGGCCTGACCTACATCGTCATCGCTCATGATCTTGCCGTGGTGCGGCACATCAGCGACACCATCGGTGTGATGTACCTCGGCCGGCTGGTGGAGGAGGCGGCCAGCGACGACCTCTACGCCCGGCCGCTGCACCCGTACACGATCGCGCTGATGTCGGCGATCCCCATCCCGGACCCGGTGGTGGAGGACCAACGCGAGCGGATCCTGCTGCGTGGCGACCTGCCCAGCCCGGCCAACCCGCCCAGTGGCTGCCGCTTCCACACCCGCTGCCCGTTCCGCCAGGAGACCCGGTGCGACACCGAGGAACCCGTTCTTCGGGAGCTGGTCGAGCTCGCTCCGGGCAGACGGGTGGCCTGCCACTACGCCGAGGAGATCCTGTCCGGAGCGATCGGTGTCGCAGACGCCGGACTGGTGGTCGAGCCGAGTCGCTGAGGGCGCCGGATCCGGGCGGCGTGACCCCTTCCACGGCCCTACCGAGGCGCGTAACGTCGACGGTGAGGCAGCGGCGAAGGAGCACGACATGAGCACAGCGCAGGGGGACGTCTCCCTTCTCAACGATCCGGTGGCCCAGGAGATGCTGACCGCGGCGGTACCGGCCCGGCTGGCCTACACCTGGCTGGACGGCACGCCTCGAGTCGTGCCGGTCTGGTTCCACTGGGACGGTACGGCGATAGTCCTCGGCACCCCGCCACGGGCACCGAAGCTCAAGGCGCTGGCCGCCCGTCCCGAGGTGGCCGTCACCATCGACAGTAACTCGTACCCGTACCACGTTCTGTCGTTGCGCGGCAGGGCAACCGTCGAGATGCTGGACGATCTGTCCTCGGAGTATGCAGCGGCGGCGGAGCGATACTTCGGGGCGGAGCAGGGGAGGGCCTGGGCCGACCAGCTGCGCGGTCAGCCGATGGCCCGGATCCGGATCGTTCCGGACTGGGTGGCCATCCTGGACTTCGAGCACCGGCTGCCCAGCGCCCTATCAGCGTAAGCACACTGTCAGGCTGAGCGTCGGGTCAGCCCCGCGATCGGCGCTGCACAGGTGTCAGTCCCGGCACGTAGGTTGGGATCATGTCCAGTGAGCTGTTCTCCGACCAGTTGGAGAGCCCGGTCGGGACGGTCCGGGTGATTGCGGGCCCGGCTGGTGTCCGGCGGGTCGGCTGGCAGCTTAAGGCGGGCGATGCGGCGACGTCAGGTCGGGACCCGACGCTGGGGGCGGCGTTGCGGCAGCTCCGCGAGTACTTCGCGGGCGAGCGACAGGTGTTCGAACTGCCGATGGACCTGGTTGGTCTGGTGGGCAGTACGCGGACGGTGCTGCTGACGCTGGTGGCGACGGTCGGCTACGGCCAGACCATCAGCTACGGTGAGCTGGCCGCCCGCAGCGGATCGGGAGTGCCGGCCCGGGCCATCGGGTCGATCATGGGCGCGAACCCGCTGCCGTTGATCATCCCGTGCCACCGGGTGGTGGCCCACGACGGACTCGGTGGCTACTCCGGCGGCGACCCGGGCTGTGGTCTGGAGACGAAGCGCCGGCTGCTCGAGCTGGAAGGAGCCATGCCTCCCACCCTGCCGCTCTAGCCCAGTCGGCTCCCGACCGGGCGACAACCTACAGGAAGAAGGGTCCCCAGGCCGCGCCGACGGCCGCGCCCGCCACCATCAACGGTCCGAACGGGTAGGACCTGCGCCGGTCGGCCCGGACAGCGACCAGGAGCACCAGGGCGGTCACGGCACTGAGTGCGAAGGCCGCCAGGCTGCCGAGCAGAACCGGTGACCAGCCCAGCCAGCCGAGGAATGCCCCCAGCACGCCGGCGAGCTTGACGTCGCCGAGCCCGAGATTGGACGGCGAGATGAACGCGAGCACGAAGTAGCAGACCAACAGGACGGCCGCGGCGACGGCGGCCCGGCCGAGCCGACTCCACTCCTGGTGCAGGGCGGCAGCGACGGTCAGCGGGACCAGCAGCAGTGGGTAGAGCGGACCGACGATGAGGTCCGGCAGCCGCTCCGACGCCAGGTCAACGGCCGCCAGCAACGCGCAACCGAGGGCCAGCAGGGCGAAGCCGACCAACTCGGCCGCACCGGTCGCGACCGCCGCGGCACCGGCGCCGGCAGCCACCGCCAGGCTGGCGGGAACGACAGGGCGGAGCCAGCCCGAACTGGAGTCGGCGAGCGCGCGGAGCCAGGGACTGAGGCCGGCCGCTGCCAGTCCGCTCACGACGGCGGTCAGGACGACGATCTGGGTACCCACGGGGTCAGCTGAACGCCTTGATGATGTCCATCACGGCTGGCCCGAGCAGCACGATGAAGAGGACCGGCAGGATGCAGAGCATCAGCGGGAAGATCACCTTCACCGGGATCTGCATGGCCTTCTCCTCGGCCCGCTGGCGCCGCTTCATCCGCATCTCCGCCGCCTGGGTGCGAAGCACGTCGGCGATCGAGATGCCATACGCGTCGGCCTGGATCACGGCCCGGATGAACCGGCGCAGGTCCGCGGTGTCGGTCCGCGTCGCCAACGCCTCGTACGCCTGACGCCGGGAGCGGCCCATCTGGATGTCCTGCAGGGTGCGGACCAGCTCCTCGGCCAGCGGGCCCTTGCCGTTCTTCCCGGCCCGCGCCATCGCGGAGTCGAAGCCGAGGCCGGCCTCCACGGCGATGGTCATCTGGTCGAGGGTGTCGGCAAGCTCCAGGGCGATCTTCTGGTTGCGTTCCTTGCCGCGGCTCTGCAGCAGCAGCTCGGGCAGGAAGTAGGCGACAACGGTGACGATGATTGTGATCGCCACCACCAGGGCGGTGGGCTTGGAGCTGACGTAGAGCAGGCCGAGTCCGCCGGCCACCAGGGCGAGCAGGAGCTTGGTCACCATCAGCCGCTCGAGCGGCCAGGCTGCCGGCCGCCCGGCTCCGGCCAGCAGTCGGTCGAGCCGCTGAGCGGTACCGGGAGGGCTGAGCCGCCTGGCCAGCGCCGTCAGTCCGCTCGGACGTTCGGCTGCGCTCAGCGCGTCCAGGTTCGCCTCCCGGTCCGTTCGCTGCAGGCCACGCTGCAGGTTGGTCATCACCTGCTGGTGCATCCGGTCCGGGCGGGCGAACAGCGACCATGCCAGCAACGGCAGGGACAGGCTGATCGCGGCGGTGGCGATCAAGATGATGGGTGGCACGGCGATCTGTCCTCCTGGGGACGCGAACGAATCAGAACTTGAAGCTGACGACCTTGCGCAGCCAGAGGCCGCCCACGGTCAGCAGGATGACACCGGCAAGGATCAGACCGTAGCCGACGTAGCTCTGGGTGAACTTGGCCATGTAGGCCGGGTTGGAGAACATCAGGAAGCCGCCGATGCCGAACGGCAGCGCCATCAGCACGTAGGCCGACAGGGTGCCCTCGGCGCTGAGCGCCTTCACCTGGCGACGGATCTGGTTGCGTTCGCGGATGGTGTGGCCGACACCGTCCAGCACCTCGGCGAGGTTGCCGCCGACCTCGCGGTTGATGGCGATCGCCTGGGTCACCCAGACGAAGTCCTCGCTGTCCATCCGCTGCGCGGTCTCCTCCAACGCCTGGCCGACCTCGCGGCCGACCCGGGTCTCGTTGATGATCCGCGCGAACTCCTCCGACGTCGGCTCCTCCGCCTCGCGGGCCACGGAGTTCAGCGCCTGCAACAGGCTGTGACCGGCCCGGAGGCTGCTGGCCATCAGCTGCAGAGAGTCCTCCAACTGGTCGGCGAACGCGCGCTGGCGTCGGCTGGCGAGCACACCCAGCATCACCTTGGCCAGCACCGGTACGGCCAGCGCGAGCAGCAGTCCGAGCAGCGGCCCCGCCAGCAGCACACCGATCGCCGCAGCGGAGAGCGCAGAGACGATGACGAGCAGCGCGAAGTCCTGCATCCGGGTCTTCACGCCGGCCCGCTCCAGCGCGGCGGCGGTGGCACCCGCGCCACCGCGTCGGCTGAGGGCGCGGTCGATGATCGCCGTCGCACCCGCGGTCGCCTTGGCAAGCGGTCCCAGCTCAGGTGCCGCACCCAGCCGCCGGCGCGCCAACGGCAGCCGGGCCGGTCCGGGCGCCAGCACCAGGTAGACGACCATCAGCACGGCCAGCGAGCAGACAGCCACGCCCGCCATGGCCAGCTGGAAGGGGGTCAGCAGAGACGTCATCGCAGACCCTGCCGCTGGCTGGGGGTGCCGAAGACGCGCGGTGAGAGGGTGATGCCCATCTCGTCGAAGCGGTCGGTGAAACGTGGACGGACACCGGTTGCGATGGGCTTGCCGAGGAACTTGCCGCTGGCGTCCACGCCGGCGGAGAAGTCGAACAGGAAGGCATCCTGCAGGGTGACCGTCTGTCCCTCCATGCCCTGGACCTCGGTGACGGCCGTCACCCGGCGGGTGCCGTCCCGAAGCCGGGACAGCTGGACGATGACGTCGACGGCCGAGGCGATCTGCTCGCGGATGGCCCGCAGCGGCAGGTCCATCCCGGCCATCAGCACCAGCGTCTCGAGCCGGGCGATCGCGTCGCGCGGAGAGTTGGCGTGCACGGTCGACAACGACCCGTCGTGGCCGGTGTTCATGGCCTGCAGCATGTCCAGGCTCTCCCCCCCGCGGACCTCGCCGACGACGATGCGGTCGGGACGCATACGCAGCGAGTTGCGCACCAGTTCGCGGATGCCGATCTCACCCTTACCCTCGATGTTGGGCGGACGGCTCTCGAGCCGCACGACATGCTCTTGCTGCAGCTGCAGCTCGACGGCGTCCTCGATGGTGACAATCCGCTCGCCTTCGGGGATGAAGGACGAGAGGACATTGAGCAGGGTCGTCTTGCCGGTGCCCGTACCGCCGGAGACGATGATGTTGAGCCGCGCCTCGACGCAGGCCTGCAGCAGCTCGGCCATCTCCGGTGACAGCGTCCCGAAGTTGATCAGGTCGTTGACCTTGAACGGGTCCTTGGAGAACTTCCGAATGGTCAGCGACGAGCCGTTAAACGCCAGCGGCGCGATCACCGCGTTGACCCGAGAGCCGTCCGCCAACCGGGCGTCGACCAGCGGGGACGACTCATCGATCCGCCGCCCGACGCGGGACACGATCCGCTCGATGATCCGGCGGAGGTGCTCCTCGGAGGCGAACCCGGCCTGGGCCCTGGTCAGCTTGCCGTCCTGCTCGACATAGACCATGTCCGGGCCGTTGACCATGATCTCGGTCACCGTCGGGTCGTCCAGTAGACGCTGCAGCGGCCCGTGGCCGAGGACCTCGTCCTGGACGTCGCGGATCAGTCGCTGTTGCTGCTCTGCGGTGAGCGGGACCTTCTCCTCCTCGACGACATGGTTCAGCTCGGAGCGGACCAGTGCGTGCAGCTGCTGCTCGCTGAGCGACGGGTCGTTCAGCCGGGCACCCATCCGGGCGAACAGAGCGGTGGCCGCCCGATCCTTCAGCTTGGTCAGCGGGTCGCTGCCGGCAGTGACGATCATCGGCTCGGGCCGCCGGGCCGGCGCCGCGGTTGCGACGGCGGCGGTGGCCGCGGGACGCGGTGCGGTGGCCACGGTCGGGCTGACCGCGGTGGCCACCGGCTCGGGTGCAGGCTGACGCTGTGGCGTCGACTCACCGGTGCGGGCCTTGTGCAGGCGCTCGGAGAGGTTCATCAGGCCACGACCTGCCGGGTGCGGCGCCAACGGGAGGCTGCCCGCTTGGGGTGGACCTTGACGGCCTTGGCCTCGACCGGGATCTGCAGCGGAACGGCCTCGACCGGCAGCAGGTCCTGACCCCCGGCTGCGACCAGCCGCTCGACGAGTTTGCGGAGCTGCTTGGTGAGCGGGTCTTTCACGCCGCTCTGCAGCAGCGGGACGCCCTGGTTGACTGCGGTGATGGCCGCCTTGGAGCGGGGAAGCTCGAGGTCGACGGAGGCGCCGATGGTGACCTCGACGTCGGCCACCGACAGCAGCGACCCGTTGTCGGCGAAGTTCAGCACCACCTGGCGCCGTTCGACGAGCATGTCCAGCTGGGCCAGTGTGTCCAGCTCCTTGCGCATGCCACGTACGCCCGGCACGTCCATGCTGGTGAGCAGGACGAGATCGCTCGTCTGGTCCAGCGCTGCCAGGGTGTGCTCGGAGAGACCCGGTGCGGTATCCACCACGACGTAGCGGAACTCGGCGGCCAGCGTCTGCAGCAGGTGGCTGACGTCCTCACTGGTGATGCCGTCGGCGTCCGCCGGCGAGTCCGGGGCGCAGATGGCGTACAGGCCGGTCTGGTGCTGGGTCAGGAAGGTCTTGAGCACCATCGAGTCGCTCTTCGCCGAGCCTTGGACGGCCTCAGCCAGGAAGTACTCCGGCTCCAGATCCAGTGCGCTCGCAACGTCGCCGAACTGGATGTCCAGGTCGACCAGCACGGTGGAGTTCGGTGCCGTCTGGGCGAGACCGACGGCGATGTTCGTGGCGACGGTGGTCTTGCCCACACCACCCTTGGGGGAGACGACGCTGATCACCCGGCCAGCGGGTCGACCCGTGGCGGCGGACTGGCCCTGAACGGGCAGCGCCACGACCGCCTGGATCCGGGCAGCCTGGGCAGCACGGTCGAGGGTCGAGCGAAGATGCAGCACGTCGGTGGACGGGTTCACGATGTCCCGCACACCGGCGCGCAGCGCGTCGAGGGCGAGCTCCGGACCCTGGTCACTGACCAGCACGACGCTGATCTGCGGGTGCTGCTGGTGGAAGCCGGCCGCCAGCTCGAGCGCCTGCCCTGCGTCCAGCTGGCAGTCGAGGACGACCACCTCAGGCGCCGGGGCACCGTTGAGCTGCGCGAACAACGCCGACGGGTCGAGCGGGAGCGGGCCCTGCGGCAGCGCCAGGTAGTTGCCGCCGGTGGCGTCGTGGATCAGCTCCTCGAGCTCGGCAGAAGCGGTAGCGAGAACGATGCGACTCATTGGAACACGCTCTTTCCGGTGACGACACTGGTGCCGCTCTCTGCGGCGTCCTTGGTTTCGTGAGACAGCCAGATGTGGCCGTTCTCGGCGGTGAAGACGATCTTTTCGGCGTCGCGGGCGCTGACGGCCAGGGTGACCATGACGCTACCCTGGGGCAGCGGGGCCGGCGTTGCTGCCGCGTCCTTGGTGTCCGTCGAGGGTGCGGGCGTGAGACCACCCTGGACCCGGGTCACCAGCACCTTGTGCAGCTGCAGGTGGGTCCCACCACCCTCAAGCGAGAGAAAGACGCCCACCGTGTCGCCCGCGTTGAGGTTGCCGCCGAGCACCCGCTGGGAGTCCAGCAGGACGGACACCTGCTGCAGCCCCTTGGGCACCTCCACTGTGCCGGCCTGGGCCAGCGAGGCCGGGTCGACGAACCGGGAGGCGAGCAGCTGCTCACCCGGCTGCAGCTCGGTGTTGGCCACCCGGCCCTTGATCTCGGCCAGGGTGGTCACGATGCCGGCCGGTACCGCCGAGGCCGGCAGCGTCTTGACGGTGACGAGGTTCGTCAGCTGGTCGCCGGACGTTCCCTCGGGGATGGGCTTGCTGACCACCAGGACGTTGACGGTCCGCATCCCGGCCATGGCCCGCTGGTCCGCGGCGGCGACGTAGCCGAACACCAGCACCGCTCCGACCGCGGCCAGGACGACCGCCACGACGGCGGCGATGAGACGACGTTTCACGATGAGACTCTCTTATTGGGTGAGGGACACGATGGCCGCCCCCAGCTGGGGGGCGGTGGGACTGGAGGTGTAGGCCTCCGTCAGGTCCACGAACTTGGTGAAATATCCCTTGATGCAGCGCTCGCTGCCACTGCAGGGGGGATTCCAGGAATACTGGCCGGCGAAGTAGTAACCGGTCATCTTGAAGGCTGCGTAGCCGTAGATCTTGTACCAGGCGTTGTTTCCCGTACCGCCGGCCTGGTCGAAGATCGGCAGCAGCACCGTCTTGTTCTGTTGCGCCTGGAAATCGGCTGTGCTGCAGCCGGACGGCAGAGAGTTGCCAGTGCTGGAGGTGAGAACGGCCGAGATGAGGCTGTTCTTGCTGCAGGCGCCGGCATCGGGATCGACCCAGCCGAACCCGCCGGGGACCACGTTGTTCGATGGTCCCGTGCACGAGGTGCCGGAACTCTTGCTCAAGTAGACGGTTCGCTCTGTCGTCCCGGAGGGAACCCCGCCGCCGGTCTGGGCTTTGAACTCGCACCAGGAGAACGTCAACGGCAGCACCATCGTCCCGCCGCTGGGGTAGGCCCAATTGGCAGACGACTGTGCGCTGACCGTCTTCTGATTGATCCCGAGGACCGGCGCGAACATGTGTTTGCTGATCCCGAAGTTCTGCACTGTGACGTGACCCGTCGACGGAGCCAGCGCGGGAGTGATGACGATCGGCGTGGCCGTGCCGTTGTTGAGGTTGGCGCTGGCAAAGGTCAGCGCGGTCTGAGAGGGCGTCCCGCAGTTGTTGCGGGAACAGTCCTGAGCGATGGCGAGGGCGGCCGCGTCGGCACCCGCCTGCAGCTGCTGACGTTCGGCCCACATGCCCGCGACGTCGATGGAGATGGCGGCGAAACCCATCAGCGGGATGATCAGCAGCGCGACCATGACGCTGACAGCGCCGCGCTCCGTCTTCCGACGCGGACTTTTCAGCCGTTGCACCGCATGACTCCCTTTCCCCTGAGTGTGATGGTGGTACCGAAGAACCCACTGAGGAAGCTCATCGGATAGGTGACCTGCACCGTCGCCGTGGGCGTCGGTGTCGCGGCGGTGACCACGCAGGTGCCGGGCGTGACGCTGATCTGCGTGTCCGTCAGGTTGAGCGTCGGTGCTGCATTCTTTGCTGCCGTCTTGGCGGCGGCGACGTTGTTGTTCAGCGCCATCACCCGGACGCCTTCGCGGGCGGCGCCCGACAGGGTGGTCTGGATGTTGTAGGCCCGGCCGAACTCGGCGATCCCCAACACGAGCAGCAGCAGCATCGGGACGATCAGGGCGAACTCCACAACGGCGGCCCCGCGTTCACTGCGTTGGCGTTTCATCTCTTCCCCCCGGTAGATGTGATCCAGCTGGCCTGGTGAGGCCCGGCGCAGCACCCCTGGAGCGGGGTGCTGCGCCGGGGCATTCACCCGTGGAGCCGATGGCTCACGGAGCGGCCGGAGCGGCCGGCAGCTTGTTGCTGACCGAGGTGAACAGCGCGTTCAGCTGCCCACCGAGGGTGGTGACGGCGACGATGATGACGACAGCGATCAGGCCGACGAGCAGGCCGTACTCGACAGCGGTCGCGCCGCGGTCCTTACGTCCCTCGAAACGGTCCTGGACGAAGCCGAGGATGGTGTACAGGTAGGCGACTGCACCGGTCATGGTGACTCCTTGGGTTAGCGACCCCGGATGCTCCCGGAGTAACGAAGTTTGTGTGCCGGTCCGAGTGGATCGGCGTTGATGAGAACTCTGACAGAAGTTTGCGGGATATGCAAACTTGTTGGGGCGGCGAACTTGCTGTTTAGGTGACGGAAGTGGTTTGCTTGCCCCCGCTTGAGTGCGCTGAGGGATGTCCCTGAGGCGCAGTACCGCCTTTCCTGGGCCTCAAGAAGACCTTAAGGTCCACTCAAGATGTGCGGCCCAACCTCAAGAAAGGACCCTCGTGGACATCCCCGAGTCGGCCCCAGCCGAGCTCCTCCGACGTCAAGTCTCAAAGTTTGCGAAGTTTGCGAGATCTGCAACTTCGCTGCCTGTGCACCAGGGGTTACAGTGGTGACCATGAGCGAATCGGGGATCGGCCTAAGAGAGATGAAGAAGCAGATGACCCGCGAGTCAATCGCGGACGCTGCCCTACAACTGGCCCTGGAAAAGGGCCTTGACCACGTCACCATCGAGGAGATCGCCCATGTGGCGTTCGTCTCGCCACGGACGTTTTCCAACTATTTCACCTGCAAGGAGGAGGCGGTTGTCGCCGCCGGAACTCAGGACACGCCGGGCATCATCGAGGACTTTCTCGCTGTCGACCCGGCCGAGCCGACGCTGAAGGCGTTGGCCACCATCCTGATCGAGAGGGCCAAGGTCGTCTCGCCGGAACAGCTGACACTGAGTCTCCAGAAGATGGCGCTGGCGGAGCAGCATCCTTCGCTGCGGCCGTTCCAGACGGCCCAGTACGAGGACTTCGAAGCGGCGTTGCGGGAGGCGGTGGCGACCAGATCCGGGACCGACGTCGACAGCGACATGTACCCCTGGCTGGTGACCGCCGCTGCCATCGCCGGCGTCAAGTCGGCGACGCGGATGTGGGCACTGTCGGGGGCTGACCCCAAGCTGTTGCCAGAACTCCTCCAGGTCGCCTTCGACCAGATCCGTGAGGGTCTGCCGGCACCTCGCCGGCCCAAGGCGCAACCCGCGGCGTCCGACGCCGAGTCCACGCCCACCGAGAACCATCACGTGGAGTTCAGCGACGCCGGCTAACCACCCCCTGAGCCTGTCGAAGGGCGGTTCAACGCACGTGCCCTGAGCTTGTCGAAGGGCGGTTCTGCACCCGTGCCCTGAGCCCGTCGAAGGGCGGTTCTGCACCCGTGCCCTGAGCTTGTCGAAGGGCGCCAGTTCCGGGGTCTTCGACAGGCTCAGACCACGTGGTTGCCATCCGTGCCCTGAGCTTGTCGAAGGGCATCAGTTTCGGGGTCTTCGACAGGCTCAGACCACGTGGTTGCCATCCGCGCCCTGAGTTTGTCGAAGGGCGTCAGTTCCAGGTCTTCGACAGGCTCAGACCACGTGGTTGCCATCCGCGCCCTGAGCTTGTCGAAGGGCGTTGCCAGTGGGTCTTCGACAGGCTCAGACCACGTGGTTGCCATCCGCGCCCTGAGCTTGTCGAAGGGCATCAGTTTCGGGGTCTTCGACAGGCTCAGACCGCGTGGGCATCGGGGTCTTCGACAGGCTCAGACCGCCTGGTGCCGGATGGCTGTTTCCTTGCCGTGGCAGTGGTTTCGGCTGCTCAAGAGTCGCTGGATTGAGGACGATTGTCGATCTTGTCGGTGATTTGCGCGTCGAGTTGTCGGCGGGGCGATCGGGGCCCTAGTCTGGTCCCGTCCGAACCCCGATGATCATCGGCCCCGCGGCAGCTTCGAGCGGGCGGCAAATTCCGGCAGCGTCGCCGTTCCTGTCCCGTTCTGTCCCAGGTGCAGCCGCGCGCTGCAAGAAAGCACGATCATGATCATCGAATCCCTCGGCTGGGCGGCGGGCGTCTACAGCGCCTGCGTCTTCGCCCCTCAGGTCATCCGGCTCCTTCGGTCCCGGACCTCGGCCGGCGTCTCGGTGATGGCCTGGCAGACCATGGTGGGGACCAACCTCGCCTGGGCCAGCCACGGAGTGCTGTTCGCACACCCGAACATCTGGTTGCCCAACCTCGTCCTGCTGTCCTGTGTGGTGACCATTCTCGGGCTGATCCGGCGGGACCGTCAGCTGAGCTGGTTGCCGTTGCTGGCGCCCGGTCTCGCGCTCGGCGCGGTCACGGTCGCCCTCGACGTCTGGGCGGGGCCGCTGGCGTTCGCCATCGCGGCCTTCCTGCCGTCGGCCATCGCCCAGCTGGTGCAGTTCCAACTGCTGGTCAACGCCCCGAACATCCGCGGCGTCTCGTTGCCGTTCCTGTTCATGAACGTGCTGAACCAGGTGCTCTGGTTCAGCTGGGCCGTGCTGGCGGGGGACGAGTCGCTGATCCTGGTCGCGAGCGCCGCCGGAGTGCTGATGCTGCTCAACTGCACCTGGGGGCTGCTGCGCCGCTTCCGGATTGTGCGGGCCAGGCTCGCCACCCTCTACTGACCCGGGTCGACCTGCCGACCGCTGGGCAACGCAACGTTGCCTGTTTGTTACTCACTTTCCAGCGCTCTGATCGTAGCCTGGCGTCATGCTCGGCACCCCGAAGCGCATCCTGCACCTCGGCTATGCGCTGGCGATGTTCCTCGTCACCAGCGTGCTGGTCGGGGTGCTGGTGGCCGGGCTCGTCGTCCCCGTCGCAGGTCTTGCCGGGATGGGCAGCCGAGCGGCCGCACGGGAGCTTGAGAGTCTCCCCGAGGCCCTGGTGACGCCGCCCCAACCAGAGGGCTCCAAGATCCTGCTGGGGGATGGCTCGGTGCTGGCCTACCTGTACGACCAGAACCGGGTGTACGTACCGCTGTCGAAGATCGCTCCGATCATGCGGCAGGCGCAGCTGGCCATCGAGGACCACCGCTTCTACGAGCACGGCGCGCTGGACGTCAAGGCGACGTTGCGAGCCTTCATCCGCAACTCCTCCGCGGGCGGACCCACCCAGGGCGGCTCAACGATCACGCAGCAGTACGTCAAGATGGTGCAGATCGAGAAGGCCCGGCAGGCCGGGGACCTGGAAGGGATCAAGGCGGCCCAGGAGACGACCTACGCCCGAAAGATCCAGGAACTGCGCTACGCCACGTCGCTGGAGCAGAAGCTCAATAAGGACCAGATCCTCGAGCGCTATCTCAACATCGCCTACTACGGCGACGGCGCCTACGGCGTCGAGGCGGCCGCCCGTCACTACTTCGGCATCAGTGCCGCCAAGCTCAGCCTGCCGCAGGCCGCGATGCTGGCCGGGCTGGTGCAGAACCCCGATGCCCATAACCCTGTTCGCGACCTGGCCGCCGCCATGCAACGACGCGACGAGGTGCTGAACCGGATGGCGGAGCTGGCGGTGATCACACCGGGCCAGGCCACCGCTGCCAAGAAGGTCAGGTTCGACCGCACGAAGGTCACCACCGTCCGCAACGGGTGCGTCGGCACGAAGTATCCGTTCCTCTGCCAGTACGTGGAGCAGTCGCTGGAGAAGTCGCCGAGCCTCGGGCGAACGGTCGAGGATCGGGTCAACATGATCAAGAGGGGCGGGCTCACGGTCCAGACCAAGATCGACCAGAGGAGCCAGCGGACAGCGCAGAAGGCCATCAACCGGGTCATCGACCCGAGGGACCCGGTGATCTCGACCATGGACATGATCCAACCCGGCACCGGACTGATCATCGCCATGGCGCAGAGCCGACCGGTGATGGGTGCCAGGATCAGGAAGGGCGAAACCTACTGGAACTACTCCGTCGAGCCATCGATGGGCGGGGCCCAGGGATACCAGGCAGGGTCCACCTTCAAGGCCTTCACCGCGGCAGCGGCCCTCGAGAAGGGCATCCCGCTCACCAAGAAGTTCAACGCGCAGCGCACGATGAACTACTCCGGCCGGGCGTTCGAGAGCTGCCACGGTCGACGGCACGTCTATGGCAGTTGGAAGGTGAGCAACTCGACCGGCTACAACGGCGTGATGGACATGTACAAGGGCACCCAGATGTCGGTCAACAACTACTATGTCCAGCTGGAGCTGGCCACCGGGATGTGCCGGGTGACCAAGATGGCCAAGAGGCTCGGCGTCAAGAGCAGCTCGGCCGGCCGTGACCTGGTGGACTTCTACCAGGACAAGCCGGCCTTCACCCTGGGCTCAGTCGAGGTCAGCCCGATGTCGATGGCCGAGGCCTATGCGACGTTCGCGGCCCGGGGGATCCACTGCAACCCGATCATCATCTCCAAGATCATCACCCGCAACGGCAAGGAGCTGGCTGCTCCGAGTGCCGACTGCAAGCGGGTGCTCTCCGCCAAGGTGGCCGATGGGATGAACAAGCTGCTCGGGACGGTGATGTCCAAGGGGACCGGTCTGCGGGCACGCATCTCCGACGGCCGTGACCAGGCTGGCAAGACCGGCACCATCGACAGTGCCGAGGCGGTCTGGTTCGTGGGCTATACCCCCGACATCGCCGGCGTGGCGATGATCTCGATCGACAACCAGAAGAAGCCGTTCCGGAAGGGCAAGAAGGGCTTCCGCCACGGCGGCGTCAAGGGCTACACCCTTCCGCACTCGGGCACCTACCTCGAGGGTTCCGGCGGTGGTGACGCGGGCATGAAGATCTGGAAGCCGGTGATGGAGAAGTATCTGCGGCATGTGCCCAAGTCGAAGTTCAAGGCGCCGCCGAAGGTGATCGACCAGGGCCGCTCGGTGCGTCTGCCGGACGTCTGTGGCATGAGCGTCCGCCGGGCGACGAAGCTGTTGGAGCGGAAGGGCTTCACCGTCACCAACGGCTACACCTACAGCAGCAGGCCCAGCGGCACCCTGCTCGGCATCTCACCCTGCCGGGGCATCGTGAGGGAGTTCAGCACGATCTACATCGTGTACTCGGCTGGTGAGGATCCCGCGATCGTCGCGGCCCGCCGCAGAGCAGCGGCTGACCGGGCCCGGGCCCAGGCGCGGGCGCAGGCGGAGGCCAAGCGGGCTGCGCAGAAGAGGGCGGCCGAGCAGAAGAAGGCCGCCGAGAAGAAGGCTGCCCAGAAGAAGGCGGCGGAACAGAAGAAGGGCAAGGGCTGAGCCGGCTCGTCGTGGCCCACTGGTGGACGGGAGGATTCGCCGTCCCCGCCCGGACTAGATTTGTCCCATGAACGTCGAACAGCAGGCCCTGCGTGCACGTGAGGCCTCCCGGCCGCTGGCCGGAGCCACCAGGTCGGCCAAGGACGCCGCCCTGCATGCCATGGCAGATGCGCTGGCCAAGGCCGAGGCGGCGGTGCTGGACGCGAATGCCCTGGACGTCCGGCGCGCCGAGAGCGTCGGCACCAGCGCGGCGCTCATCGACCGGTTGCGACTCACCGCCGACCGGGTGTCGGGCATGGTCAACGGACTTCGTTCCCTTGCGGCGCTGCCCGACCCGGTCGGAGATGTCGTCCGCGGCTGGACGAACGCCAACGGTGTCCAGGTGCGCCAGGTCCGGGTGCCGTTCGGTGTCGTCGGCATCATCTACGAGGCCCGGCCCAATGTCACCGCCGACGCCGCCGGCATCTGCCTCAAGTCGGGCAATGCGGTGCTGCTGCGCGGCTCGAGCTCGGCCGCCGAGTCCAATGCGGCCATCGTCGACGCGCTGCGGACGGGTCTCGGCGCCACTGACCTGCCAGCGGACGCCGTCCAGCTCGTGGTCGGCCCTCGCGAGGTGACGAACGACCTGATGGCGGCCCGTGGCCTGGTCGACGTGTTGATCCCCAGGGGCGGAGCCGGGCTGATCGACGCCGTCGTGCGCGGCAGCCAGGTGCCGGTGATCGAGACCGGCGTCGGCAACTGTCATCTCTTCGTCGACGCCACCGCCGACCCGGCGATGGCCTTGGAGATCCTGCTGAACGCCAAGACCCAGCGGCCGTCGGTCTGCAACGCGGTGGAGACGCTGCTGGTGCATGCCGAGATCGCAGAGACGTTCCTTCCCCACGCACTGCAGGTGCTGCAGGCGGCCGGGGTGACGGTGCACGGGGACGAGCAGACGGCGCGGTACGGAGAAGTGCTCCGCGCCGAGGAGGCCGACTATGCCGAGGAGTACCTCTCGTTGGACCTGGCTGTGGCGGTCGTCGACTCGTTCGACCGGGCCGTGGCGCACATCCGCACGTACTCGACGGGTCACAGCGAGACGATCGTCACGGAGTCCCAGACCTCGGCGCAGCGGTTCGTCGCGGAGATCGACGCCGCCGCCGTGCTGGTGAACGCGTCCAGCCGGTTCGTCGACGGGGGAGAGTTCGGTTTCGGGGCGGAGATCGGCATCTCCACCCAGAAGCTGCACGCCCGCGGACCGATGGGGCTGCCGGAGATGACGTCGACCAAGTACGTCCTCACCGGGGCGGGTCAGACCCGCGGATGACTGAACACCGGTAGGCTGCCGCCATGACGTTTGGACTCGCACTCCTCGAGACCGAGGTGCAGCATGCGCTGCCCATCCCCGCATGGGGTTTCGGCCTGATCGCGTTCGGCATCCTGGTGATCTTCCTGCTGATCACCCTGTCGATCGGCAAGGGGCGCCGGCATAGCTAGTCGTCTGGTGAGAGAGCTGCTCGCGGTCCCTGAGGGGGCCCGCCGGTGACCGAGACGCTCGGGCTCGGGCTGGCCCGCAACCCCGCCGCCTCCGAAGGCCGTCGCTACCGCCTCGGTGTGATGGGTGGCACGTTCGACCCCATCCATCACGGCCACCTGGTGGCCGCAAGTGAGGTGGGTCGCAAGTTCGAGCTCGATGAGGTGGTCTTCGTCCCTACCGGGGAGCCGTGGCAGAAGGTGGACCGCAAGGTCTCGGCTGCCGAGGACCGCTATCTGATGACGGTGATCGCGACCGCCTCCAACCCGAGATTCACCGTCAGCCGTGTCGACGTGGACCGGCCGGGGATGACGTACACGGTCGACACCTTGAAGGACCTGCGCGCTGAGCGTGGCAGCGACATCGACATGTTCTTCATCACCGGCGCCGACGCGCTGGCGCAGATCGTGACCTGGCGCGGGGTCGACGAGTTGTTTGACCTGGCGCACTTCGTGGGCTGTACCAGACCCGGGGTCGAGCTGCATTCGCCGGCCATCGAGCATCTGCCCGAGGGGCGGATCACGCTGATCGAGGTGCCGGCGCTGTCGATCTCGTCCACGGACTGCCGAGAGCGTGTGCAGGCGATGGATCCGATCTGGTATCTGGTGCCGGACGGGATCGTGCAGTACATCGCCAAACGCGGCCTTTACCGCTAGACCTGACCAATTTGATCATGCTGATGTCCCCACGAGAGAAGAAGAATCTTGACCGCCACTGAACGTGCCCTGCTGTTGACCCAGACCGCTGCGAAGGCTGCCGTCGACAAGCTCGGTACCGACCTGATCGCCTATGACGTCTCCGAGCAGCTGGCGATCACTGACGTGTTCCTGGTCGTGACCGCGAGCAACGAGCGCCAGGTGGGCGCCGTGGTCGACGGGATCGAGGAGGCCCTGCGGGGTCTGGACGCGAAGCCGGTGCGCAGGGAGGGTGATCGCGAGCAGCGCTGGGTCCTGCTGGACTATCTCGACCTGGTGGTGCACGTGCAGCACACGGATGAGCGGAAGTTCTATGCCCTCGAACGGCTCTGGCACGACTGCCGCCGGATCGAGCTGAACCTGGACGAGCGCCGGTGACCGCGGCACGGATCATCGTCTGGCGGCACGGCCGGACCGAGTGGAACGCGAGCGGGCTGTTCCAGGGCCAGGCCGACGTGCCGCTGGACGAGCTGGGTCGGCACCAGGCCGCGTCGGTGGCCCGGACCCTGGCGCGCAAGAAGCCGGTCGCGATCGTCGCCAGCGACCTCATCCGCGCCCGGGAGACCGCCGCACCGCTGGCCGAGCGCACCGGTCTCGAGGTCAGCCTGGACAAGCGACTGCGTGAGATCCACGTCGGCAGCTGGGAGGGGCTGACCCCCGAGCAGGTGGCCAAGATCGACCCCGAGCTGGCGGCGCGCTATCGCCGCGGTGAGGACGTGCGACGATCCCCGACCGGCGAGACGGTGGAGGAGGTTGCCAGCCGGGTGGCCGAGGCCTTGGAGGAGTTCGGCGGCTCGGCGCCCGAGGGGTCGACCGTGATCGCCGTCATGCACGGGCTGGCGGCCCGAGTCGGCGTCTGCCGGCTGGTCGGTTTCCCGCCGGAGACCTGGACTCGGCTGGGCGGGCTGCACAACTGCGGCTGGATCTCGGTCGAGCGTCACAGCGGGGGATACTGGCGGATCGAGGAGTACAACGTGCAGGGGGCGGTCGAGCCGTTGGACCCGATTTCGTGACTCCCCGGGGGACGCGCTAGTATCTTCCGGGTTCGTTCGAGAGCGTGAGTCGGGCGGACAGCATCGAGGGGCTTTGGCGCAGTTGGTAGCGCGCTTCCATGGCATGGAAGAGGTCAGGGGTTCGAATCCCCTAAGCTCCACCCAAACGTTCCGCCCAGCCAGCGTGTTGTCGAGTGCAGGTAATCCGTGCCTTGGTGTGACCCACCAACTGACTCGGCCGTTGGTCCCGCAAAACCGATCCGTTTCCGGGCAAGCCTGGAATCTCAGGCAAGTGCCTGGTGACAGCGCTGGACGGTCCCTCGCCGGGAAGCGTGGATGCTTGCGCTTGGTGGTTCAGGGTCGAAACGCCCAGGCCACCATCAGTGTGAACTCGGCTTGCCAGAACGAGTCGCCGTGGTCCCCGACCCGCTCGGTCATGACGACGTCGGCACCGGCACCACGCAGTGCGTCTGCCCAGCGGGTCGCGTTCTCGAGGAAGAACGGCTCCAATGTGCCGCCCGTGAGGTAGGTGCGCGGAAGTGCGCTGGGCAACACCGCAGGCGGTCGGTAGCCACCACCTGGGGAGGCGGAGAAGATCGTGCCGTAGAGGTCCGGATGCCGAAGCCCCATCGCAAGCGCGAGCTCGGCACTCGCCGATACGCCGCACACAGCTGTGCGTTCGGGGGGCAGCGCAACGCCGAAGCGCGACCGCACCCAGCTGCGGACATCCTCCACGAAGAAGTCCTCGTGCGCCGCGAACTGCTTCTGATCGAAGGCGGGTGAGTACTCACGGATGCGTACCATCTCATCCTCAGCGTCTGTCCGGTGGGCACCCACGATCATCGTCGATGGCACGTCGGCTGCCTCAAGGTAGCCGCCCCAGTGCGCGATCAGCTGTCCGTCACCGGCAAACACGACGGCCTCGGGTGGATCCGGCGGCAGGTAGACCGTGACCTGGCGCCCACCGTCATAGTCGAACGTCTCGGTGATCAGCTCCCCCGTTATCGGATCAGCGCGAGCAGGTGCCGGCACTGGCTCGGCATCGACCGGGTTGGTGGCTGTCGGGTCATCCATGGGTTGCATCTCGATCTTCCGAGGTCAAGTAGCGCGTGGGCCACGTCGGCAGGGCTTGAAGCGTGGCCCATTCTCTCGCACCGATCCAGTCGCCGTCGCCGAGGCGGCGAGACGGCTCTCGAGCGGGAAGGAGACAGTCGGCCAGTTGGAGTTGTCAATCAGCCACTCGACCTCTGGCGCGGCCAGTCGAGCGAGTCGTACGCTTGTTTGATCGGCCAGCGGTTGGACCACAGCGGGCCAACGGGGGACAAGGGATGAGTCAGAATGACGTCTGAAGACGACAACAAGGCCGCCGTCCGTCGCTTCTTTGAGGAAGGCTGGAACAAGGGCGACCCTGCAGAATTGAAGGCTTTCCTCGGGGATCAATTCGTCAGCCACAACTCTCTGAATTTCTCAGTGCAGAGTTCCGATGACTATTGCCGAGGTGTGGTCGCCTACCGCGTCGCCTTCCCGGACCTCGTCACCTCGGTGGAGGATGTCATCGCGGAGGGGGACCGGGTCGTCGTTCGTGGGACAGATCGAGGGACACACCAAGGCGAGTTCATGGGCAAAGCCGCCAGCGGTCGGTTTGTTACGACGACGTGGATAGAAATCTTCCGAATGGAGTCCGGCAAGGCTGTGGAAGGCTGGGTTGAGGCGGACACGAAGGGGCTGCTGGACCAACTCAGTCCTTGACCTGGCATCACCCTCTCTTGTCGCAGCGGAAAGTGCTGACCCAGCGGGGGTGCGCCAGGACAGGCCCCAACACCCGATGCACCAGTGCGGTCAGGCCCGGAAAGGATTCCGTGCTGACTGGGATTTACTGTCAGTACACCCCTCGACAGGCCTCCGCTTGCAACCTCACCCAAGAGCTGGTGCGCCAGCGCCCCGCAACCACTAGCGAGCCGCACGTCGCCCGAGCACGAGGAGGGCCGAGCCGATGAGCAAGGCCAGGGCGGCGACCACCAGCACGATGAGGGCCGGACCACCGGTTTTGCCCAGGCCGTCCGGGCCCGTGGACGGATCCGGTGGGCGGGGCGTCGGAGCCGTGGGCGAATCGCTGGCGGTGGTCGTCGGGGATGCCGACGCCGAACCTGTCGGAGTGGGCGGTGGGGTCGGAGAGGGCGTCGGACTGAGAGTCGGGGTCGGGGAGGGCGATGGGCTGCCGGTCGAGCACGGCTGTCCTGGGCCCGCATCGACGACGGCAACCGCATCGATGAGCGGCCCCCGCGTCCCCGGCGTCGTGGAGCGGAAGCTGAGCCGGGTGGTGTCGCGACAGGCGGTCACCGTGAAGGTCTCCGGCCTCCAGCCCAGCTCCCCGGTAGTGCTGTCGGACGCGTCGAACTCGAACGAGCGGAGCACCGCCCCGAACCCGACGCTCAGGGTCTTGAGGGGTGGATCGCCGTTCGGGTTGCCGGCCAGGCTGAAGCTGACCCGGTACGCCCGCCCAGGCCGGGTGGTGACATCCTGACGCAGTTCGGTCTGGGTCGCGTCGGCGTTGTTGTTGCCGTTGAGGTCAACGAACTGCGTGCCCTCGGCGGCCTGGTCCGCGCCCGGCCCGACCAGGTCGACACTGGCCGGATTCGACATCACCCAGCCTGCACCCAGCTTGGCGACATCGGCGGAGTCGATGGTCTCGAAGCTCTGGATCTGTTCCGCACCCGGCGGTTCGAAGCCCCCGTCACGGATCAGGTTGCCTTCCGGCAGGGTGATCGGACCGGGCTCGCCGATCACATAGGCGAACCGCGCGGACGGGGAAGTCCCGGACCGACCGACCGGGTTCACCGCGGTCACGTCGACCACCCCCGTACCCGCCGGTGACAGCACGGTGCAACTGGTGGCCTGGCAGGAAAGTCCCGTCCCCGGCACCGTGCCGAAATCGATCCGACTGACGTCTGCGAGCGATGTCCCGGTCACGGTGACGGTGGTGCCGCCATCCTGTGTGCCCGACAGCGGCTCGACCCCAGTGATCACGGGGGCCTGCGGCTTGCTGCAGGCCGGCACGGTGGTGGGCAGGTCGAGGATGGAGATCGTCGCATCGTCGACGTTGGCCACGTACGCCCTCGAACCGATCACCGCGACCGCGACCGGATTCGCTCCGGTGGTCAACCTCGGCGCGTTGGTCTCACACGCCGGATCGATCACAGCCAACGTGTTGTCGAGGGCCTCTGTCGTCAAGATCAGCTTCTTGCCGGGCCACGCGGTCACGCCGAACGGCGCCGTACCGATGGTCAGGTCCCGCATACGGGTGCCGTCCGCCTTGATGACAGTGATGGCATCGGCATCGGTGCGGACGATGTCGAAGGCATTCCCTGCGGGGTCGACCACAAGATCAACTGGACCTCCGCCGAGGTAAGGGGAGGACTTGACTGCTCCGGTCGTGGTGTTGATCAGACTGATGACCCCACTGCCACGGTTTGCGACCGCGAGGACCTTGGAGGCGTCATCCAGGGCGATCCCGTACGGGCGCTGGCCCACCGGAATCGTCTGCGTCACCGCGAGCGTCGAGGAGTCGAGCACACTGACGGTGTTGGCCTCGCTGTTGGTGACCCACAGCCGCTTGAGCTCATCGCTGACTGCGATGGCGTACGGGCCGCCGCCCACGTTGACCGTGCCCAGCCGTTGGCCCGAGCCGGGCCGGAACGCGGTCACGGTGTTCTGGCTCAGACTGGTCACAAAGAGCCGGTCCGTCGCGGCCGAGTAGGCGGCTCCGCTCGGGTCGGGCGGTGCCGGGAAGGTGGAGACCACTCGTTCAGTGGTCGCCGAGATGACGCTGACCGTACGGCCGGACACGACGAAGATCCGGCCTCCCGAGGGGTCGGCCAGCACCGCGATCGGCGCGGCCGCGACCGGGAGCGTCTTCGACGAGGCAACGCTCGAGCCGCTGATACCCAGCAGGCCGAGACCGAGCAGGAACGCGAGTCCGAGCGCGGCCGCTCGCCTGACATTCATCCGCAGATTCCACAGTCGGGGTCATTGATCGGGGCACCGGCAGGGGAGGCATGGAATTCGGCGGCCAGCCGGTTCATCTCCTTCTGGGCGGCCGCGGAGGCATCGGTAGCGGCCTTGTTGAGCTGTTGCAACAGGTTGGCCTCCGCCTCGGCCTCAGTCTTGCCGCACGCCTTGTATCTCTTGGCCGGGGCCTGATTGGCCTTGTTGACCACCGACGTGTTGTCGGCGGCATGGTGGGCCTCGTGGGCGTCGATACCGGTGTTCCACCGTCGCAACTCTGTACGGCACGCGGCCGAGATCGACTTCTCCCCACCCGCCGGCGCCCAGGAGAGTCGGCTGATGGTGTTGGTGACGGTCATCTTCAGCTTGAGCGGCTTGGTCTCCAGGCACACCCCACCACCGCCGCAGGCGACGAGGCAGCCGCCGAGACCGGGATGGCAGACGTGATCACAACTGCTCTGATCCGGATACACCTCATCGGTGATCTGTGGGCAAGGACAGGTCCAGCCTTGGGTTCCGGTCCAACTGGCCTTGTAGGTGGTGTTGACCTTGCCCTCGGTCCATCCCGAGTAGCCGGCGTGGGAGTTGCCGGCGGAGTCGGTGACTCCGGTGCTGCCGCGATAGTCGCTGAGTTCCGTACAGGTCCCGGTCTGGTTGTTGCTGGCCGCCGCATCCGCCCGCGCCGCGACTGCCCAGGGAATGCCCACAGCGGCCGCGGATCCGAGCAGTAGCGCCTTGAGGAGACTGCGGCGGTTGGGCGTGGACGCAAGCAGCACCCCCAACCGGTCGATGCCGTCTCGCTTAGGTTCCACGGTCATGACACCACCGCTTGCACCGGATCAACGCGCTGCGGGTGTCTGCGCAGCGCTTCCAGCACCGCGTCCCGGCCGAGTAGCGGCGGTCCGGCAACCCCTCCGTTCGGATCGAGCGGGACCAGGCAGGGCACCCCACTGCAGCCGAGTCGGCGCGGCAGACCGGGATCGTCGTAGCGCGCGGTCCAGGCGCCGGGCAACGTGGGCAGGGCGGTGGCGCTGGTCACCAGGACATCGAGCGGTGCCTCCCCGCCGGACTCCAGGACCTGGAGAACGTCCCGGCAACCCCCGCAGCCGGAATCCACGAACAGCAGCGCGGACACCGAACGTGTCCTGGCGAGCTCCACCAGGTTGATCGGGTCCAAACTGAGGGGATCCTTCAACCCGGCGGAGGCGAGATCAACAGTGGTCGGTGGCGTCGCCGGCTCCTCCTCGAAGACGTACTCAAGGTCGCTGAACGGCTTCAGTCGCTGTTCGAGGCTTTCGACCCGTAAGACCAAGGTGCCGTGCCGGCGTAGCACCGCGACCGCCACCCAGCCGCTGCTCGCCGCGAAGAGGAGGGCGACCAGCGAGACCAGCCACGGAATTCCCGGGTGCGCTGCCAAGGCCGGCTCGATCGGGCTCCCCAGGACGGCCGGCGAGATTACCAAGAGGCCAGCGGCAGCCGTGAGCGCCGCGTTTCGGACGATGGTGCCGGCACCGATGGTCTGTTGACTGAGGGCGCCGAAGCAGCCGCACGCGGGTCGGTTGCCGCGGACCAGGTTCGCCGCAACGAGCGTCGTGAAGGCGAGCAGCAGGACCAGGCTGGCCCAGGCGGCCGGCCGGTGCAGAGGCTCGATCAACAAGCCGAGAGCGATCAGCGCCTCGGCCACACAGAGTGGATAGACGCCAACACCGGCAAGTGCGTCGGGAATACCGAGATTGGTGGCGGCCGATCTTGCCAGCGCCGGAGCTCGAACCTTCTGCCAGGTGGAGAAGATGAACACGGCAGCCAGCGCGTAGCTGAGAAGTACGAGAACGGTCATGCGGGCCACCTGCTTCGGCGGATCGGGATTCGACAAAAGTTATCCACCCGAAGACCAGATTGTCTATGAGTTCACAGGAATTGGCTGGGGATGAGTAGTCTGTGGCCTCAAGCCCTTCAATTGGGTGCCTGGAATTGCGCAGGTATTCACGCCGCGTGCTGGAGCATGGCATCAATGGCTCGACGAGCAGAAGCGGCCATGGTGCTACTTGATGGTGTAGCGGTCGCCGTAGACCTGCCAGGTGAGCGGCGCGTCGAGGTCGAGGTTGCCTGCCTGCAGGAAGACGCGCTGCTCGGTATCGACGCGGCTGGTGTCATCATGGGCCGCCTCGGTGAGCATGGCTGCCTTGCGTGCGTCGAGGAAGGCGTTGAGGTAGGCCGCCTCGTCCCCTCCCTGCGCCGGCGTCTTCACCTTCTTCATGGCCGTGGCACGGATGCCCCCAAAGCTGATGGGGTCATCACCGCGACCGTGCATGACGAGAGCGTCGTAGTAAAAGAACTGTCCCAGAGCGTGCAAGCCGTCGGTCCTGCCTTGCGCAACGGCGGGGTTGAAATACCCACGATCGCATTCATCCCTCTGCGCTCGCTGGAACTGTGGATCTTCCGCTGCAGTCTTCCAATCAGTGATGAAGTTCGGATCGAGACCGGCGTGTGTGCCGTCCCGACTACCGATTCTTTCAAGGGCGGGGATGTACTTGGTGAGGACGTTTCCTGGGACGAGTCTGTTGTACTCCTGCACCAGCCGCAACAGGT
Organism: Microlunatus panaciterrae; assembly: GCF_016907535.1. NCBI lineage: Bacteria > Bacillati > Actinomycetota > Actinomycetes > Propionibacteriales > Propionibacteriaceae > Microlunatus > Microlunatus panaciterrae. The sequence goes on from NZ_JAFBCF010000001.1 coordinate 3,200,404, forward strand.
CACCACATCCCGTACAGAACCCGATGATGCCCGCGGTGTATCCGCGGCCGTCCCCGATGTCCTCGATATAGGCGTATTGGGCCTTCCAGTCGAGTGAGGAATTCTCGGCGCTCGACACCAGTTGCATGGCGATGTCTTTCTTCGCTGGATCGCTGAGGTCGGCTGCACTGGTACGTGAGGTGTGAGGGATCATCGGGGTTGACGACGCCCCCGGCAGTTGAATGGCTTGGGTGCTCGCGGCAGCAACGGTGGCTCGACCTGTCACCGTTGGCTTGCTGGCGTCGTACGGAGAAGTTGCGGGGACGGCAATGGCGGCAGCCCCAGCCATGAGCACGGCAGAAGCCGTCAAGAGCGACGAGAATATCGTGACGTGCCCGATCGGCTGTCTAGTTGTGTTCATGATGCTTTCTCATGCTGATCCGTCAGGGCTGGACGCCGGTTCCGAGGACGCCGAAAGCCTGTCAGGGATCGACCACGAGTCCGTCCCAGGACCAGTGCGGCAGCTTCAGGCCGGACGGCACGTCAGCCGCCGAGTCCGGGTATCTCGTCAGATCCGCTGTGGCCCAGCGAAAGTAGTCCTTCAGGGTCGAACGCAACCGCTCGTCGTCAGGCAGGCCCGCGTCGTCGAGCGCGAGTGCGAAGCAACGCTGGGCGCGCTCATCCATCTCCTGATGCTCGCCGTCTCCGGCGTGCAGCCGCTGGACATGGCTGTGGTCTCCCAACTGGTCGGTGTACGTCGAGGGCCCACCGAGGGCCTCCGCCCAGTACGCGGCCAACCGCTCGGTGTGCTGGGGATGCTGGCCCGGATGGGAGAAGGCATGACTGACGACCGAGTCCACCAGGCACCGCCGGTGCCAGGCGTGCGCCAGGTCGACGAAGGCCTGCCACCCGCCGGCGGCCTCGTACACCGTGTCCATGGATCGAGTGTCGGTCAGCCGGAGACCGGACGCAAGGCTCCACCGCCGGTCGCGCACCGCCGTGACGGTGTCCGGCTCGACGTCAGTCGGCGTCGGGCGGGCTGACTCCCATCCGGCCGTCCTCCACCCGTCCGGTCAGCCGGCGATGGAAGGTCGGGTCCTGGACAACGGCGACAGACACGTCGTACCAGCCCTGGTCGGTGGACCAGGACACCCGTCGGGTCGAGTGGGCACGCAGTCTGAGCTGCGACCGAGGCGTGCCTTCGTCGCCGTGGGTCAAGGTCACGGTGACCTGCTCGCGACCGCCGTTGGTCAGGATGATGTCGAGGACCTGACGGCCTGGGAGCTGCCGGGCGGTGGCCTCGACGGCGGCCGCCTGACCCGAGGTGCTGCCGCTCAGCTCGCGCCAGAACCGGTTGGGTCCCTGGATCGCCAGGTGGTAGCGGTCGGTGCCCAAGGGGATCCGGCGCAGGGCCGCTCGGCGGACGTCGAGATGCTCGACAGGTCGACGCTCACCGCCGTAGCGGTAGATCGCAAAGTGCGCCGGTGCCGAGCCGGTGTTGGTGAGCTCCAGCGCCACCTCTCCGGCCCGTACGTTCGCATGCACCGACGGGCGGTAGGGCAGCGGGCAGGTGTGGCGTCGGCCGCTCTCCTGGGCGGGCAGCGCCTGATCCTTCGGCGGGGTGGGGCTCCATCGGCTCGTCACGGCCGGCACCGGACCGGGTGCCCGCAGTGACGGTGCCTGCCGCTGTCGCTCGAAGCTGAAGAGACCGGTCAGGTCGCCGGTTGCCGCGCGGCGCCACTGACTGATGTTCGGCTCCGCCACCCCGGTCCACCGCTCCAGGAACTGGAGCACCGACGTGTGGTCGAACACCTCCGAGGAGACACGGCCGCCGACCGTCCACGGCGAGACGACGGTCATCGGCACCCGGGGCCCGAGCCCGATCGGCTGGCCGTTGAACCAGTCGTCGCTGTTGCCGGACTCGGGTCGAGGTGCCACCGGCGGCGGCACATGGTCGAAGTAACCGTCGTTCTCGTCGAAGTTCAGCATCAGGACCGTCGATGACCAGGTGTCAGGGTCCGAGGCGATCATGTCGAGCACGTCGTAGATCAGGTTGGCGCTGCCCACCGGGGTGGAGACGCTCGGATGTTCCGACTCGATGGCCGGGGGCACCAGCCACGTCACAGCGGGGAGCGTCCCGCCCTTGATATCCGCCTTGAGCCGAGCGCGTAGGGTGCCCGGTTCGCTCCGATACATGGCTCGGGTGAACAGCCGCCGGTCCTCAGGGGCGAGGGCCGCCACCCCGGCCTCGAACTCTCCGAGAGCGCGGGAGCGCTCCGCATCGGTCTTGGCGAAGAGCTTGTCGTAGAACTCCTCGGTCGTCCGGTAACCGCCGTGGACGTGGGCGAGGATCTGGTGTCCGATCTTCTTGAACCGCTGGAAGTACTCGACGGCGTTGTCGGTGAAGTTGTCCCACTCCTGGTAGATCTGCCAGGAGATGCCGGCCGACTCGAGCCGTTCCGGGTAGGTGGTCCAGTCGTAGCCAGCATGATCGTAGGAGTAGGCCGCGTTGGTCACGGCGCGGTCCGGACTGCCGGGCTCGTTGCCGACCGTGCCCGACCAGAGGTAGTTACGGTTGGGATTGGTGGAGCCGAACACGGAGCAGTGATAGGCGTCGCAGAAGCTGAACGTGTCGGCGAGCTCATACTGCAGGGCGATGTCGCGCCGCTCGTAGTAGGTCATGCACGCCGGGGTCTTCGCCGGGATCCACCTGTCGTACCAACCGTCGGCCCATGCCTGGGTGGCGTCCTTGAAGCCATGCGCCAGTGCGCCGAGGTATTGGATCGCGTCTCGGTCCCGTCCGGCATCCGCCGCCGCCTGCCGCACGGAGAACGGGAGCACGGTGCCACCGGCCGCGTCGGGCTGGTGGAAGACGCTCTGGCCATCGGGGAGGCGCAGTGGCGTGCCGTCGTTGAAGCCACGAACCCCGCGCAGGGTCCCGAAGTAGTGGTCGAACGCCCGGTTCTCCTGCATCAGGACGATCACATGTTTGATCGCGCGGAGGCCCCCGGGTCGCATCGGGCGGGCCATGGCCTCGTGGACCGAGGGAGGGAGCAACGACAGCGCGGCTCCACCTGCGGCGGCACCAAGGACGCGCCGTCTCGAGATGCCGGTCATGAGGCGTTGAACTTGACTCGGGTCCAGGTCAGGACCGGTTTGTGATGTGGCTGCACGGTGACCTTCAGGTAGTTGTTCGCGTTGTCGGAGCCGTCGATGGTGACCCTGGTCAGGTTGTCGACGGGTCTATTCAGGCCGTAGAAGGAGAGCCAGCGCGAGCCGCTGGCCAGTGGCTTGTCAGTGTTGTAGGTGTGGCTGTCACCGTTGAACAGGTAGACCGGACCGGGGAAGGTCGCCGACTCCCGCGCCAGGGCTGCCACGATGGGCTGGAAGGCGTAGGAGTCGTCGAAGCTGGGAGAGGTGACGGTCGGGTCGAACATGTCTGCCTGAGTCAGCAGGACGACGGCGCGGTCGTGATTCTTTCTCGCCGAGCCGAACGACTCATGAATCGTCTCGATGACCGAGGCGGTCCGCCCGAGCACCTCCGCCGTCTGCTCGGGGGTGGCCACGCTGTTGCCGGTCCACGGCTGCATGCTGTTGTTGCTCCCGACGATGTGGACAGCCGCGAACGTCACGTCGGCACGCCTGTACCGGACGTTCTCCGGGTATCCCGCGTCAGCCTGGGAGTCCACCTGCACGCTGTGCTGGCCCAGGGTGTGCCCAGGCCTGGGGAAGAATTCCTGCCGTAGGGCGGCCATTCGCTCGAGCGGGTTGTAAGCACCGTTGTTGGGTCGGTGACAGTCGGTCCACTCGTTGTCGCCGATGGTGTACACCAGCGGGTCCTGGAAGCCATCGAAGTCAGACTTGATCAACTGGAAGTAACTGTCGCTGCAGACGCTGGATCCGCTCTTGATGTCGCCCAGATGATCCACCAGCTGTACGTCTGGGTCAGCATTGATCTGAGCCACGACCTTGGGGAAGGCGGCGACTTCCCCATCTCCGTAGGGGATGTCACCGATCACAGCGAAGCTGTAGCCGCCACCGTGGCCGTGATCATGTGCCTGCCTGCCTGTCTGCTGCGCGGAAGCCGAGCCGGCGGTGATGGCCAAAGCGGCAAGGCTGACCACGGATGTGACGACCAAACCCAGACGACGTTTCATTGACTCCCCTTGGTGGATAGCGAGGGTTGAAAGCCTTGATCAACCGGGTAACGGGTGGGTGAAGCGCACCCGTCTCCTCGGTGCACGACAAGGAACATCTTGAGTGGTGATCGTTCCCTGAGCCTCGTGGTCGTGCCCTGAGCTTGATGGTCGTGCTCTGAGCTTGGTGGTCGTGCCCTGAGCCTGTCGAAGGGCCGCTCTTCGACAGGCTCAGAGCGCGTGGCTCTTCGACAGGCTCAGAGCGCATGGCTCTTCGACAGACTCAGAGTGCGTGGCTCTTCGACAGGCGCAGAGCGCGAGGGGTGTGCAGAAAAGGACGTCGAGTGCCCGCTTGTTCGTCGTGTCGGGTTCACCGGTCGTTCACCCCGACCGGGAAGATTTCGAGGCCGGACGCCCAGTCGGGCGTTGAATGTCTGACTCAAAGGACGGGGTTTCTTATGTCGGTTTCTCGCCGCCAGTTCTTCAACCGCGGGGCTCTCACAGGTGTGGGTCTCGTCGCCGCAACTTCAGGTCTCGTGTCGGCAGAGCCTGCTTTCGCTGATGGAGGAGACCATCACCGCGCGGGCGCCACACTGTTTCCACCGCTGGAGTCGTCGGAGGGCGATCTCCTCGCCCTGCCGGCCGGGTTTGCGTACGACCTGGTCGCCGTGTCCGGCAAGACCGAGATCCATGACGGCACCGGCAAGACGATCGGCAAGACGCCCGAGCGCCCCGATGGGACCGGCGTCGTGGCCCACGGCCGGGATCGGTTGCGGCTGTTGCAGAACCACGAGGCCGGACCGGGGAGTGCCCAGCCCGTTCCGCTGGTTCGCGGCACCGTCTACGACCCGGGTGTGTTGGGCGGCGGCGTGACGGTCATCGAGACCACCGCACGCGGCAAGCGCTTGTCGGAATGGGTCGGCCTGTCCGGGACCATCAGCAACTGCGCCGGCGGCATCACGCCGTGGGGATCCTGGCTGACCTGCGAGGAGAGCGACGCTAAGGCCGGCACGGGCACGCTGGAGAAGGATCACGGCTACGTCTTCGAGGTGTTCCCCGCCATGCCTGACCAGCAGGCTCCCCAGCCCATCCAGGCGTGGGGGCGCGCTCCCCATGAGGCGGTGGTGATCGAGTCCACCCGTGAGCGGGCCTATCTCACCGAGGACGCCAGCAAGCCGAATGGCCTGCTGTACCGGTGGACCGCCGCCGAGGGCTACCGGCTGGGACGCTACATCGCCCAGTCGCTGAAGCCGGACGCTGGTCGTCTGGAGGCCCTGGTCGTGCATGCTCCTGACGGCAGCGTGCTGCCCGACCTGGCGTACGTGACCGCCGCCCAGATCGGCCGGCCGTTCAAGACGTCCTGGAAGCAGGTGCCCGACCGGCACGCCGCCACAACGCCGCTGCGGAAGCAGTTCAAGGACGGAGAGGTCACCCGGTCGAAGAAGCTGGAGGGGGCCTGGGGCGACAGGCACGGCATGTACTTCGTCGCCAGCTTCGCCTTCGCAGCAGGCGACCTGCCGGCGGACGCCACGAAGCATGACGGCCAGATCTGGTACTACGACTACCGCTCGCAGACCCTCACGCTGACCGCCTACTTCCCGTACAACGAGCTGCTGCACAGCGACACCGTGGACCCCGAGACGGGACTGGGGCTGAGTCGCGATCTGGCCTTCGACGGACCGGACGGCGTGCACGTCTCTCCGTACGGCAGCCTGATCCTGTCCGAGGACGGCAACACGGCCAACCATCTGCTGAGCTGGTCCCGCGACCTTGGCGCCCAGGCTGTTGCCCGGAACCTGATCGTCCAGGAACAGACGACGTCGGGAGCGAACGTCTACAGCGAGATGACCGGCCCGACCTTCTCACCCAGCGGCGCCGTCCTGTTCGGCAACGTCCAGGAGCCGGGGCATAGCTTCGCGATCCGTGGGCCCTGGAGGAAGTACCTGGGCTCGCGTTCCTGATCGAGCTCTAGCCCGGCGCAGCTCACCGATCGCGGGCCGAGCGCCGGAGGTTGAGGTGGCGTTGGCGTTGGGTGTCCTCGGTCAGGTCGTGCAGCCTCGCCTGCAGCAGGTCGGCAAGGGTCACCACGCCGACAGCCGTGCCGTCGGCGGCCACCACGACGGCACGGTCGGTGGCCGAACGGGCGCACTCGTAGGCGACGTGCCGCAGGGTGTCGCCCTCGGTCACGCTCAGACCGTCGGCGGCGAGGAGCCGCGTCGCCTCGGCGCGCGCTGCCGGTTCGGTGCTCATGACGTCGGCGGCGAAGAAGGTCTCCAGCGGGTCCGTGGTGTAGTCGCGGGTCAGATGGAGTCCGCGTCGGGCGATCTTCTCCGTCAGCACCGACCGTCGCAGGGCGAGCACCGAGATGGCGTAGGAGACTCCGGCGGCAACCAGGAGTGGCAGCAGAGCGACCCAGGCGTGCGTCAGTTCGAGGGTGAAGATGACTCCAGTGAGGGGTGAGCGCATCACGCCGCCCACCACCGCGGCCAGGCCGAGCATGGCCCAGAACCCTGGGAAGACATGGGGCAGGCCGAGCCCCTCGGCAGCTCCGAGGGCGGCGCCGATCATGAACATGGGGGCGAGGACGCCGCCGGAGGTGCCTGATCCCAGGGACAACGACCAGATGAGGGTCTTCACGATCAGGATGCCGATGATCAGTCCGACTGTCGCCTGGCCGGTGAGGAGGGTGTCGATGACGTCGTACCCGACGCCAAGAGCCCGTGGTTCGATCAGACCTCCGACCCCGATGATGGCCCCGCCGATGGCGGGCCACCACATCCAGTGCACCGGGAGGCGACGAAACGCGTCCTCCGCCTGGTAGACCAGCCAGGTGGCCGCGATGGCCAGGACGGCACCGGTGGCACCGACGACGGTGGCCAGCAGGGTGGCCGTGGCCGGGATCTGGTCCACCGTGTGCGTGATCGGGAAGATCGCCGAGCTGCCGAGCATCGGCAGACGAAGGAGAGCGGCCACCACGACCGCGGTCGTCACCGGCACCAGGCTGCGCGGCCGCCATTCGAACAGGAGCAGCTCGACCGCCAGCAGCACCGCAGCCAGCGGAGTGTTGAAGGTCGCCGCCATCCCGGCGGCAGCGCCGGCCACCAGCAGGGTCTTGCGTTCGTCCGCGGTCAGCCGTACGTGTTGGGCCAGGATCGAGCCGATCGCGCCGCCGGTCATGATGATCGGACCCTCGGCGCCGAACGGGCCGCCGGTGCCGATGCTGACTGCGGCCGAGATCGGCTTGAGAGCGGCGACCTTCGGATCTACCTTGCTGCCACCGGTCAGGATCGCCTCGATCGCCTCCGGCATGCCGTGCCCGCGGATCCTCTCCGACCCGTACCGGGCCATCAGGCCCACCACCAACCCGCCGACCACCGGGGCGGTCAGCACCAGCCACCAGGGGTGGTCGGCGCCGGGGGCCACCATTCGCGTGGACCACCGCTGGTAGAACACCAGGTTGGTCGTCAGGCCGATGAGATGCAGCAGCAGGTAGGCCGCAACCGCGCTCAGCGCGCCCACCGGCACCGCCCAGGCGGTGATCACGAGCATCCGACGGCTCACATTGAAGTCACCCAGTGGCTGCTTCGCCTCCGGGCGTCCTTTCGCTCTGTGGCTCACCGGGATGCCTCGGTGTTGAGGGACTGGGTGCTGAGGGACTGGGTGTTGAGGGCCTGATGGAAGGCCGTCAGGCCGCGTACGACGTGCGCTGTCGACTCTGGCGCCATCCGTGCGGCGACCTCGCTGAAGACGTGCTCGCGCCAGGAGAGCACCTCGGACACGGCCCGCTGACCGAGTTCGGTCAGTCGGAGCACGACCACACTGCGATTCGTCGGAGAGCTCTCCCGGACAAGATGGCCGGACCCGGACAACCGGTCCGCGAGTCGTGTCACGGACGACCCGGCGATGCCCAGCTCGCGACCCAGCTCGGCGCAGGAGGACCCGGTCGTCTCCGAGATGGCTAGCAGCAACCGCATCTGGGGGAGCGAGATCTCGCTGGCCGCGTCCACGCTGTGCGTGGCGACGGACAGGAAGTCGCGGGTGGCCTGCTGAAGGGTCTCGACGACCTCGGCCAGGGGATTCTCATGCATTATGCAAGTCTTGCATATCGCAACGCTTGTCGGCGAACCCGAAATGAGAGCCGGGCGGTCTCGCGAGGATAGGGACCAAGGTCCCTTCCGTACCTGCTGCTGCGGGTGAAAGTCTGAACGCGACTCAGGGCCGGTGCCCGGTCGGGTGGCGAGATCCTCCCCACGTGCCAGCGCCGCGACCCAGAGATGCAGAAGCCGGCCCGTCTCCCTCGGGGGAGAAGACGGGCCGGCTTCTCGTTGTCATCAGCCAGCGCGCGGTGCCTGTCAGGCCGACTCGGACGGACCCGCGCCGGAACGACCAGCCTCCAGCCGGGCGATCGGCACCCGGAAGGGCGAGCAGGAGACATAGTCGAGGCCCACCTCGTCGAAGAAGTGGATCGAGTCCGGGTCGCCGCCGTGCTCCCCGCAGACACCGAGGTGCAGATCGGGACGGGTGGCGCGGCCGTGCTCGACCGCGTACCTGATGAGCTGGCCGACGCCCTGGGTGTCGAGCGACTCGAACGGCGAGACGGCGAAGATGCCCTTCTCCAGGTAGGTGCCGAAGAAGGATGCCTCCACGTCGTCACGGGAGAAGCCCCACGTCATCTGGGTCAGGTCGTTGGTGCCGAACGAGAAGAACTCCGCAGCGCGGGCGATCTCACCGGCAGCCATCACGGCCCGCGGGAGCTCGATCATGGTGCCGACCTTATAGTCGGGGCGCACCCCGGTGTCCGCCTCGATCTCGGCGGCCACCTTGGTGATGTCGGCACATACCAGCTCGAACTCCTGCACGGTGGCTACCAACGGGATCATGATCTCCGGGTGCGGGTGACCGCCCGCCTGCACGCGCAGGGCAGCCGCCTCCAGGATGGCGCGCGCCTGCATGGCGAACAGGCCGGGGATGACGATGCCGAGCCGGACCCCGCGCAGGCCGAGCATCGGGTTCACCTCGTGCAACCGCTTCACCGTCTCAAGCAGCTTGTGCTCCTTGGTGTCGCGCTTGCCTCGCTCGTCGTGCAGAGCGACCTCGACCGCAAGGTCGGCATAGTCCGGCAGGAACTCGTGCAGCGGCGGGTCGATCAGCCGGATGGTCACCGGGAGCCCGTCCATCGCCTCCAGGATGCCGACGAAGTCATCACGCTGCCGCGGCAGCAGCTCGGCGAGTGCGGCCTGCTGCTCCTCGGGCGACTCGGCCAGGATCAGGTTCTCGACCAGCGCCTTGCGTTCGCCCAGGAACATGTGCTCGGTCCGGCACAGCCCGATCCCCTGTGCGCCGAAGCGGCGTGCCCTGGCCGCATCCTCGGGGGTGTCGGCGTTGGCTCGGACGGCCATCCGCCGGGTCCGGTCGGCATGCTCCATGATGCGCGAAACGGCTGCCACGAGCTCGTCACCGGTCGTGGTCTCGTCGCCTTCGAAGTGTCGGACCACCAACGAGTCCGCCACCGGTACCTCGCCGGCGAACACCTCGCCGGTCGTTCCGTCGATGGAGATCAGATCGCCCTCGGCGATCTCGACCCCGTCCCGGGTGCGCATCCTCCGCCCCTTGACATCGATGGTCAGCGAGTCGGCTCCGCAGACACAGGTGCGTCCCATGCCGCGCGCCACGACCGCCGCGTGCGACGTCTTGCCGCCACGGCTGGTGAGGATGCCGGTCGCCGCGACCATTCCCCGCAGGTCGTCGGGGTTCGTCTCGCGCCGGACCAGGATCACCGACTCGCCGCGCTCGGCCCATTCGACGGCGCTCTCAGAGTCGAAGACCACCTTGCCGACCGCGGCGCCGGGTGAGGCGTTCATGCCGGTGGCGATCAGCACCCGTTCGGCGTGGGTGTCGAACCGTGGAAACATCAGGTTGGCCAGCTGAGCCCCGTTCACCCGACGGATCGCCTCGTGCATGTCGATCAGCTGCTGGTCGACCAGCTGGCAGGCAATCCGGAACGCCGCCTCCGCGGTCCTCTTGGCGATGCGGGTCTGCAGCATCCAGAGCTTGCCATGCTCGATGGTGAACTCGACGTCGCACAGGTCGCGGTAGTGGGTCTCCAGCTTCGCCATGATGTCGAGAAGCTGGTCGTAGGACGTCTTGTCGAGCTGCTCGAGGTCGGCCAGTGGAACGGTGTTCCGGATGCCTGCAACGACATCCTCGCCCTGGGCGTCCTGCAGGTAGTCCCCGTACACCCCCTGTGCACCGGAGGCAGGATCGCGCGTGAAGGCGACCCCGGTGCCGGAGTCCATGCCGCCGTTGCCGAAGACCATCGCACAGATGTTCACCGCTGTGCCGAGGTTGTTGGGGATGTGCTCCTCGTGCCGATAGATGGTCGCCCGCTCGGTGTTCCAGGAGTCGAAGACGGCGCCGACAACCATGTCGAGCTGTTCGCGGGGGTTCTGTGGGAACGGTCGGCCGGTGTGGGTGACGATCAGCTCCTGGTAGGTGGTGACCAGCGCCTCCAGGTCATCGACGTTGAGATCGAGATCGTTCCGGGTGCCACGGTGGGCCTTCACCCGGTCCAGCTCGTCATGGAAGACCTTGGCGTCGATGCCGAGCACGGTCGAACCGAACATCTGCAGGAGACGACGGTAGGAGTCGAAGGCGAAGCGCTTGTCTCCGCCCGCCAAGGCCGCCAGGCCGTGCACCGAGTCGTCGTTGAGCCCGACGTCGAGGACGGTGTCCATCATGCCGGGCATGGAGAACTTCGCACCGGAGCGTACCGAGACCAGCAGTGGACCGTCGGCCTGGCCGAGCCTGCGACCCATCTTCTGTTCCAGCGCATCCAGGTGCTCGTCGACCTCCTCGGCGAGACCCTCGGGCGCCTGCCCGTGCTCGAGATAGGCGCGGCAGGCGTCGGTGCTGATGGTGAACCCCGGTGGTACCGGCAGCCCGAGGTTGGTCATCTCGGCGAGGTTGGCACCCTTGCCGCCGAGGAGATCCTTCAGGTCCTTGCTGCCTTCGGAGAAGTCATAGACGTACTTGGTCATGATTTGATCATGAACCGGCCGACTCCCGACCAGTAGGGCCATCGGTCCCGACTTCGCTGGCCACGATCTGCTTCATCGATGGCGATCGAGGGTCGGGTCGGCGGTTTGGTGCCGGGTACCAGGGGCCGGCTGGGCCCGGCTCACAGCTGGCTGACCCGGATGGTGTGGATCGGTGCATTCGGAAGGTCGCGCTCGTGCCGTGCTGCGAAGGCCAGCTCAAGGCGGTAGTTGTCGCTCGTCGTGTAGGTGAAGATGATCTCGGTACCGAAACCGCCGGACTGGTTGGCGGCGCCATAGGTCGCGCCGATGCTGCTGGCCGTGTCCGTCCAGGTGAGATCGGCGGGCAGCGTGCCCTGGTAGGCGCTGAAGCTGGCATCAGAGCTGGGCAGGCCGATGGCGTTCTCGTCGTTGTAGAGCGTGACTGCGATCACGGTCCCGCTGGCGTCGAGGGTCAGCTGGAAGCCCTCCTGCTGCACGTTCACGCTCGTGTCCGAGGATCGTCCCAACCCTTGGCCGTACTGCTGCAGATCCGAGTCGCTCCACACGTTCCTGCCGAGCGCCCACTGCCAGATCTCCCCATCGGTTCCCGAACCAGTGCGGGTGGACAATGCAGTGCAGGCGGACAAGCCCGTGATCATCACCAACCATGCGGCAGCCAGTAGCGCTGCGACCCTCATGATCAACACTCCTGTTTCGAGGACGGCGCGCGTCGCCGCCTCCGTTGTCGACTCCAGCCTGCGCGGCGCGGGCGGGAGGCTGCCAGGGCACAAGTGCCTGGGGCGAGCGCCGAACGTCCCGGGGGCCTCTCCTGAGTTGGGCTGCCGGCGTTGACGCCGTCGGGGATCGACAGCGCGCGACGACCCGGCACACGACAGCGGCGGATCGTCGCGACGATCGTGCAGGCCGGCGAGTAAACCTGACGTCACGGGCACCGCCACAGCTCGATTCCGGGGTCGGTGCCGCCGGCAGCCGGACGCCTTTGGTCGCACTCGGCGGGTCCGCCGTAAGGTGTCGTAGGCTCAGGAGCCGAATCGCCCGTAAGTGACATCGAGGAGACGGAGGTCGTCATGCTTGCGCCTGACGCTCTCATTGCGGGCCGCTACCGCCTGGTCGAGCTGGTTGGGTCCGGCGGGATGGGCGTGGTCTGGAAGGCGTGGGACGACCGGCTGCATCGGGCCGTCGCGCTCAAGCTGTTGCATCAGCAGGCGCAACTCAGCGACGCCGAGTCAGAGTTGGCGACCCAGCGGGCGATGCGCGAGGCCCGGATCACCGCTCGGCTGCACCATCGGCATGCCGTGCCGGTGTTCGACGTCGTCGAGCACGAGGGTCAGCCGTGCCTGATCATGCAGTTCGTCCCGTCGCACCCACTCTCGGCGGTGCTCCGGGACCGGGGAACGCTGGAGCCGGCCGAGGCCGCCGCGATCGGAGTGCAGGTCGCCTCCGCGCTGGCGGCTGCCCACCAGGTGGGCATCGTCCATCGCGACGTCAAGCCGGGCAACGTGTTGATCGCCGAGGACGGCAGCGCCATGATCAGCGACTTCGGGATCTCGCGGGCCATGGGCGACGTGAGTCTGACCACGACCGGCCTGGTGCACGGCACGCCCGCCTACCTCTCGCCCGAGGTCGCCCGAGGTGAAGAGTCGAGCTCCAAGTCCGACGTCTTCTCGCTCGGCGCCACGCTGTACGCCGCAATCGAGGGGGCACCGCCGTTCGGCAAGGACCAGAACTCCATGGCCCTACTGCACAAGGTCGCCTCCGGCGACTTCGAGCCTCCCCGGCGCAGCGGCCGGCTGACGCCCGTCCTGGAGAGCATGCTGTCGGTGGACCCGGCCGACCGTCCGTCGATGACTGAGGTGGCGTCCCTGCTCGCGGATGTGGGGGGCGTCAGTGCCGAGTCGGGCGGGATCGAGCCGACCGTCGCATTTCCGGCGGCCGCTGCTGAGCCTGCGGCCGGTGAGCCGCCCACGGCAACGCCCACCACCGTGAGCCCCACCACGCGCACTCCCGGCGCAGAGGCGTATCCGCCAGCGGGGGAGGCGGCCGCCGTCGCCGGCGCGAGGACTTGGCCGCCAGCCACCGCGGCGCGCCCATCGTCGACGCCCGCCGCTGACCGACCGTCGCCGCCGGCGCGGCGTCGCACGCTCACCCGGGCCGCAGTGGTGGTCGGGGTCCTGCTCGTGCTCACCATCCTGGCCGCCAGCGTGGTGCCCCTGCTCAACGGGCCCGACAGCGCTGCTCCGCCGGCCGATCCGTCGCAGTCGAGCGCGCCGGTTCCGTCCCAGTCGTCGTCAGCTGCGCCGAGCGCGTCGTCCCAGACCAGCGCCACGTCGTCTCGGACCAGTGCCACGCCGTCCAAGACGCGCAGCCCGTCGACCTCACCGAAGGCCACCCCAACGGCCAGCAAGTCGTCCTCAGCGAAGAACGCGCCGACGGCCGCACAGCTGGCGCAGGCGATCTCCAGCTACTACGCCCTGGTGCCCGGCAAGACCGAACAGGCCTGGAAGCTCCTGACGCCCTCCTATCAGAACAGGACGGCGGGGGGCCGCAAGTCCTACCAGAAGTTCTGGAAGGACATCGATCAGGTCTCGGTGTCCAAGGTGAGCGGCACGCCACCCGACGGAGCGGTGGCCACGGTCACCTACCGCTTCAAGGACGGGAAGGTCGTCGAGGAGCGCACGTCGTACCGGCTGGTGAACGACGGCGGAGTGCTCAAGATCAACGACTCCTCGGTGCTCAGCAGCTCGACCAAGTAGCCACCGCCAAGGGACTCTGCCGACTTCGCCTCGGAGCGGACGCTTTCGGACTAGGGTGAGCCGACACGGGAATCGTGTCGATGTCCTCGGGGGAAGGCGTCCGTCATGTCGAATCGTCAGCGCACAAGAGCGGCCACACTGGTGGGCGCGCTCACGTACGCATGCCTGGCCGCGTTCGCGTCCGGCTGCAGCGGTCTGCTGCCGCTGGGCACCGCGGGTGCGCAGCAGCCGCCACCCACCTCCCAGCAGGCCTCTTCGGCTCCATCGAGCCAGCCGACACCGGCCGGCTCCACCACAGCGCCCGGAGGGGACACGTCCACCGGCACCGCTGACTACCAGCTGGACCGCAGCGGTGCGGCGGCAACGAGTGACAACCGTTCGGGCGAGGTCGACTACGCGGCCACCTCCCAGTACGCCATCGACATCCTGCAGAACGCGGACCGTGTCTGGACCGCCTGGTTCAAGGCCCAGGGCTACCCGGAGCCCTACGTGGTGCTCGACCTGATCCAGCCGGGTCAGAGCCTCGTCCTGACGCCGTGTACGAGTGCCAACGGGATGCCGAGCTCCTATCCGAACGCCTTCTACTGCGACGTGTCCAACGGGACCGACAACGGTCACATCATCATCCCGATCGAGACTCTGGCCAGGATGTGGTCGGGCGACATCTTCGGCACCCAGGTCAGCGATGTGAAGGCGGTCGGCGACTATGCCGCCGGCGTCATCCTCTCCCACGAGTTCGGGCACAGCGTGACCGCCGAGCTGGCCGAGGACACCGGCCGGACCCCGATGGCCAAGGGCAAGAACAAGGAGCTGATCGCCGACTGCTTCGCCGGCGTGCATACCTACGCGCTGTCCCTGGGAACCGACGGGTCTCTCGACCCTGGCGATGTCGACGAGGCGCTCAACGCGCTGGCGGCGATCGGTGACCAGGGCGATGGTGGGACAGATCCGCACGGCACCCCGGCCGAACGGAAGAACGCCTTCCAGATCGGGCTGTACGGCTCGCAGGCAGATCCTCGCGGCGGGGTGCCGGCCAACTGCACAAAGGCGTTCTGGCCCGAGTTCGGCGGCTAGAGATTCGGCTGCGACTGCATCCGTCGATGCTCCGGCGGGGGAAGTGCTGACAAGAGGTTCTCACCATCCCCTGAAGGAGACATCGCATGATCGCACGACGACTCGCGCAGCTCGGCTGCGCTGTGGTGCTGGCCGCGGCGACGACCCTGGTCGGCGCCCTGCCGGCCGGAGCGCACAGCCGCCACCACATGCCGGGAACGACGAGCCTGGCCATGCTGCTGGCCAAGGACGGATCAGGGTTCGACCGCAACCCGAACGACTTCGACATCGCCGACAATGCCGTGCGGGCGGTGTTGCAGGCGAAGCCCAACAGCCCGGTCGCGGTGCTGGCGAACGGGTCGGTGGCGTTGACCGCGTTCCTGCCGACCGATCGGGCCTTCCGGTCGCTGGCGAGGGACCTGACCGGGTCGTCCGCGCGCAGCGAGGCGGCGGTGTTCAGCACTCTTGCTTCGACCTTGGGCGTCGACACCATCGAATCCGTACTGCTCTATCACGTGGTGCCGGGAGCGACGATCACCTACCGCACTGCGGTGCGCTCCAATGGTGCCGTGCTCAGCACCGCTCTGGCCGGGTCGACCCTCACCGTGAAGGTGCGGTGCCGCAGCGTCAGCCTGGTCGACGCCGATCCCAACGACGCCAACCCGCGGGTGGTCCGACGTGACCTCAACAAGGGCAATCTGCAGATCGCCCACGGCATCAGCCAGGTCCTGCGCCCCGCCGACCTCTGAGCAGGACTGCCGGCTGCCAGCCGACCGTACCGGGATAATGGCCGATACGGTCGCAGGGTGGGAGGCAGTCGGTGAGTGAGCAGAGCGACATGGGGGAGCCGAGTCACGGCACCCGGCTCCCCCTCGCCGCGGACTGTGAGAGCTGCTTCGCCCTCTGCTGCGTGGCTCTGCCGTTCTCTGCCTCGGCGGACTTCGCCTTCGACAAGGCCGCCGGACAGCCGTGTGTCCACCTGCAGGAGGATCTCCGGTGCGGCATCCATCCGCGGCTGCGGCAGGAGGGTTTTCCCGGCTGCACGGCCTACGACTGCTTCGGCGCCGGCCAGCAGGTGTCCCAGGTCATCTTCGGCGGCGTGGACTGGCGGCTGAGTCCGGCCACGGCGGCGCTGATGTTCGCAGTGTTCCCAGTGGTACGGCAGCTGCACGAACTGCTCTGGTACCTGACCGAGGCGCTGGCTCTGGAGCCTTCCGGACCGCTCCATCCCGAGCTGCGCGAGACGCTGACTCAGACCGAGCAGCTCGCCACGGGAACCCCTGCTGACCTTCAGCAGCTCGACGTCTCCGCGCACCGGCAGGTGGTGGGCGAGCTGCTTCTCCGGGTCAGCGACCTCGTCCGCGCCGACGTGCCTGGCCGGAAGCGGGAGCATCGGGGTGCGGACCTGATCGGCGCGAAGCTGAAGGGCGCCGATCTGAGGGGTGCCAACCTGCGTGGGGCCTGCCTGATCGCGGCTGACCTGTCTGGCGCCGATCTGCGCTGGGCGGATCTACTCGGGGCCGATCTCCGCGCCGCCGATCTCGGTCACGCCGACCTGTCCCGGGCGATCTTCCTGACCCAGCCGCAGGTGAATGCCGCCACAGGTGACACGCACACCGCACTCGCGTCCTCGCTGCAGCGCCCGGTCCACTGGAGCTGATCATGGCCGGCTCGCGGGGGTTGACGGCCCGCGGAAGAGACGATTGTCTGCAGTGAGACCGGCCGAGGCGCTGTTCGCGCACGTTCGTCGTACGTCACACAGGGCAGACCCTGGGTGAGGACCTTGAACCTAGGCGAAGTTGCCCGGTGAGGACGGACGAGACAGGGGTGACGGTGACCGACACAAGCAACTATCTGCGGTTCGAGCGGGTCGACTCGGTGACGGAGACGGACCGCGGCCTGCTCGCCGAGCTGCACGGTGAGCAACTGCGGATCGACGTGGTCCGCGACGACGTGGTGCGGTTCAAGATCAGCCGTGCCGGTGCGTTCGACGAATCGCCCACATTCGCGGTGTGCGTCGATCCGATGTCCCAGCCGGTTGCTTTCGACGTCGATCGGGACGCCGACGTCGTCAGACTGCGTACCGCGGCGCTGGTGGTCTCGCTCTGGCTCGACCCGTTCCGGCTGGAGGTGCACCGGCTCGACGGCAGCATGGTGATCGAGACCGCGGCTGACGCGGACGGCAGCTACCAGGCCTACGCGACGCTCAACGACGCGTTCGCTCTGCGACGCCGTTGTCGTCAGGAGGATGCGATCTACGGCCTGGGGGAGAAGACCGGCCGGCACAACCGGAAGGGCCGCGACTTCACCTTGTGGAACACCGATGTGCTGAACCCGACGGCGTCGGGCGCGTTCACCGCCGGTCGGGCCGCCGACGACCCTCGCTCGGAACGGACCAGTGTCGAGTTCGACCCCTACTACGTGTCGATCCCGTTCTTCTACCACCAGGCCTATCCGTCCGGTGAGATGGCGGCATCCTTCATCGACAACGGCTACCGCGCCGACTACGACTTCACCGGCGCCGACGAGTACCGCATCCACTTCTCCGGCGGGCAGTACACCGAGTACATCTTCGCCGGACCGGACATGCCCGCGATCCTGGCCGCCTACAGCTGGCTCACCGGTCGCGCGGCACCACCGCCGCTGTGGTCACTCGGCTATCACCAGTGCCGATGGTTCACCTACCGCCAGCAGACGATCGAGCAGCTCGCGGACCGCCATCGCGACACGGATATTCCCTGTGACGCCTTGTGGCTGGACATCGACTACATGGACGGCTATCGGGTGTTCACCTGGAACACCGAGGCGTTCCCGGATCCGCCCGGCATGCTGCAACGCCTTGCCCAGCAGGGATTCCGGGTGATCACGATCATTGACCCGGGGGTGAAGTACGACCCGGGCTACTGGGTGTTCGACCAGGCGGTGGAACAGGACGTGCTCTGCAAGACCGAGGGCGGCGACGTCTACATCGGGCAGGTGTGGCCGGGAAACACCGCCTTTCCCGACTTCGTCACCAAAGAGGCGCGAGCCTGGTGGGGCCAGCTGAACGCGGCACACGTCCAGTCGGGGCTGGCCGGCATCTGGAACGACATGAACGAGCCGGCGACCGGAGTGGTCGACCCGCACGGCATGCGCTTCGGCAAGGGCGCCCATCCCCACGAGCGCTATCACAACCAGTACGCCCTGTTGATGGCCATGGGCACCACGGCCGGACTGCTGGAGGCGATGCCGGACCGGCGCACGTTCGTGCTGTCCCGCGCCGGGTTCGCCGGCATCCAGCGGTATGCAGCCAACTGGATGGGAGACAACCTGTCGCGTTGGGACCATCTCTGGCTCAGCCTGCCGATGGCGGCCGGGTTCGGCATCTCCGGCCAGCCGTTCGTCGGGGCCGACATCGGCGGGTTCGCCGGCAGCTCCAACGCCGAGCTGTTCCTGCGTTGGATGCAGTACGGCGTGCTGACCCCGTTCTGTCGCAACCACTCCGCTATGGGCAATGTCGACCAGTACGCCTGGGCGTGGGGTGAGGTGATCGAGGGTCTGGTGCGGGAGGCGATCAAGCTCCGCTACCGACTCCTGCCTTACCTCTATGCGACCTTCCTCCGCGCAGCCGAGACCGGCGCTCCGGTGCAGCGGCCGCTCGTCTTCGACTTCCAGTACGACGGCACCGTCCGCGACATCGACGACGAGTTCCTGCTCGGCCCGGACCTGTTGGTGGCGCCCGTCGTCGAGGCGGGGGTCACGGCCCGGCAGGTCTACCTGCCGGCCGGCACCTGGTACGACTGGCACAGCGACGAACCGGTCGACGGCGGCCGCTTCCTCCTGACACCGACGCCGATGGACCGGATCCCGATCTTCGCCCGCGGCGGTGCGGTCATCCCGATGTGGTCCGAGGCGCCGGACAGCACCGATGGCTACCGCCCTGCCGTGGTGGAGCTGCATCTGTTCGCCCCCGGCTTCGACGGCACCTTCGGCTCGTTCCTGCAGGAGGACGACGGGCTCACCTTCGCCGCGCTCGAAGGCGGCCGGTACCGGACCAGCTTCGAAGTGACCCGCAGCGGCCGCGCCATCACGGTCGAGGCCGCAGTGGAGGGCAACGGCTATCCCGAGTTTGCCCGAGAGGCCTTCGACCTGATCATCCACGGCGCCTCGCCGTCGACGGTCTGGCTGGCGGATGAAGAGCTGGCCGGCATCGGCGGGGCCCCGGGCGAACGGGTCCGTTTCCGGCTGCCGAACACCGGTCAGGCCTTCACCCTCCGTTTCGACCTCGGCTAGCTGTTGATCTTGCCTGTTTGTTGATCATGCGCGCTTTCCGGAGCCGCTCCGCGACTCAACGTCCGGAGCGCCCGGGCATCAACGCAACGGGTGGTTGGCGCGGATGATCTGGTCCGGGTCCACCGCCTCCTGCACCGCCACCAACCGGGCCAGCACCTCCGGGGAGTGGAACCGGCTGGCGGGTTCGGAGGACTCGCTGAAGTTGGCGTAGGTGCGGTCGTTGCGCCACGGGCCGAGACCACGCAGCAGGGATCGGACATCAGCCTCGACCAGCGCATGCAGGTCGGCGTTCGGCGTCACACCGACTCCGAAGACCAGGAACCGTCCTGGCAGGTGGTCCACCGCACCACCGTCTTGCACCGGCCGCCCGAGCGCACCACCCAGGAGCCGGACATCGACCGCGAGCAGCGACGTGTCGGCCTCCGGGCCGGCAACGGCCAGGATCGCCTCAATCGTCTCCGCGGACATGTCGTTGATGATCACCCCGCCACCGGCAGCCGGTGTGGGCGCGGGCGGGTCCATGTGGATCTGGGCGAGCTGGGTGGCCGGCATCACCCCGAACAGGTCCACAGTCGGGCCGAGCGCGCGCAGCGGCTCGAGCAGCTGATGGGCGGACTCCTCGCTGCCCAGGATCGCACCATCGACGACCGCGAACGACTGGCCGCGCAGGAAGTCGGGCAGCTCGGGCAGCGGTGGGAGGCGGAGCAGCCGCGCGCAGGCAGTGACCGCCTCGTCCAGGTCGCGCGTCCAGGTCTCGAAGGCGGTGAAGACCTCGCGGGCCCGGTCGATCGGAAACAGCAGCGACCCCGCGTACACCTGGTCGATCGGGAAGACGCGGAAGTCGAGCCGCGTCACCACCGCACCGTTGCCGCCACCGCCACGGAGGGCCCAGAACAGCTCCGGCTCGGTGTCGGCATCCACCTCCAGGATGCGCCCGTCACCGGTCACCACCTCGGCCCCCAGAACGTGGTTGACCGCCAGCCCGTGGCGCCGGCCCAGCCAGCTGTAACCCCCACTCAGGGTGTAGCCGGCGATGCCGACGTCGGGTGACGAACCCGACAGGGCGCCCAGGCCATGCCCCGCGAGGGCCGCGTTCACCTCCCCCCAGAGCGCACCGGCCCCAGCCCGGACCCGGTGTGCCTGCGGGTCGACGACGATGTCCTTCAGCAGCGTGGTGCGCAACAGGATGGTCCCACTCAGGTCGCCGAGCGGGGCTGGGTTGTGGCCGCCGCTCTGCGGCGCGACACGCAGGCCGTGCTCGGCGGCGTAACCGATGACCTGGGCCACATCCCCGGCGTCGGCCGGGAAGGCGACGGCCACCGGACGCTGGTCGACTGCGAGGTTCCAGGCGCTCCGGGCCTGGTCCCAGTCCGGATCGGCGGCTGTCGCGAGCCGTCCGCGCAGACGGCCGGCGAGCCCGCGCAGTGCCGGGTCGGTGTGCCGGTCGGAGCTGACCGGGGACTGGGACTCCAGGGAGACGGCTGCCTCGCGCACCTCCCGATCAAGGCTGATGTCCTGCCGAGTCGTCTGATCCTGGGTGATGCTCATGTACTGCTCTCCTCTGTCCTGGGCTGCGGTCGCCGGCTGTTCCAGCTCCCGGTGGTGGGGATCGGTGCTGCAGGCGATTCGTGGGTCACGCTCGGCCTGGGTCAACCATCCGGGTCTCAGAGGCACCCAGCCGTCCATCTGATACAGGCCCTCCGTGGGGTTGCGGAGATCGGGGACCAAAGGCTCTGGTGTGCGCCAGGCCCGGGCATGACGATGGCGCTGAAACGAGGTGCTCGATCGAGCACCGGGCGAAGGGCTTCAGACGATGGAGGTGACAGACGATGGTGTTCTCGGACCGGGTCGACGCCGGCCGCCGGTTGGCGTCGCGGCTGCAGCATCTTCGCCAGGACGATGTGGTGGTGCTCGGCCTGCCACGCGGGGGAGTCCCCGTCGCCTACGAGGTGGCTATGGCCCTACGGGCGCCACTCGACGTCATCGTCGTCCGCAAGCTCGGAGTTCCCTACCAGCCGGAGCTCGCGATGGGAGCCATCGGCGAGGGGGGTGCGCGAGTGCTGGACTCACGCGTACTGGCCCAGGCCAGGGTGAGTGAAGACGACCTCAGACGGGTGGAGACGCGGGAGCGGGCGGTGCTGGAGGATCGCGTGACCCGGCTCCGCCGCGGCCGGGACCGCATCGACCTGCACGGGCGGGTGGCGGTCGTGGTCGACGACGGCATCGCGACCGGTTCAACCGCTCGGGTCGCCTGTGAGGTGGCTCGTCACCTCGGCGCGGCGAGGGTCGTTCTCGCCGTCCCGGTCGGCCCTGCCGACACCGTACGGCACCTGCCAGAGGCGGACGAGGTCATCTGTGTCACGACACCGCTCGGCTTCATGGCCGTCGGCAACTACTACCGCGACTTCTCGCCGACCAGCGACGAGGAGGTGATCGCCCTGCTCGACGCCGCGGCGCGGCACCAGCAGCATGACCGGGAGACGGCTCTGCCGTCCGACAGCGACACCGACGTGCAGATCGACGCCGGGGGCGTGACTTTGGCCGGACACCTGCATCTGCCGGAGCGGGCGTCGGCCGTGGTCCTGTTCGCCCACGGCAGCGGGAGCAGTAGGCACAGCCCCCGCAACCGGTTCGTCGCCTCGGTGCTCTTCGAGGCGGGGATCGGCACCCTGTTGCTGGACCTGCTGACACCCGAGGAGGAGCTCGACCGGGCCAACGTCTTCGACATCCCGCTGCTGGCCGCGCGTCTGCTGGCAGCCACCCGATGGCTGTCCACCCGCGACGACACAGCCGGTTGCCGGATCGGCTACTTCGGCGCCAGCACCGGCGCCGGAGCGGCACTGGTGGCGGCTGCGCAGGCGGGTGACCAGATCGCAGCGGTGGTGTCCCGGGGCGGCCGCCCGGACCTGGCCGGACCACACCTGGGTGCGGTGACGGCGCCGACACTGCTGATCGTCGGTGGTGAGGATCTCCTGGTCCTGGATCTGAACCGCCAGGCGAAGGCGCGACTGCGTTGCACCAACAGACTGTCGGTAGTCCCCGGCGCCACCCATCTGTTCGAGGAACCCGGCACGCTGGCCGAGGCGGCGCTGCTGGCCCGGGACTGGTTCGCCCGTTACCTGCTGCCGGCTGCCGCCGTCTCGACACCGGAGCGGGCAGAATGACCACGCCGGCTGCTCCGGTCACCGCCAGTGCCGTCTTGAGCGAGATCAGCCAACTGGCGCGGCCGCTCACCAGCGTGGACGACCTGAACCCCCTGGTCGAGCGGTTGGCCAGGGAACGCTTCGTCTGCATCGGGGAGGCCTCGCACGGCACCCACGAGTTCTACCGGTGGCGGGCTCTGCTCAGCCGCCGGCTGATCGAGCGGCACGGCTTCAGCTGGATCGGCGTCGAAGGCGACTGGCCCGACTGCTGGCGGATCAACCGCTGGGTGCGCGGGCTGGACGAGCAGGAGCTGGACGCCGCCGGCCTGCTGGCCAGGTTCGAGCGCTGGCCGACCTGGATGTGGGCCAACCGCGACGTGGCGGACTTCCTCGGTTGGTTGCACGAATGGAATCTGGGTCGCCCGGCCTCCGCGCGGGTCGGCTTCTACGGACTGGATGTCTACTCGCTGTGGGACTCGCTCCGCGAGATCATCGAGTGGCTGGAGGCGAACGCCCCGGACGCGGTGCCTGAGGCGATGCAGGCCTGGCAGTGCTTCGTCCCGTACGACGAGGACCCGCATCTCTATGCCCGCAGCTCCCGGCTGGTGCCGCTGTCCTGCGAGCCCGATGTGGTTGCGCTGCTGGTTGCGGTTCGGGAGCGAGCGAAGATCAGGTCGCAGGTCGATGACGAGGCTTTCGACGCGGTACAGAACGCGGAGGTGGCCGCCGGGGCGGAGCGGTACTACCGGATCATGATGCGCGGTGATCGCGAGTCCTGGAACGTCAGGGACCGGCACATGGTGGACACCGTCGACCGCCTGGCCCAGCATCTGGGTCCGCAGTCGAAGGGATTGATCTGGGAGCACAACACCCATGTCGGCGATGCCCGTGCAACGGACATGGCCTCGGCCGGAATGGTCAATGTCGGGCAGCTGATGCGGGAACGGCACGCGGCCGAGGGGGTGGCGCTGGTCGGGTTCGCCTCGCACCGTGGATCGGTGCTGGCCGCAGAGGCCTGGGGCTCTCCGGAGGAGATGCTGCCGGTCCCGCCCGCACGCACCGGAAGCCATGAGGATCTGCTACACCGGGTGCTCGGCCGGCCGTCGGTGTTGATCTTCGGTGCCGATCGTTCGGGACCCTGGCTGGCGGCCCGGGCGGGTCACCGGGCGATCGGCGTGGTGTACCACCCGCAGCGGGAGTTCGCCAACTATGTCCCGACGAGGATGGGCGGCCGCTATGACGCACTGATCTGGCTGGAGGACACGCGGGCCCTGCAGCCGCTGCATCACGAGGCCAGACCGAGCGAACCCGAGCTGGAGACGGAGCCCACCGGCTTCTGACGCGTGGGTCAGTTCCCGAGGCTCTGCACCTTGTCGATCAGGGCGTCCAGCCGTGCGTTGAGGCCGGCATCCACCACCTGGGCATCCGGGTGTTCGTCATGCCAGCCGACGATCTCGCGTACCCCCGTCGCATAGGGGATGGTCGCGCAGAACTCAGGAACCAGCGACTTGATCTTGCTGTTGTCGAAGATCACCGAGTGGGCCTTGTCTCCCACGATGCCTGGGCCGATCTCCGGCAGCACCGCAGCCAACGTGTCGGAGGCGACGTGCACCAGCTGCGGCGTCACGCCGAGGGCGGTGCCGTAGAGGCCGAAGATGTGGTTCCAGGTCAGCACCTCGTCGGAGGTGATGTGGAAGGAGTCGCCGATCGCCTGCGGGTGGCCCAGCAGGCCGACGAAGCCGATCGCGAAGTCCTCGGTGTGCGTCATCGTCCACAGCGAGGTGCCGTCTCCGTGGACGACGACCGGCAACCCGCGCCGCATCCGATCCACCACTGTCCAACCACCGGGGAGGGCCACCCGGCTGTGGTCGTACGTGCTGGACGGACGGACGATGGTGATCGGGAAGCCGTCGTCGCGGTAGGCCTCCAGCAGGAGGTCCTCGCAGGCGATCTTGTCCCTGGAGTACTGCCAGTACGGGTTGCGCAGCGGGGTCGATTCCACGATGGGTAGCCGGGCAACCGGCTTCTGGTACGCGGAGGCGCTGCTGATGAAGACGTACTGCGAGGTCCGGGAGGTGAACAGGTCGATGTCGGTGCGGACGTGGTCGGGGGTGAAGGCGATGAAGTCGACGACGACGTCGAACTCGCGAGCGCCCAGCGCGCTGCGGACCGAGGCGGGATCCCGGATGTCGGCGGTCAGTACCTCGGCTCCCGCGGGCACCGGTCGGCTCGCCGTGGTGCCGCGGTTGAGCAGCGTCAACTGGTGCCCGGCGGCGATCGTCTGGGCCGAGCTGGCCGCGCTGATGGTGCCGGTGCCGCCGATGAAGAGGATCTTGAGTGGGCTCATGACGTGACTCTATCGAGCGCAGCTGAACAGGCCTTCGGACCTCTTGTGCCGACACGAAACGGATCTACCGTGGTGATATGGCGATCCGCCAGAGGCGACGGATCTGAACTGAAAGGTGGTGGCTTGAGATGCGCAAATGGACTCGCTGGCAGGACTGGGTGGCCCTCGCCGCTGGTCTGTACGCGCTGCTGTCTCCGATCTGGACACAGACCACAACCCGGGCGACCTGGTCGCTGATCGGGCTGGGGGCCGTGCTCGCGGTGACGGCACTGTGGTCGCTCGCTGCGCCCGGAGCGGTGGCGTCGGAGTGGATCCACGCGATCCTGGGCGTGCTGTTGATCATCGCGCCGTTCGTGCTCGGGTTCTCGGGTCTGATGGGAATGGCCATCACGGCTTGGGCCACGGGCGGCGTTGCCCTGATCGTCGGCGCCTTGGGGATCCCGGCCAGCAACCGGGTTCACCACGACCAGATGGTGGCGCACAGCTGACCTCACACCCTGATCAAGCTGTGTCGTCAGCGATGCATCTCCAGCGGCCCACCTGGCGTGGGCCGCTGGCAGGTCCGGCGGCTCAGCTCGGTGCTGTGGCCTCGTCGGCGTGCTCGGGCCGGCCGGCCAGCCAGTCCTGCAGGTCGGCCACCCGCTGCGGGTGGCGGCGACTGCGCGCCAGGAACCCCGCGCCGTGCTCCGGCATCGGATCCTGGTCGGTCGGTTGATAGCGCAGGTCGACACTCCAGCGGACATGGTCGGCGTTGTTCGGCGTCGAGCTGTGCACCAGCCGGTCGTTGAACAGGATCGCGGTGCCGGCCCGTACCGGCAGCGCCCGTTCCCGGCTCTTGCCGGCGGCCAGCCCCTCGACATCGACTGTCAGGAACCCGGTGCCGCTGTACTCCTCCTGGTGGAACGGCAGCACCTTCTGCTTCTGCGTCCTCGGCAGCACGTGCAGGCAGCCGTTCTCCAGTGTGGCGTCGACGAACGAGATCCAGACGGTGATGACGGGGTTGGAGTTGGCGTCCGGCCAGTAGGACTTGTCCTGGTGCCAGGGGACGGCTCCGGCGGCGATCCTGGGCACCTTGGGACGGACGTTGTACACCGGGTTGGAGAAGATCTCCGGACCGATCAGGCTCTCGACCGCGTCCAGGATCTTCGGGTTGCTCATCAGCGTGTGGTAGCCGGCGATCCGGTCCCGCCAGCTGCGGCCGAACTCGAGGAAGTGTTCCGGCGCCAGCCCCTCGAACAGCCGGGCCAGCCGGACCGGAAAGGGGGCATCGGTCAGCGGGTCGTCGATGAGGCCGGCCGCGACCAGCTCTGCGGCGATCCGGTCCACCTTCTCCGTCAACGCCCCCCGGACCGGTGCCATGTCCTGCTCCGTCAGGAGGTCCGGCAGCACCAGGTACCCCTCGGTGTCGTACTGCTCGACCTGGGCCGGCGACAGGTTGCCCTGGTTACCTGCCCGCATCCGGGTGTTCCCCTCGACACTGTCCCGGCGTGCTGGAATCTCGCGTGCAATGGTGCGCATGGGGCAACGCTAGAGGGCGATTCGCCTGTCTGTCGTGGTTCTGTCGGGTCATTTGTGGTTACCATCGATCACGATGCAGGTTGCAGCAGATCATCGACTGGCACTCCGGCTGGCCCGCCCGCCGGAGGTGAGGGGCATCGGCATCGGCGTCCATGGCACGCGTCATCGGCACGAGCGGTGGGTCCTGCCCGAGCTGCACTCGCTGCATCTGTACGGCTATGACGGTGTGGTGACATTGGACGGGGTGCTCCACCGGATCCGTCCCGGTCACGCCAGTCTGGTGCCGCCCGGAGCGGTGATGGAGTTTCAGTTCCGGGGCCCGTCCGAGCATCTTTTCGCTCACCTGCTCATGCCGCGGAGCGGCCCGACCCGCGACGTCCCCGTGATGCAGGACCTGGGGGTCGACGGTCCCGTCCTGCAGGAGCGGCTGCGGTCGGCCAGGCACCTGCTCGAACCGGATCATCTCGCCGCGGAGGTGTGGTCGGTGCTGTGGAGTCTGGCCACCCTCGAGCAGCGCCGCGGGAGCCAGGCCGACGGCGAGCATCCGGCGCTCCGGGCGGCGGTGCGCCATGTCGAGGGCCATCTGGCGGATCGCCTGACGGTGCCGGAGATCGCTGCCGCCACCGGCTATTCGGCCAGTCACCTCAACCGGCTGTTCGGCTCAGCGATGGGCTGCAGCGTCACCGCCTACGTGCGCCGGCGCCGGATGGCCCGGGCCCGGCATCTGCTGCAGGACACGACCCAGTCGATCTCCTCGGTCGCGGCGTCCGTCGGCATCGCCGACCTGCAGGCGTTCAACAAGGCGTGCCGGCGCGAGTTCGGGGCGCCTCCGCGCGCACTCCGCTCCGGCTCGTGACAGGAACCGACCACTCGTCGTCGGCCGGGGGCGGACTCGGCGTGGGCCGCGGCCACCCGTCTGCCGACGACTGGTCGTTTCCTTGCAGGGCGAGACTCAGCCGGCCGCTCTCACGTCTGCGGCCGGGAACGGTGGCCGCTGGTCGAGCCTGACCGACATCCGGCCAGCCGCCCGCCAGGCGCGGGCGACCAGGTCACGGTCCTGCTCGGTGATCAGGTTGCCCATCACCCGTAGCGCCACGGTCATCAGCAGCTGCGAGCGCATGCCGACCGGCCCGAACACCGGCAGCAGGTGCGGCACGGTGATCAGGCCGGCGAGCCGCCGTGCGATCGAGAACGACTCGCCATAGTGCCGGCGCAGCAGGGCCGGCCAGGCGAGCTGAAGGTCATCCTCGGCCCGCATCAGGTCGACGACCACCCGACCCGTCTCCAGCCCGTAGTCGATGCCCTCACCGTTCAAGGGATTGACGCAGGCGGCCGCGTCACCAACCAGAGCCCAGTTCGGCCCGGCCACACCGGAGACGGCACCACCCATCGGCAGCAGGGCGGAGGTCGGCAGCCGCAGTTCGTCGCCGAGCTCCCATTCGTCGCGTCGCTGACGGGCGTAGAACTCCATCAGCGGACGCAGCTGCACCTTTGCCGGCCGTTTCGCGGTGGCCAACGTCCCGACCCCGAGGTTCACCTCCCCGTCGGACAGCGGGAAGATCCAGCCGTAGCCGGACAGGATCTCGCCCCGCTCGCCGCGCAGTTCCAGGTGGGAGGAGATCCACGGATCGTCGCTGCGACCGGACTTCACATAGCAGCGGCCGGCCACTCCGTAGGCGGTGTCGCGGTGCCACTCCCGGCCCAGCACCCGGCCGAGTGGGGAACGCACACCGTCGGCGACGATCAGCCGGTTGCAGTGCACCCGGTGCGTCGCCCCGTCGGCCAGGGTGAACAGGACCTCGGTGACCCGGCCTGCCTCACGGACGGCGTCCACCGCACGCGCGCCGTCGAGGGCGGCGGCACCGGAGTCGAGCGCCACCTGACGGATCCGTGCATCGAGCTCCGTGCGGGGCACCGCGGAGCCGTGGTCTGGTAGCGATCCACCGGGCCAGGGCAGGTGCAGCACCTGGCCGAAGCCGTGTGCGCGAAGTCCCCGGTTGGTGCCCTGCCGGCGGATCCAGTCGCCCATACCGAGGCGGTCGAGCTCGGCGATCGCCCGTGGCGTAAGTCCGTCACCGCAGGTCTTGTCTCGGGGGAAGGTCGCGGCGTCGGCGAGGACCACCTCCAACCCGGCCCGAGCGGCCCAGGCGGCCGCGGACGACCCGGCCGGACCGGCTCCGACGACAAGAACGTCGGTATCGGTCGGCAGTTCGGTCACCCCTGGATTCTCGCATTGGCGACCTGCAGTTCCGAAATCGCTGCGCACCTGTGCCCTGGCCATGGACGCGGTGCGCCGAGCCCGCTTGGAAGCCCCCGATGTATCACTTTCCCGATCGACGGACTCTTTCTTGTCGGGGTCCCGATCGGCGGGACTGCGGAGGAAGGAACGACATGTCTGCTCAGTCAGAACATGAGGCGAGGGCGGCCATCCGCCCGGTCAAGGAGCGGGTCGAGGACGAGCTCATCGCCCGGGAGGGCGTGGTGGGTGTCGACATCGGCGAGAAGATCTCCGAGGGGAAGCCGACCGGCGAGCTCAGCATCGTGGTCTATGTGGAGAAGAAGAAGCCGGACTCCAAGCTGACGAAGGCGCAGGCGATCCCGAAGGAGATCAACGGGGTCAAGACCGACGTCCAGGAGCTCGTGATCGAGCTGCAGCAGGCCGTACGGTTCCAGGAGGCGGTGAGCCAGGTCGACACCAGTGCCTACCCGACCCTCGTCGGCGGCATCGGCATCGGACCCGCCCGGACGGTGTTCCTGTCGCCCCCGGACGTACCGTCGGCCGGCAACTACGTCTTCGTCGGCACCCTCGGCGCCATCGTCGAGGATCGCAGCAGCGGCGCCCGGATGGCGCTGACCAACTTCCACGTGGCCTGCGTCAACAACACCTGGACGGTCGGGGACCGGATGGTGCAGCCGTCCCGAGTCGACGGTGGCTCTCCGACGGGTTTCTTCGGCAGCCTCACCCGTGCACAGCTGACCGAGAACACCGACGGTGCAGTGATCACGATCGACGCCGGACGCCCGTCGGAGCCCTCCGTCACCGGTATCGGCACCGTGGTCGGCCAGGGGGTCGCCAGCGTCGGCATGGCCGTACAGAAGCGGGGACGGACCACCGAACACACCTTCGGCACGGTGCAGTCGACCGACTTCACGGTCTCCATCGACTACGGCACCGGAGTCGGCACCCGGACGCTGCGGCACCAGATCCGGATCGACACCGACACCACCAAGTCGCCCCGCTTCTCCGACCACGGTGACTCCGGCTCGTCGGTGATGGACATGAACCGCAACGTGGTCGGGCTGCTGTTCGCGGGTTCCAACGACGGCTCGATGACGTTCGCCAACCCGATCGCGGCAGCCCTGGACGAGCTGGATGTCAACCTCGTCATCGACCGTCCGACCCTGGTCACCAGGCCGGTGATCTGCGACTTCGTGGTCACCAAGCCGGCCATCTGCGAGAGCTTCAGCAGGACAGTGATCTGCAACATCGTCACCAGGCCTGCGGTGTGCAACATCGTCACCAAACCCGCGGTGTGCGACCTGGTGACCAGACCCGCGGTGTGCGGGGTCAGCCGGACCGTGATCTGCAACGATCTCGTCACCCGGTCGGCCTCGTGTCTCGTCACCCGGGTCAGCTGTCCGACCCGTGCCGTCTGCGGTCCAGGGGACTTCGAACCGGGCGGTCCGGTCGAGCGCCCCCGGATGGGTCAGTTCGGTGGCTATCTGGACCAGTACGGGACCAGCGGGGAGGAGCTCGAAGACACCTTCGTCGCCGGCTACCTTGCCGCGCTGGAGGCGCTGGCCGCCGAGGAGAAGACCGGGGAGCGCTGAGCGATGCTGACAGCTCCGGAGCTTGTGGCACACGCCGCCCAGGCGCAGCTGGTCACGAGCCGCGACGTGCTGATCGGTGCCGTCACGATCAGCGACGAGTCCCGGAGCAATCACGTGCAGGTGATCTCCGTCCACGACCAGCCGATCGTCTACGTCAAGCAGCGCGGTGCCGCCTCGCTGCTTGACGGCGACGATGCCATCGGTCACGAACGAGCCGCCCTCACCTCCCTGGCTGATCTTGGTCTGGTTCCGCAGATGATCATGGTTGCCGACCAGCGGACCCTCTGGACCACTGCATTGGCAGGAACCGCGCTGACCCGACGCCAGGGCCCGGTCACCGACCTGGTTGCGGTGTGCGCCGCTTGGGGCGTCGCGCTGGCAACCCTGCACCAGTGGCCGACAACGGCCGTTCCCTCACTGCTCGCGCCACGGCCGTGGGCACTTCAACTGGACACGCTGCCGCCCTCCATGGCCGGTGCCGAGACGGCCGAGCTGCGCGCGGTGCTGCGGGCCAGGGACGAGCCCGAGCTGCGGCAGGCGGCGGAGACCGCAGACCGTGACTGGACGCACGACCGGTGGATCCACGGAGACCTGAGCGCCGCCAACGTTCTGGTCCGCGATCATGATCATCAGCCGCAGCTGACCTTCATCGACTTCGAGGCTGCCGGGCTGGGCGAGCCAGGCTGGGACGTGGCGACGGTGATCGACAGCCTGGAGTGGATGGCCCCGGTCTGGCAGGCGCCGAGCGAGCCCCTGGTTGAGCACTTCCTGACCGGCTACCGCACGGCCGGGGGTTCTGGACGCGCGACGTCGGCGCTGCAGGCCATGCGTGCGTTGATGACGGCCTGGCAGCTGGCCGCCCGTTCGCTGCAGGAGCCCACCCCCGGCCTGGGCGACGACGTGGCCGCCTTGCTCGACCGGGCGCGGCGCTTCGCCGCCGAGGATCGGCGGATGCACTGCCAGGCGGTGGCCTGATGCCGCACTGGGCACCGGAGCCTGCGGCAGACCTGCACCGGGCGGCCGAGCTCGGCTGGCCGGACTCGGGTGGTCAGGACGAGCTGACCCAACGTCTGTACCACCAATGGTACGCAGCCCCGGACCCGGACGTCGGACCCGTGGACGTGGATGAGCTGGGACCGCCGCTGGCCGGTGTGCTGCGCCAGGCTCATGCCGGCAGCAGCCGATGGTTGGAGGCCACGGTGCTGCGGACGGGGGCATCCGGCGTGCTGGTGGTCGGCCGGCCGGGTGAGCCGGCGCGGGCCGTGGTGCGCGGTGACTACGCCCATCCCGCCGGCTCGCAGCGGTTGGGGATGACGCCGGTCGTCGGCGAGCGGGTCAGCGTCCGGGACCGCCGCGACGCGCCGCCCACGGAGGGCTGGTGGCGTACCTGGGGGGCCGGCTGGAACTTGATCACGCCGCCCGGCGGGCTGACCCGGATCTACCTGGCCCCGAGACCGGACCGGTTGCCGGCGCTGCTGCAGCTGCTCACCCGCCTCCTCCTGTCGACCAATGACCCCTGGATGATCAAGGTCGCGGCCGATCCGGTGGCGCTGCGGCGACCCGACGCCACCGTCGTCTACCTGCCGGTACCGCTGGACCAACTGCGCGACAGCGCACTGCTCGGACAGCTGTGCAGCGAAGCCGGCGACATGCTGAGACGCCACTCACCGCCATTGACCCTGCGCGTCGCCGCAGGGATCGCCGCAGCAGAGGACCCGGGCGACGGCCGCAGCTTCGGCGAGCTGTGCTGCTCTCTCGTTGCGGCCGGCATCGCCGGGTCGCAGGCGCGCGACGACGTGCCTGCTGCGGTGGCCGGCCGGTTCCGCGCCGCCGGTCTCGACCCGGCAGAGCCGTACCTGCGACCCCGACCCGCCGTGCCGCGCCGAACCGTCCCGGAGGAGCGATGAGAGTGGAGACCCCCGGTGACGTGTTCACCGCCAGCCGAGCGGTCGCCGATCGGCGTTCAGCGCCCGACGACCCGAGCAGGTCGACAGAACCCCGGCCGGGTGGGCCTGTGCAAGAGCAGCAGTCGCCCGCTCTGGACCTGCAACGGCTGGTCGAGCGGTGCGCCGACACGCTGGCGGGGGTGGCCTTCCGGGACGGCGAACGGGCGGGCTGGCTGAGCTGGGAGCTGACCGGCGACGGCAGGCCGACGAGGATGCGCGCCGGCAACCCGACGCTGTACGACGGCGACGCCGGCACCGCCTGGGTCTGTGCCGAGCTGGGGGTCCTCCTCGGTCGCGACGACCTGGTCGAGCTGGCCCAGCGGGTGATGGCGGACACCTCAACCCGAGCGGCCCAGCTGCCTGCGGGTCTGCTGACCGGACGGGCCGGGGTCGGCCTGGCTCAGAAGCGCATTGAGGTGCTGACCGGCAGCCGGACCGCCGAGTCGCTCGGAGTCGACCTCGGTTGGGACGGCACCCCGCCGGGCTCGGCCGACCTCACTTCGGGCGTCGCAGGGCTGCTGGTCGGGGACCTGACCGCTGCACAGGCCGAGACGGCTCTCCTGCTGCTGGAGCGCAGTGCCCATGGGGGCCCGGGCGGCTACTGCTGGCCGGAGCCGGAGGCCCCGGATCCGTTGGCCGGGCGTCCACTCTGCGGGCTGGCGCACGGGAACTCCGGCGTCGTCTGGGCGCTCGCTGAGACCGCTGCGCGGTACGAGGCCCTGGCTCCCCGGGCCGGCGAGCTGATCAGGGAGGCGCTGCGCTGGGAGCGGTCCTGGTTCGATCCGGTGCGTGGACGCTGGCCCGACCTCCGCACCGTCCCGCCGTCCCACCCGGCGCTGTGGTGCCATGGGGCCGCGGGCATCGGGGCGGTCCGACTGCGGCTGCTCGCGCTGTCCGGCCAGGGACTGGAGCTCGGACTTCCGCTCGAGGAGCTGACCGCCGAGGCCGAGCTTGCTGTCCAGGCCTGCGGTCAGGTGCTGGCCGACTCCGTGCAGCTGGCCCAGGCCCAGGATCCAGCAGCGCTGGCCGGCGGCCTGACCCTGTGCCACGGCCTGGGTGGTCCGCTCGACGTCCTGCTGTCGGCACACCGGCTCTGGGAGGTCCCCGAGCACCTGGCGGCGGCCCGGTCGATGGCAGTCGCCGTGGCCGACCTACTGGGCCAGAATCCTCTCGACTGGCCTTCCGGGCTGTCGGCCACGGGCGGCAGCAGCTTGTTCCTCGGCCTGGGTGGAGCAGCACTGGTGCTGGCCCGCGCCGCCTACCCCGACCGGATCGGATCGCCGGCGCTGCTCGGCATTCGATGAGGCACCGAGCCGTTGGTCCCGACCACAGCGGGTCTTCCTGCTCTGTCGGGGATGGGGACGCCGACGCACGATGGGGCTGTCAACCACACTGACATCGGCGAAGGGACGATATGACGACGACCGGCCACACGTCCACAAGGGCCGGTCGACGGCCCGGGCATGAGGGTGGCATCTTCGCTGACTGGGTGCTGCTCGTCACGATCGGAGAGTTCCTCGGCTTCCTGGCTCCTGCCCTGGTCGGCACGCTGGCTGCTGGCACCAGCCCCTATCGGTTTCTCTTCGCCATGGTCGCTGCCGGACTGGTGGAGGGGGCGGTGCTGGGCACGGCCCAGTCCGTGGTGCTGCATCGCCGGTGGCCGGCGCTGCGGCGTCGGGACTGGATCGCGGCAACGACGAGTGCCGCCGGCTTCGCCTGGCTGATCGGCATGCTGCCGAGCACCTTCGACCAGGTCTGGCTGGACTGGCCCACGGCGCTGACCGTGGCCGTCGCGGCCGTCCTCGGCTGTCTGATGCTGTTCTCGTTCGGCTTTCTGCAGTGGCGCGTACTGCGTCATCACCTGGCCCGGGCCTGGCGCTGGATCCCTGCCGTCGCGATCGGCTGGGCGATCGGCCTCACCGTCCTCCTGGCCGTCGTGCTTCCCCTCTGGCAGCCGGGGCAGTCCGGCATCGTGGTGGCTGCCATCGGCGCGATCGGCGGCTTGGTGATGGCGGCGTCGATGGCGTTGCTCACCGGGTGGATGCTGAACTGGATGATCAGACACGAGCCTCACTAGAGCTTCACGCATGACCGACCCCGTCGATGCGCTTGGATGGGTCGATGATCGACATCGCTGTGGTCGGGCTCGGGTTCGGTGCAGACTTCGTCCCGCTCTACCAGGCGCATCCCGATGTTGGGCGGGTGGGCATCGTCGACCCGGACCCGGGCCGGCTGGCCGCCGTTGCAAAACGGTGCCAGGTCGCCGACAGCTACCGCAGCCTGGAGGACCTGCTGGACAGCAGGGGGTGGGACGCGGTGCACCTGCTCACCCCGGTGGCGCTGCACGCCGACCAGGTGATCAAGGTGCTCGAGTCGGGCCGGCACTGCGCCTGTGCGGTACCGATGGCCACCAGCCTGGCTGACATCGATCGGATCATCGCGGTCCAGGGCCGGACCGGGAGGACCTACATGATGATGGAGACGGCCGTGTGCTCGCGAGAGTTCTTCTACGCCCGGTCGCTGCTCGAGCGGGGACAGCTCGGCCAGCTCAGCTTCTTCCGTGGCGAGCACCTGCAGAACCTCGACGGCTACCCGCCGTACTGGCTGGGTTTTCCGCCGATGCACTACGTCACCCACGCCTTGTCACCGGCGCTGGCCCTTGCCGACGCCAGGGCCGAGTCGGTGCGTTGTCTCGGGTCCGGGCTGCTCACACCGCAGCGGCGAGGACTCTCAGGCAATACGTTCGGCACCGAGACGGCGCTCTTCACGCTGCGTCGTCGCTCACCGGCGTCCCCCGGCGCGGCCGAGGAGGCTCTGGCGGCCAACATCACCGTCTCCTTCTTCCAGCTCGGCCGCAGCTACCTGGAGGGGTTCTCGGTGTACGGCGACGCCGGGGCGCTGGAGTGGCCGCAGCTCGAGGGCGGCCCGATGAAGCAGTTCCGCATGTCAGGCCGGACGTCGGGGCAGCGGGGACGACCGGTCGACGTGATCGACCTGCATCCGCCGGCCGTGACCGGCACCTTGCCGGCGCCCCTGCAGCCGTTCACCGTCTCGGGTGGTCACGGTGGGTCGCACCCGCATCTGGTGCACGAGTTCGTCCGCAGCCTGGTCGAAGGCCGCCCGCCGGTCGTCGACCACCGGGCGGCCGCGCGGTTCACGGCGCCCGGCATCTGCGCCCACTCGTCGGCCATGTCCGCCGGTGCCGAGGTCGCGATACCCGACTACGGCTGATCCGCCGGCACGGACAGCAGGTCTGTCAGTGCCCGTTCGTAGACTCGAGAGGCAGTCGCAGCCAGCGACGAGCCCGATCACCAGAAAGTCCACCCATGGCGCCGACGCTCGACCTCGAGACCATCGAAGACCTGGTCGACGTCGGCGCGTTCGAACGCGGCCGGGAATATGAGCGGCAGGGCAGGGTGCAGTCCTATCGATGGGCTCGGGCGGACACCGTGCTCGAGGGTCACGTCAGCGGGAGCGGCGGCCAGGCGTACCGGGTGAATGTGATGTTCTCCGACGCCGACGGGCAAACAGTGCCCACGGTCGGAGTCTGCTCCTGCCCGGTGCACGTCAACTGCAAGCACGTCGTCGCCGTACTGCTGGCGCTCCGACGCGACCTGGAGGGCGGTGGCGGTGGGGACGGCAGGCCTCTGTGGGAGCAGCTGCTCTCAGGACTCGTACCGCGCGACCACAGGCCGGCGCCGGCCCCGCTGGCCCTTCAGCTGGAGCTGCAACCGACCGCGGACCGATCCAGACTGGCGCTGCACGGCCGGCCACTGGCGATGGGGTCGAAGGGAAGGTGGATCCGCGGCCGGGTGAGCTGGAGCAGTGTCACCTACGCGCACAGCTACCAGGAGTGGAACCCCGACCATCACCGCATCCTCAGTGCGATCAACGCGCTGCACGCCACCACCCGCCACCAGTACGGCGCCGACCCGTGGCTCCGGCTGGACCTGCTTCCGATGCGGACCCTCTGGTCACTGCTGAGGGAGGCCGTCGAGGTCGGGCTGACGCTGCTGCACACTGACGACCGAACTCCGGTCCGGCTGAGCGACACCACCGCCTCGCTGGTGCTCGACCTGCACCGCGGCGACGACGAGCTGACCGTGCAGCCAATGACCCGGCTGGGCGAGGAGCCACTCGACGCAGGGGCCTTCGGCTTCCTGGGCGAGCCGGGACAGGCGATCGCCTACTGGTCGCCGACGCTGGTGGCGGTCGACAACCGGCTGCAGGACCGACGGTTCTCGCTGGCCCTACTGGACCGCCCGCTGCCGCGGGAGCTGCGTGGACTGACCGAGCACAAGGGCGGTATCAGCATCCCGGCCGCCGACGCCGGCCGCTTCCTGGACGACTTCTTCCCGGTCCTGCGGTCCAGGATGGAGACGGTCTCGACGGATCGGTCGTTCGAACCCCCCAGCTTGCCGAGGCCGATGCTGGTCCTCGCGGCGAAGGTGCTGCCGGAGCACCGGCTCGAGGTCGAGTGGTGCTGGCTCTACCGGCGCAGCGAGGATCCGCCCGGCGTCGGAACGC
Organism: Microlunatus panaciterrae; assembly: GCF_016907535.1. Taxonomy (NCBI): domain Bacteria; kingdom Bacillati; phylum Actinomycetota; class Actinomycetes; order Propionibacteriales; family Propionibacteriaceae; genus Microlunatus; species Microlunatus panaciterrae. The sequence goes on from NZ_JAFBCF010000001.1 coordinate 3,236,946, forward strand.
GACGGGGCCTCCATCCGGTCGTGGTTCAGGGCATCGGGTTGCTGCATCCGATCGGGACGCACGCTCCGGGCGGGGGCCCAGGAGCCGGCCGTGATGCCGGGGCCGAGACGGCCCTGCTGGAGCGCCTGGACCTCGGAAGGTTCCCCTTCCTGTTCGAGCAGTCGCCGTCCGGGCCCCGGCTGGCCGAGCGCGTACTGGTGGAGGGGAGCGACACGGTCGAGCTCGTCGGACGGCTGCTGCCCGAGCTGACCGGCCACCCCGACGTGCTGGTCGACATCGAGGGCCAGCAGGTCAGCTATCGACAGGCCACCTCCGCGCCGACGATCGAGCTGGCCACCACCGACATCGCCGGCGACCGGGACTGGTTCGGGCTGGCCGTGACGATCCGGATCGAGGGCGAGGAGGTCCCGTTCCATGAGGTCTTTCGGGCACTGGCCACCGGCGAGGACACCATGATCCTGCCCAGTGGCACCTACTTCTCGCTCGACCATCCCGAGCTGCGCCAGCTGCTGGCGTTGATCGAGGAGGCCAACGCCCTCTCCGACGCCGCCGAAGGGGAGGTGCGGATCAGCAGGTTCCAGTCGGCGCTGTGGGACGAGCTCGCGACCCTGGCCGTCGTCACTGCGCAGGCCCAGGCGTGGCAGCAGTCGGTCGCCGGTCTGCGGGAGGGCGCGGAGCTGACCGAGGTACCGCAACCGGTGGGCCTCCAGGCGACGCTGCGGGACTACCAGCGCGAGGGTTTCTGGTGGCTGGCCTTCCTCTACCAGCATCGGCTGGGTGGCGTGCTGGCCGACGACATGGGCCTGGGCAAGACGCTGCAGACGCTGGCCCTGATCTGCCACGTCCGGGAGCAGGCCGGTGCATCGGCACGGGACCGACCGCCGTTCCTGGTGGTCGCGCCCACCAGCGTGGTGCCCAACTGGGCCCACGAGTGCCGACGGTTCGCCCCGGGGCTGCGGGTGGCGGTGATCAGCGAGACCACCGGTCGCGGCCGCTACACGTTGGCCGACGTCGCCGCCGACGCCGACATCGTGGTCACCTCCTATGCGCTGTTCCGGATCGACTTCGAGGCCTACGACGCCCTCGGCTGGGACGGCCTGGTGCTGGACGAGGCGCAGTTCGTGAAGAACCACCAGTCACGGGCCTACGCCTGCGTACGGCGACTGTCGACCCCGTTCAAGCTGGCGATCACCGGCACTCCGTTGGAGAACAACCTGATGGAGCTGTGGTCGCTCTTCTCGATCACCGCTCCCGGTCTGTTCGGCACCCCGGCACAGTTCGGGGACGTCTATCGCCGACCGATCGAGAAGGACGGTGACGTCGAGCTGCTGGCCCGGCTGCGGCGCCGGATCCGGCCGCTGATGCTGCGCCGGACCAAGGAGCAGGTGGCCTCAGAGCTGCCGCCCAAGCAGGAGCAGGTGGTGGAGCTCGAACTGTTGCCTAGGCATCGTCGGGTCTACCAGACCCATCTGCAGCGGGAGCGCAAGAAGGTGCTCGGTCTGTTGGATGACCTTGACGAGAACAGGTTCGAGATCTTCCGGTCCCTGACCGCGCTGCGCCAGCTCAGCCTGGACGCGAGCCTCTACGACGAGAAGTACGCCGACGTCCCGTCGACCAAGCTCGAGGCGTTGCGCGAGCTGCTGGAGGACATTGTGGCGGAGGGACACCGGGTGTTGATCTTCAGCCAGTTCACCCGGTTCCTGTCCCGGGTACGTGACCTGCTCGACAGCGTCGGGATCGGCTACGCCTATCTGGACGGCAAGACCGGCAACCGTGCCGCCGTGATCGACAGCTTCAGGACCGGAGCCGTTCCGGCCTTCCTGATCAGCCTCAAGGCCGGCGGTTTCGGCCTCAACCTCGTCGAGGCCGACTACTGCATCCTGCTCGACCCCTGGTGGAACCCGGCAGCGGAGGCGCAGGCCATCGACCGTGCGCACCGGATCGGTCAGACCAGGAAGGTGCATGTCTACCGCCTGGTGGCCATCGACACCATCGAGGAGAAGGTGATGGCGCTGAAGGAGAGCAAGATCAAGCTCTTCGACAGCGTGATGGGTGAGGCGTCGGCCACCTGCTCCCGTCTGACGGCCAAGGACATCCGCGAGCTGTTGAGCTGAGGCTCGACCGGTCCGCGGTCGGTTAGCGGCTACGGTGGGACCCGATCTTCCCTGCTGGACTTCGCGTACGCAGCGCGGCGGCCCGGCAGGAGCCGAGCACCAGCCGAAGGACGTCATGACCGCACCAAGATCATCCCCATCACCCGCCGCCCCGGACGGCCGCGACGCCCGTCGCGACGTCGCGGACGTCGGCGAGCTGGCGTTCTCGGCACATCTGCAGCGGGTCGCGACGGCTGCGGCGCACGGGGTGCGCGACTATCTCCGCGACGCCTTCGCCGATGTGCAGGATGTCTCGCTGAAGAAGAACTTCCAGGACCTCGTCACCCGACACGACCGGGAGGCCGAGGAGATGCTCAGCTCGGCCCTGCTGGCGGCGATCCCGGACTCAGGCGTCCTGGGGGAGGAGGGTGGTCGCACCGGCGACGGGGCGGTCGAGTGGATCGTCGACCCGATTGACGGTACGTCGAACTTCGCCATGGGCGTGCCACACTTTGCGGTGTCGATCGGCGCCGCCCTGGACGGCAGGATGCTCGCCGGGGTGATCTTCGAGCCGTTGCGGGACGTCACCTATGCCGCCAGCCTCGCCGGGGCCAGCAGGAACGGGGTGCCGATGCGGAGCCGAGGTGCGGTGCGTGACCGGGAGGCGCTGCTGCTGACCTCCTTCCCGGGGCCGGACCTGCTACGCGACGACGAGGCCGCCGGGCAGTCGCTGGCCACCTACCGTCAGCTGGTCCGAAGCTTCGCGAGCATGCGCCGGCTCGGCTGCACGACGCTGTCGCTGTGCCTGGTGGCGGAGGGCGCTGCAGCTGCCGCCTACGGCTTCGGGATCAATCCCTGGGACGTCGCGGCCGGCTACCTCATCGTCGAACAGGCCGGGGGCAGCTATCTGCCACTGGGGGCTGAGTCGGCGGCGAAAGCGCCGTGGCTGGCACCCGGCTATCTGGCGACGGTCGCCGACTACGACCTTGCGTCGTCGGCGCTCTCGGCCCTGCTCTGAGTCTCGTCGCCGACGAACCCTCGGTCGGGTGGATCAGCCGGCCAGGGTCCGCGCGAAGAAGTCCCAGGCCTCCCGCTGAGGCGTCTCGTTGAACAGGTGTCCCTGGGCGTAGAACGAGCCCCGATAGCGGTCGGCATGCAGCTGCCGTAACCGGTGGTCCGCCGCCTGCATGCCCTCGATCGGGAACAGCGGGTCTTCGATCCCGTACTGGACCAGCAGCTGCTGGCCGTCCCGGCCCGCGGTGACGTCGGGCCAGTCGGCGTATCGCCACAGCCCCGGGCTGTTGAGCAGCCACGAGTGGTTGTCGATGTAGTGCGGCATCAGCGACTCGAAGGTGGCCATCATGCAGCTCACGACATAGCTGCGGACCCTGGCCGACAGGGCCGCCAGGATCACCGACCGACCACCGCCACCTGAGAAGCCGAACGCGCCGAGCCGCTCGGCGTCCACCTCTGGCAGCGAGGCGAGGATCTCCAGCGCCACCAGGTCGTCGGCGGCGACGGTACCGGTGAGGCTGGTGCCCAGGATGCCGGCCGTCTTGGCCACGGTGTGCTCGTGTGCCGCGGCGGCGACGTTGTAGCGCTCCGCCGCCGAGGGAGTGACCCCCTGCTCGCGCCAGAGGGCCTCCGCGCCGGCGACGGTCGGCAGGATTCCCATCGGTGGAGGGTCGAGCTCGAACCGACGGCTGCCCCAACAGAACGCGTCATGCGTCAACACCGCGAAGCCGCGCCGGGCCAGCTCCGTGGCGGGGGCCAGGCCGCCGTAGTACCCGGCCTGCAGGCCGAGCGCCTCCGCCGACGTATCCGGCCCGAGATCGACCAGCTGCTCCGCCCCGACCCACTTGTAGCCGCCGTGACAGTGCAGGCCCAGCACTCCGGGCAGAGCGGACGCGGCGCCAGTCGGTCGGATGAGGTAGCCGACCGTCCGGGGCCCGAAGCCGACACTCCAGCTCAACCGGGTGGTGGTCAGCCCGCCATGCTCCCAGCTCTGCTCTGTCCGCAGCTCGGGCGTCGGCTCGGCTGGCGCCCGTACCCCCAGGACCGCACCGAGATGGGCCAGCGCGGAGCCGGTGTTGTGGAACGGCGCTCGCCCCCGGGCGTACGCGGGCCAGTCCTGGTAACCGCCGAGAGGATGCGTCGCGACCGCGCGATCACTCCCGTAGCCGGGATCCTCATAGCCGGAGCTGGTGCCGTCGTCGGACATGGCCGTCATCGTACAAGCGCCGAGGGGATCGGTCGGTGCGGGCGGGGGTCGGTCAGTTTCCCAAGTCGACTTGGGATTCTGTCACTCAGCCAGGGAAATCGTCCCCGTCATGTGACAGTTTCCCATGCTGACTTGGGAAACCGACACGCCATCACACGTTCGGGGTCAGGTACGGACGGCGGTGCCGATCACATGGGGGGAGGCCGGCATCACCAAGCCGGTTCTCGGCAGCCGGAACCGCTCGGGCCGGACGATGGTGAAGCCGGCGGCGGCGATCGCTGCGAGGGTGTCGCGGCTGCAGTGGCAGCCGGCAGTGAGCGGCGGCCAGAAGGTGGCGTCCACGAACCGCTGCGCCCTTCTGAGCGCGCCCGGGTGCTCGGCCAGCAGGTGCTCGTAGAAGCGGAGGCTGCCGCCGGGCCGGAGGACCCGGTGGATCTCGGCCAGGGCAGTCGCCTGGTTCGGCACCGAGCACAGCACCAGCGAGGTGACGGCGGCGTCCAGGCTCGCGTCGTCGGCCGGCAGCCGGTCGGCCACCCCGGCCACCACCCGCACCGGGACCGGTGCGTCCCGGGCCGCCTGCTCGGCCGCGGCTCTCAGCCGGGGCTCGGGCTCGACGGCCAGCACCGACGTCACCTCGGCGGGGTAGTGGGCGAAGTTCCGGCCGTTGCCGGCCCCGACCTCGACCACCGTGCCACTCAGCCCCGCCAGCAGGCGTTGCCGCAGCTCGCGACCACCGCTGCGGTCCATCGCCGCACTGGCCCTGATGTAGGCGCGGGCGAAGATCGGATGCGAGACGAACTGCTCGCCCTCACTCTGTGCAGGCATCAGGCTCCTCGAGGTGTTGTCCGGAGGCTTCCGGAGGTCAGCCGATGCCGGCAGTGCCGAGCAGGGAGCCGAGCCCGAAGGTCACCGCCAGCGCCAGCGCACCGCCGATCACCACCCGCAACGTCGGCCTCAGCACCCGGCTGCCCCCAAGGTACGCACCACTCGCCCCGGTCAGGGCGAGGGCGATCAGGACGACGGCGAACGTCAACGGTATCCGCCACGGGGTGGGGATCAGCAGCACCGCCAGCATCGGCAGGATGCCGCCGATGGTGAACGCCGCGGCCGAGGCCAGGGCGGCCCGCCACGGGCTCACGACGTCGTTCGGGTCGATGTTCAGCTCCGCCGAGAGGTGGGCCTTCAGAGCGTCCTGCTCGGTCAGCTCCTCCGCCACCAGACGGGCGGTCTCGGGCTTGAGCCCCTTCTCCTGGTAGATGGCCGTGAGCTCGGCCAGCTCCTCCTCCGGCATCTCCCGCAGCTCGCGCCGCTCCTTGGCGATCAGGGCGCGCTCGCTGTCACGCTGGCTGCTCACCGACACGTACTCGCCGAGCGCCATCGAGATGGCGCCGCCGACCAGGGCCGCCGAACCGGCGGTCAGGATGGGGCCGATGGCCGTCGTCGCGCCGGCGACACCGACCGCGACCGCGGCCACCGAGACGATGCCGTCGTTGGCACCCAGCACCCCGGCGCGCAGCCAGTTCAGCCGGTTGTTGAGGCCGGCGCGGTGCGGCTCGTCCTCGTGCGGCTGGTCAGCGGTGGTCTCGGCGTCGGTCTCGCTCATGGCGTCCACACAATCACGGACGGTCCGGACCTTCCAGGAAGGGCAGGATTGCCTGCCGCTCGCCGGACGGCCCGGTCGCGGACTCAGCCATGGGCGTGCACGTCGGCGAGCAGCTCATACGAGCGGAGCCGGTCGGCATGGTCGAAGGTGTTGGTGACGACGATCAGCTCGTCGGCGTCGGCATGCGCGGCGAAGTCGGCCACAGACTCCTTGACCGTCTGCGGCGAGCCGACGGCCGCATAACGCAGCATGTGCGACGCCCGAGCCTTCTCGGCCGGCGTCCAGACCGCCTCGATGTCCTCGACCGGCGGCCGGCCCTGGCTGTCGCCCGGACGGCCGAGGTCACGGAAGCGCTGCTGCATGGTGGTGAACAGCCGGGTGGCCTCGGCATCCGTCTCGGCGGCCACGACGTTCAGTGCGGCCAGCACGTACGGGGCGTCCAGCTGCTCGGAGGCCCGGAAGTTCTCCCGGTACGCCTGGACCGCGGCCTGCAGAGCATCCGGGGCGAAATGGGAGGCGAAGGCGTACGGCAGCCCGAGCGCGGCAGCGAGGCGGGCGCCGAACAAGCTCGAGCCGAGGATGTAGATCGGCACCCGAGTGCCGTAACCGGGCACCGCCCGCACCCGTTGACCGGGTTGCAGCGGACCGAGCAGGTGCTGGAGCTCCTGCACGTCGGAGGGGAACTGGTCACTGCTGGCGGGATCGCGGCGCAGCGCCAGCACCGTCAGCTGGTCGGTGCCGGGTGCCCGTCCCAGGCCGAGGTCGATCCGGTCCGGATACAGGCTCGCGAGAGTGCCGAACTGCTCGGCGACCACCAACGGGGCATGGTTCGGCAGCATCACGCCGCCCGACCCCACCCGGATCGTGGAGGTCCCGGCAGCCAGGAACCCGATCGTCACCGGGGTGGCGGCCGAGGCGACGCCCATCATGTTGTGGTGCTCGGCGACCCAATAGCGCCGATACCCCCACTTCTCCGCGTGCTGGATCAGGTCCAGGCTCTGCAGCAGCGCCTCGCGGGCCGTCCCTCCTTCGTTGATCGGGGCGAGATCAAGGACGGAAAGCGGTAACGGCACGGTGCCTCCTGCGGCAGGTTGGATCGGACGGCGATGGCGCCAGCGCGGCACGGCATCTCTGCCGACAACCATCCGCTGGCTCCGGACATTCCCCGTCGCCTGCCACTGAGCTCTATAACTGTTAGGCATCTTCGGCCCCCGGCCCGGCCGTGGCCTGGCACGGTGCGGTAGGTATCAGTCATGTCCGCTGCCGACCGTCGACCGCTTCAGCCGGCTCGCGGCCAGCTGCGCCGCGAGCAGACCCTGGCCGGCCCGAACCTGCTGGCAGCCGTCCTGCTGGCCGGCTACCTGGCTGGCCTGGTCGCGCTCGTGCTCGCCGTGGTGTTGCCGGTCGAGGCGGTCCGCGAGTGGCCCGGGCTCCTCTCCGGGTACGGCGACCCGACCGCGTGGTGGCCCAGCCTGGCGCAGAGTCTGCTCGCCATCGGCGCCTACCTGGTCATCTGGCTGCCTCGTCGTGGGCAGCGGCGGGGCTACTCGCTGATCGCCACCTCGACCCTGGTGGCAACCATCCTGGTGCTGGGCATGGTCTCCTACTGGGGCTGCACCGCGGGCCGCAGCCCGTTCTGGACCCCGTTGGTCTGGACGATCAGCCTGTCGTTCGGCAACGCGGAGCAGCCTTTCGGCACCAGGAACCTGCCGGGCTGTCCGGCCCAGATCCCGCAGGCGATCCAGGTGGCCGAGCTGTTCGCCAAGTCCATCGTCGCGCTGGCTGCGACGGGTGTGGTCGCCGCGGTGTTCCGCGCCCAGGTGGACCGGATCAGGATCCGGCTGGCCCCTGCCCTGGTGGTGGTGTCCGGTCTCGAGGAGGCCTCCGTCGCCCTGCTGCGGCGGGCCCGGGGGGACCTCCAGTTCGGGGAGACGCTCGCCGTGCTGACGGACAACGACGCGGACCCGCTGGTCAGCACCGCCCGTTCCATCCGGGCCCGCGCCGTCACCGTGAACTTCGACCGGCCGGCGGAGCTCCGCTCGTTGCTGACCAGCGGGGGCCGGTTCAAGATCCGGACCCTCTACCTGATCGCCGCCGATGCCTCCCTGAACGCCCAGCGGGCCGAGCTGGTCAGCGCGATCGCTGCCGCCGCCCGTCCACCGTCTTCGCGGCTGCCACCGCGGCTGGTGCTGCGGATCGACGACCCCTGGCAGGCGGAGTATTGGCGTCGGACCAACTCCTACCGGGTGGCGCAGCCGGCCGAGGGCGCCGACGGCACCACTACCTGGATCAGTGATGCGCTCAGCATCTATGAGGTGACCGCCTCGATGATCCTGACCCGGATGGAGCAGCTCGGCTGGGACCGGCTGGTGGTGATCGGACAGTCGCCGCTGGCGTTGGCGCTGTGTGCCGAACTGGCGCAGCGCAACCGGGAGCAGGCTGTCCTCGACACCGCCAGGGCCGTCCCGTTGACCACCGGCCCGGGGAGCCTGCACCGAGAGGTCGTGCTGATGGGTGCGACCGCGGCCACCCTGTACGAGCAGCACCGGCTCCGGCAGGAGCGGTTCGGCAACTCCGCCCAGCTGGCCACGCTGCGGGTGCTGGGGCAGCTGCCGACCGCGGAGAACCTGGCCGACGCGCTGCGGGGGAGCGCGCAACCGGTGGTCATCCTGACCGAGCGGCCAGCTGACGTCTCCGCCCAGTTCGGCACCTCGCTCGCCGCCCGCTTCCCCGCCTGGACGATCTTCGACCCCAAGCCCGGCCACGAGGGCCTCAGTCCCGAGCCGGCGATGGAGCGGCTGTATCCGTACGGGCTGACGCTCGAGCCGTCGGATCGGGTCGCCATCGACAGCTGGGAACGTGCGGCGCGGATCGTGCACGAGCTCTATCTGCTGAAGTTCGCCACCCCGCCGGATCCGAAGCAGCAGGCGCACGTCTCCTGGGATCGGCTGTCGCCGTTCCTCCGCGGCTCCAACATCCGGCTGGTGACCAACACGCTGGCCAGCGCCGAGCGGCTCGGCCGCACCTGGGGTGCTGCCGCCGGCGAGTCCGAGGAGGATCTCGACTTCAGCCCCGAGGAGGTGGAGCAGCTGGCCCGACTCGAGCACGAGTCCTGGATGCGCTACTACCTGGACAGTGGGTGGCGACAGGCGGCCGTACGCGATGACAGCAGGCGGCGCCACACGGCGTTGTTGCCGTGGGAGGAGCTCGACGACAAGAACAGGAGCCGCGCCAGGGACAACGTGATGGACACCGTGGCGATCCTGCGTGGGCTGGGCTACCGGTCCAGGCCGGTCAGGACCACTCCCGTTCAGCCCGATTCCTCCCTGCGCTGGCGTGCGGTACGGCGGGTCGGTGAGGTGACGGCAGAGCAGGTCGAGCAGGCGTGGACCTGGCGGAACGGCAACGGCGAGGTGCTGCGGGCAAGTCCGGGGGACTGGCGGCTCTCGGACGGCAAGGGCGGCATCTGGTCGGTGGCGCCGGCGGTGTTCGAGACCAGCTATGAGCACGTGGACGGGCAGCGCTGGCGCCGAACGGGCGTCGTCCAGGCCAGGCCGGCGATCGACGGCGAGGTGGTCGCCTCGATGGAGGGCGCCGAGACCGCCCGGGCCGGGGACTGGGTCATCCGAGGGACGAAGGGCGAGCATTACGTCATCACCCAGGAGCACTATGCGGCCAACTACGAGAGCGTCGACGCTGGCTGAACGAGCCAGTGTGAGATACCCCACCGGGTACGTGGGGACCTTTGGCACTGTTGACTGTGCAGAGCGCCTCCTAGCGTGGTTGGCAGGAACACCAACCACGTTGAACTCGAGGAGTATCACCCATGAAGCGACTGCTGGTGCTGGGTGCGGGAACCGCCGGCACCATGATCGTCAACAAGCTGAGGCGGCGCCTGGCGGCGACTGACTGGCACATCACCGTCGTCGACCGAGACGACGTGCATCCCTACCAGCCGGGCTATCTGTTCCTGCCGTTCGGCACCTACAAGCCGGAGCAGGTGTCCCGGTCGAGACACGCTTTCCTGCCGGACGGCGTCGACTTCGTCATCGGTGAAGTCGACCGGGTGGACGGAGCGGCGGACCTGGTCACCCTGACCGACGGCCGGACCTTGGCCTACGACTACCTGGTGATCGCCTCCGGTACGTCTCCGCGTCCCGACCAGACCCCGGGCATGCTGGGCTCCGAATGGCGGCGCAGCATCTTCGACTTCTTCACCTTCGACGGTGCACAGGCGCTGGCGTCGGCGCTGAAGGAGTTCGACCATGGCCGCCTGGTCGTGCACATCACCGACATGCCGATCAAGTGTCCGGTGGCACCACTGGAGTTCACCTTCCTGGCCGACTCCTGGCTGCGTAAGCGGGGGATCCGGGACCGGGTCGAGCTGGTCTACGTGACGCCGCTGCCGGGAGCCTTCACCAAACCCATCGCGTCGGCACACCTCGGGTCGATGCTGGACGAGCGCAAGATCCACGTCGAGTCCGACTTCCTGGTCGAGCACATCGACAACGAGAAGAAGATGCTGGTCTCGTTCGACGAGCGCGAGGTCCCGTTCGACCTGTTGGTGACCATCCCGCTGAACATGGGCGCCGACTTCGTCGCCAGGTCGGGGTTGGGCAACGAGCTCAACTACATACCCGTCGACCGACACACGCTGCAGTCCAAGCAGTTCGCGAACATCTTCGCCGTCGGTGACTCCTCCGACATCCCGACCTCCAAGGCCGGCTCGGTCGCGCACTTCTCCGTGGAGATCTTCGTCGACAACTTCCTCCAGCTCATCCAGGGCAGGCCGATGACAGGTGCGTTCGACGGCCATGCGAACTGCTTCATCGAGTCCGGCGACCACAAGGGGCTGCTGATCGACTTCAACTACGACACCGAGCCGCTGCCCGGCGCCTACCCGTTGCCCCTCGTTGGCCCGATGGGCCTGCTCAAGGAGACGCGAGCCAACCATCTCGGCAAGCTCGCCTTCCGCTGGATCTACTGGAACGTGCTCCTGCCGGGTCGCTGGATGCCGCTGCCGGCACACATGTCCATGATCGGCAAGAAGAACCCCAACCGTACCGAGAACCTCATCACATAAGGAGAATGCAATGCCTGTGACCACGCTCGACGGTCATCAGATTCATGTCAACGACGAAGGCTTCCTGACCGACCCGAACGAATGGGACGACTCGCTGGCTACCGTGCTGGCAGCCCAGATCGGCATCACCCTGACCGACGCCCACTGGAAGGCGATCCGCTTCCTGCGCAAGGACTTCGAAGAGCAGGGCGAGACGGCGACCCTGCGTCGCGTCGCCACCGTCGGTGGCGTTCCGATCAAGGAGCTGTTCGCCCTGTTCCCGCAGAAGCCGGCCAAGAAGATGGCCTACATCTCCGGTCTGCCGAAGCCGCAGGGCTGCGTCTGAGCCCGACCGTCTGCACCTCTCACCACGCACCACCTATGAAGGAGATCAAGACATGACCACCGACGCCGCACCGGCGATCGTTCCGCAGTTCGACAACGAGACCCCGACCGGCCGCAAGCTGGCCATCATCTGCTCGAAGGGGAGCCTGGACATGGCCTACCCCGGACTGATCCTGGCGAACGCCGCCCTGGGTGAAGGGGTGGAGACGCATCTGTTCTTCACCTTCTGGGGTTTCGACATGATCAACAAGAAGACGATGGGCGACCTGCAGTTCACCATGCTCGGCAACACCGCCACCCATATGCCCCAAGGCCTCGGCGGCCTGCCGGGAATGACCGCGTTGGCCACCTCCCGGCTGAAGAAGTCGATCGCCGACGTGGACGTACCCGAGGTGCCCGAGTTCCTCGAGCAGATCGTCGCCTCCGGCGGCCACCTGTGGGCCTGCCGGATGTCGGCCGACATGAACAAGCTGACCAAGGAGGACCTCTACGACGAGGTCGAGGACATCATCAGCGCCAGCGACTTCATCGAGAAGACCGAGGGCGCCCAGATGCTGTTCATCTGACCCGTCCGGGCACGCCGCCAAACCAGGGCCCGCAGGGTGTGGGCCATGGTGGCCTTCCGCTCGGACAGACGGAGCGGCAGACTGAGAGTGAGGCGGCGGCGATGGCGAGCAGCTACGCCTCCGGTCCACAGCGCTGCAGGGAAAGGGAGCCAGATGAGCGAGCAGCCCGTCGAGGATGCGAAGGACAAGCCGACGGAGCCTGCTGAGCGCCCACCGGCACGGCCGACCATCCATCACGACCACCCCCGCACCGAGGGTGAGACCTCCGTCGACGACGCCTGGGGGGCCGCGGACGACCCAGCCTGACCCGACTGTTGCCGGCTCAGCCCAGGCCGGGCCGGTCAGCCCCGCAACGTCTGCGCGAGGCGGGACAGCAGCGCCCAGGCCAGCACCGCAAGGCCGACACCGCCGAGCACGGCCAGACCTCCGGAGCGCACCGCCTGGCTCGACAACCACGCCATCACCACCGCCAAGAGCTGGGCGACGGCCTGCATCACCAGCAGCCTGCGCAGTGCGGGAAGCAGGACGGCCAGCTCGAGTCGGCCCCGCCAGGACAGGTCGCCGTTCGTCGCGCCGAGCACCACCAGCAGGTGGACGCCCAGCAGCAGCGCGAAACTCTGCCATCGCCACGGGTCGCCGCCGGAGAGCACCAGGGTCAGGCCCAGCGCGAGCGCGAGCATCGCCGGTGCCATCCCCTGCGGCCGGATGATCACCAGGGCCACAGCCAGTCCGGTCAGCACCCACCAGAAGGCACCTGACACGGTCAGGGCCGCGCAGCCGCAGGCGATCAGCCCGATGGCGAGGCGCAGCACCCAGCCGCCGACGCTGGGACCGATCTCGATCCGCACCCACGGCTTGGCTCGGGCCGACGGCGACCGGTCGACCCGCAGCGCCCGGAGCAGCCGCTGCCAACGCGTGTCGGCGGTCGGGCCGCCTGCTGCGCTCATCGCCGGTCCGCCCGTCTGCGGGCCAGCGCCATCAGCGAGACCTGGACGTTCTCCGTAGAGCCGTTGCCGTCCGGGTCGCCCTCCCAGTGCACCAGCTCGACCCCGGTGCCCGCCAGCGCGCGCAACCGGTCGCCACGTTCCATCCGGATGATCCGGTAGGCGGTGTGCAACCGCGGCGGCAGCGATCCACCCTCGAGCCTGGGCAGCACGTCGACGGCGATCACCCGATGCCCGCTCTGCCGCCACAACCAGGCCAGCCGGGCCACGTCGTCGTCGAGGAAGGTGGAGAACACGATGATCAGGGCACCCGACGGCAGCCGGGGAGCCCGCCGCCGCGGCTTGGGTTCGCCCTCGGGTTGAGCCAGCGCGAGGTGGTGTACCAGCCGCCGGAGCTGCTGGCGGCCGCCCGCCGGCGGGACCGGTCGGCGCATCCTGCCCAGGTCTTCGAGACCGACCCGGTCACCGCCGTCGAGGAAGCGGCGGGCCAACGAGGCCGCCGCCTCCCGGGCCACGTCCAGTGAGGTGGCCTGGTCCTGGCGGACCTCGGTCGCCCCGCTCCAGTTCGAGATGTCGGGACCGACCTCGTCGCGGGAGTCCAGGACGAGCATCACTGTCGCATCGGCGGTGGCGAACGTCCGCCGGACGTAGAGGTCGGTCAGCCGGGCGGAGCCCGGTCCAGCCGCAGCGGGCGTCTGGCCGCGTCGGGCCGTCACCCGCCAGTCGATCCGGCGGAGCCGGTCGCCCGGCTGGAACAGGTTGATGTCGTGCAGGTCGCCCCCGTCGCCGGCACGTCGTGAGTTATGGGCTCCGGTCAGGCCCTGGAGGCGGAACGGCAGCGGCAGCTGGCGGAGCGGTTTCGCCGCGGGCAGCACCATGACGGTCACCGGCCGTACCGAGAACGGGGTGTGCCGTACCAGGTGGTCGGCTCCCGCCTCCAGGCAGTCGGTGGAGAACACCGTGTGCTGCCCGGTGCGTACGGTCGACATCGTCAGCCGCAGCTCCCGCTGCTGCCGGGCAGCGACCAGCACCTCGCTGGTCCGGTGCCCGGGTGCGGCCACCCGCACGTGCATGCTGGCGACCGAGGGCGCCGGTGAGAGGGTCAACCGGCCGACGATCTCTCCCGGTTCGGCCAGTTGGCCGCCGACCCGCAGCGAGGCGGTCCCCGACCGGTCCGGCCGGTGCAGCCAGTTCCAGACCACGGTGAGCACCAGCGGTACGCCGAGAACCCCGACATCCGGGCGCCTGGTCAACAGGCCGAGCACCAGCAGGGCCATCCCGGCCACCGTCCAGGCGCCGGCGGCGACGCTGGTGCGCCAGCGCTGGGGGAGTGCCGGCGGCGGACGGTATTCGGGGATGCTCACCGGGCGCTCCTGATCAACGGGCCGAGGCGACGGCGGCCGGTCCGGGCACCTGGGACAGCAGTGTCTGGACCAGGTCGGCGGGCTGCAGGCCGGTCGCCCAGGTCTGCGGGTTGAGGGTGAGCCGGTGGGCCAACGCGCTGACCGCGATCTCCTTCACGTCCTCCGGCGTCACATAGTCACGGCCCGACAGCACAGCCAGTGCCCGGGCGACCAGGACCAGAGCCTGTGAACCACGCGGGGAGGCGCCGACCTCGACCGCGCCATGCCCGCGGGTCGCGGCGGCCAGGTCGACGCAGTAGCGGCTGATGTCACGGTCGACCTCGACTGCCTCGACACCCGCCTGCATGGCCAGCACCGTCTCCGGGTCCACCACCTGGCGGACCGAGGCCTCCTCGGTGCGGCGCTCCAACCGTCGGATCAAGACCTCCGTCTCCGCCTGACGATCGGGGTAGCCGACGGCGAGCCGGACCATGAAGCGGTCCAGCTGGGCCTCAGGCAGCGGGTAGGTGCCCTCGTACTCGACCGGGTTGGAGGTGGCCATCACATGGAACGGCTTCGCCAGCGGGAAGCTGTGCCCCTCGACGGTGACCTGGCGTTCGGCCATCGCCTCCAACAGCGCCGACTGGGTCTTGGGCGCTGTCCGGTTGATCTCGTCGGCCAGGAACAGACCGGTGAACACCGGCCCGGCCCGGAAGACGAACTGCGACTCGGCGGGGTCGAACACGTACGAGCCGGTGATGTCGGCCGGCAGCAGGTCCGGGGTGCACTGCAACCGGCGGAAGTCCAGGCCGAGAGCGGTGGCGAGGCTGCGGGCAGCCAGCGTCTTGCCCAGCCCCGGGACATCCTCGAACAGGACATGCCCGCCGGCAAGGATGGCGGCCAGCGCGGTCCGCAGCGCCGACTCCATCCCGACGACGACGGTCCCGACCTCGGTAAGGACAGTGCCGCACAGACGCGACACCTCGGCTACGGGCAGTGGTTGGGCGGTCACCATGACGGGGCTCCTGGAACGGTTGGATTGTCGTACGGGCGGGGGCGGTGAGCGTGGTCCGGGTGGTCACCGGAAGGAAGGGTGTCCAGGCGTTCGAGCGCATCGACGCACCGGACGAAGGTGTCGAAGCGCGGCGGCGGGCCCGTCTCGGCGGTCAGCACGGCCCAGACCTGGTCGCCGAGCAGCCGGGCCGCCGTCTCTCGTCCGGCGGGGTCGTCCACCTGCACGCCGCGGGCGGCGAGGCGGGTCACGGCGAGCTCGCGGAGTCGGCGCAACGGTGCCTCGCCGACCCTGTTCTCATGCCCGCCCAGCGTCCAGGACAGTCGCGTCACCTCGCGCCGGGCACCGTCGGCGATCTGGTCGTCGGGTGGCTCCCAGGGCACGTCCTCACCCGCCGGCAGCAGGGCGAGCAGGCCGCCGACGGTGGCGGTGGCGGTGCCGAGCAGCAGGCACTGCACCCAGTTGACGCCCACCACGAAGGCGGCCACCGGCACCAGCACGCTGAGGACGACCACCCAGACGACCCTGGTCCGCCGGATCCGCTGGGCTTCGAAGTCCATCATGGCGTCGGCCCCGGTGCTGCGCCGGTCCAGCTGGCAGCCAGCCGACCCAGGCAGGCCCGAGCGGCGGCGACCTCATTCGGACCGACGCCGGCGCTGGAGAACCGGGCCCGGTGGTAGAGCCGCAGCAACTCGCGCGTGGCGACCGGATCGGCCTCGGTCCGAGCCAGCACGTCGACGGTGAACTCGGTCGGGGTCTGGGCCGGTTGCCGGGTCACCCCGGAGCCGTCGGCGGCCTCCTCCAACTCGAGCCAGGCAGCGACGATGGCGTTGTTGGGGTCGGAGATCCGGTCCAGGGAGCGGGTGGCCGCAGCAATGCCCTGCCGCAGCACCGGCAGATCGGGCATCGCCTGGTCGGCAACCAAGGCAGCCCCCAGGCCCCGCGGGTCCTCCCGTACCGTCGACACCGTGCGCCGAAAGCGCTGCCAGAGCCACCAGAGCAGGCCGACCGCGGCGAGCACCCCGACAGCGAGGGCCAGCGTGCCCAGCCAGCTGAGGTCGAGGTGCAGCGCCGGCGGGTGGGGCTGTGGGGTCGCCGATGCCGGGCCTGGCATGCCCCCTGCCGGCGTCGGCATCTCGAACGGTCGATCCGGCCGGGCGAACTGTGGAAAGTTGCGGTGCTCCAGCGTCCAGGAGCCGCCGGTAGCGGCGCCCAGCAGCGCCAGCACGAGCACGGTGACGACACCCACCAGGGCGCCGACCGACCGCGTGCGTAACCGCAAGCTTCTCTGCTCCGTCCAGACGAGGAAAGTCCAGCATAGGGCGCGCGCTTTCCGGCGGTGGGCCGGGACCGGCGACCGCCAGGCCGACCTGCCCACCGATGCGTGCGGCCGATCGGGAGGCGGCGACCCGGGGCTAGA
Source organism: Microlunatus panaciterrae (assembly GCF_016907535.1). Taxonomy (NCBI): domain Bacteria; kingdom Bacillati; phylum Actinomycetota; class Actinomycetes; order Propionibacteriales; family Propionibacteriaceae; genus Microlunatus; species Microlunatus panaciterrae. The sequence goes on from NZ_JAFBCF010000001.1 coordinate 3,253,555, forward strand.
GTCAGGTTGTGGAACTTCGCCAGCTGGAGCACTTCATCGCCGTCGCCGAGGAGCAGCACTTCACCCACGCCGCCGAGCTGCTGCAGATCTCTCAGTCGGGACTGTCGGCATCGATCCGGGCGCTGGAGACCGAGCTCGGCTCACCGCTGTTCGTCCGCAGCACCCGTCGGGTGGAGCTCACCCCGGCGGGCCGTGCCTTCCTGGACGAGGCGGTGCGTACGGTGGCCAGCGCCACCGCAGCCAAGAACGCCGTGGCTGCGGTCCAGGGGGTGCTGCGGGGGACGATGAGCGTCGGTACCGAGCAGTGCCTCGGAGTGCTGAACCTGCCGCAGGAGCTGGCCGGATTCCGTAGCCGGCATCCGGGCGTCGAGGTGCGGCTCAGCTATGAGGGTTCGGCCGACCTGGTGGCCAAGGTCGGCGCCGGGCAGGTCGATCTGGCGCTGGTGGCGATCTGCGACCCCGACCCGATCGGGCTCCAGCTGGTCCCGCTGTCGGTCGAGTCGTTCGTCGTACTGTGCCATCCGAGCCATCCGGTCGCGGCGCTCACCTCGGTCGAGATCGACCGGTTGGTGGGGGAGAGCTTCGTCGGATTCCTTCCGGGCTGGGGTGCCCGGGTGCTGGCTGAGCGCGCCTTCGCTTCGATCGGGTCACCCCACCGGGTGTCGATGGAGGTCAACGACGTACACACCCTGCTGGACCTGGTGGAGCACGGGCTCGGCATCGCCATCGTGCCGGAGCACTTCGCGCGCAAGCGACCCGACAAGCTGGCTGCGGTCGCCATCGACCACGACCGGTTGCAGTGGCGTGTCGCGGTGGCGCTGCCGCACCAGCCGTCGCCGGCGGCCAAGGAGCTGCTGTCCCAGTTCGATGTCAGCGCGCAGAGTGCGCCGACGGCGGCCGCCTGACCTTTGGGGGTGGAGACGCCAGTGGCCGGGCCCCGAAGGGCCCGGCCACTGCTGTTGATGCGTCTGGTTTACGCGATCACCAGGCGTAGTCCTCCGGGGCCGGCTTGTGGCCCGGGAAGATCTCGTCCAGCTTGGTGAGGGCGCTCTCGTCCAGGGAGATCTCCATCGCCTTGACGGCGGTGTCGAGCTGCTCCTGGGTTCGCGGGCCGATGATCGGCGCGGTCACGGCCGGCTGATGCAGCAGCCACGCCAGTGCCAGCTGACCCGGCTCGTGCCCGAGCTCGTCGGCGAAGCTCTCGTACGCCTCGATCTGCTCGCGGTGCTCGGCCAGCGTTTCCGCAGCCCGACCCTCGAGGCGACGGACGCCCTGGACCTCTTTCTTCAGCACACCGCCGAGCAGACCGCCGTGCAGCGGCGACCACGGGATGACACCGAGGCCGTAGTCCTGCGCGGCCGGCAGCACCTCGAGCTCGACCTCGCGCTTGAGCAGGTTGTAGATCGACTGCTCGCTCACCAGGCCGGTGAAGTTACGCCGAGCGGCGGCCTCCTGGGCCTTGGCGATGTGCCAGCCGGCGAAGTTGCTGCTGCCGACGTAGAGCACCTTGCCCTGCGCGACCGCAGTCTCGAGGGCCTGCCAGATCTCGTCCCACGGGGTGGCCCGGTCGACGTGGTGGAACTGGTAGAGGTCGATGTAGTCGGTCTGCAGCCGCTTCAGGCTGGCGTCCAGCGCGCGGCGGATGTTCAGCGCGGACAGCTTGCCGTTGTTCGGCCACTCGTCCATGTCGCCGTACACCTTGGTGGCGAGGACGGTCTTCTCGCGACGGCCGCCACCCTGGGCGAAGTAGTTGCCGAGGATGGTCTCGGTGGCACCCTTGCCCTTGCTGCCGCCATAGCCGTTGGCGGTGTCAAAGAAGTTGACGCCGTATTCGTGAGCGGAGTCCATGATCGAGTAGGAGGTGCTCTCGTCGGTCTGCGGACCAAAGTTCATGGTGCCGAGGCAGAGACGAGAAACGGTGAGGCCTGTGCGGCCGAGATGGGTGTAATCCATGGTTTTCACCATGCCGTGTCCCAGCCCGGAAATCCAACCGATCAGTCTGATGAGATTGAGAAGCGCAATCTCTGAGTGCGCAGCCGCAGGCTGCTCCGCCTCGCCGGCCCTGCAAGGAATCGACCATCCATAGCTTCCGCCGAGCGGGCTCCCGCCCGGCTCGTGGGCCGGCGACGGAACGAATGGTCGATTCCTTTCACGGACCCTCCAACGCCTGTCGGACCAGGGAGACGACCTGCACCGGATGGTCGGTCAGCATCGTCCAGGTGACCCGCAGAACACGCCACCCGGCCAGCACGAGGTGGTTCTGCCGCCACCGGTCGTACTCGAAGGTGTCGGTGGCGAGGTCGTCGTGGAACCTCCGCCCATCAACCTCGAGCACCAGCCGCTGCCGCCGAAAGACGATATCGCCGAAGTAGATCTGGCCCACCGTGGCGATGGCCACGTTGGCCCGCCAGCCGGAGATCCCCGCCTCTCGCAGCAGCCGGTGCGCCAGCCGCTCGGCGGCCGACCAGGGCTCATCGCGGGAGTCCAGCAGCAGCGCCCGGCGGTCCTGGTTGCCGCGACGGTGCCGGGTGTCCTCCAATGCCTGATGCAACTGGGCGAGCGTGGCGGCTCGGGTGCGCAGGACGGTGTCGATGCCGCCAGCCCCGACAGGGGTGTCGCACAGGTCGAGCGCGGTGAGCGCGGGAGCCGTGAATCGCACCGGCCCTCGGGTGCGGACCAGCTCTGGCGGAACGACCCTGCGGACGATCCGGTAGCCGGGCCTCGTGATCCTCCGGTTGCCGGGCACGGCCAACGCGATGTCGCCGACCTGGAGCCCGGGCCAGAACGACACCAGCGCAGCCCCGCCACCGAAGACCACCGCGTCGGGGTCCCACATCATCGCCGCGCGGATCCTGGTCAACGGGTCGCGGCTCAGCTCGAGCGGAACGTAGACGCCCGGCAGGCTGGCCACCAGCTGGCGTTCCCGGACCAGACGGCTGAGTGTGCTGGCGAACTGAGGATGGTCACGCACGGCGATCACCCCGCCGTTCTGCCGGATCACGCGGTCGAGCTCAGCCCGGGCGCCACCCGCCCTGGCTCCCGCACCCCGAGCCCTTAGCCCCTCACCCGGTGCCCTAGGTCCCTCACCCCGCGCCCTGAGCCCCTCACCCCGCGCACCCCGCGCCCTGAGCCCCTCACCACGCGCCCTGAGCTTGTCGAAGGGCTCCCGAGTGTGTCGGCCTTCGACAGGCTCAGGCCGCGTCTCGTGCGGGGGCTCGGGCTGCGTCTCGCGCCCCGGCGGGTCAACGTGCTGTGGTTGTTCGCCCATAACTGGAATATGTGGATCGGCCGTCGAACCGTGTCGGGCGTGGAGAGATCTGGGGACAACGCAAGGAAGCGACCACTCGTTGTGGATGAGGCGCGGCCGTCAGGCTGCGCCCCGCTGTCCGTGCGCGATGACTGGTCGGTTTCTTGCGCCGTCCGCCTGTCACGCTCCGCCTGGCGAGCCCTCGACACGCTCAGACGACCTTGGTTGAATGGGAAATCGGCCCGGTCCAAGGGCGGGATCACCGAACGGAAGGTCGTCGAGATGGATCAGCGCACCGAGCATGAGTTCCTGGCCGGGGCCACGCCCGACCTGGAGCTCCCGTCGTACGACCGGACCGGCCTCAAGGCCGGCATCGTGCACTTCGGGGTCGGCGGCTTCCACCGTGCGCACCAGGCAATGACGATCGACCGACTGTTGAGTGCCGGGCTGGCCCGTGACTGGGCGATCTGTGGAGTGGGCGTCCTGCCCGGAGACCGTCGGATGAAGGACGTGATGGAGGCGCAGGATGGGCTCTACACGTTGTTGATCAAGCACCCCGACGGCAGCCGGGATGCCCGGGTGATCGGCTCCATCATCGACTACCTGCTCGCTCCGGACGACCCCGAGGCAGTGATCGAACGGCTGGCGCACCAGGACACCAGGATCGCCTCTCTGACCGTGACCGAGGGTGGCTACAACAACCACCCGGTCACCGGCCAGTTCGACAAGACGAACCCGCAGATCCTGGCCGACCTGGCGCCGGATGCCGTCCCGGCCACCGTCTTCGGACTGGTCACCGAGGCGCTGCGCCGCCGCCGTGACCGCGACCTGGGGGCGTTCACGGTGATGACCTGCGACAACATCCAGGAGAACGGTCGGGTCTGCCACGACGCGTTCCTCGCCTTCGCGGAGCTGAAGGATCCCGAGCTGGCGCGGTGGGTCGATGCCGAGACGAGCTTCCCGAACTCGATGGTGGACCGCATCACCCCGGTCACCTCAGACGAGGACCGGGCGGAGATCAAGCAGCGGTATGGCGTCGAGGACGCCTGGCCGGTGGTAGCCGAGCCCTTCTTCCAGTGGGTGCTCGAGGACCACTTCGTCAAGGGCCGGCCGCCGTACGAGGAGGCCGGCGTGCAGCTGGTGGACGACGTCGAGCCGTACGAGCTGATGAAGCTGCGGCTGTTGAACGCGAGCCACCAGGCGCTTGCCTACTTCGGCCACCTGGCCGGCTACACCTATGCCCATGAGGCGGCTGGAGACCCGCTGTTCGCCGAGTTCCTGCTCGCCTACATGCGCAAGGAGGCCGCGCCCACCCTCAAGCCGGTACCGGGGATCGATCTCGGCGACTACATGGAGACGTTGATCGAGCGCTTCTCCAACCCCGAGGTCCGCGACACGATCGCCCGGCTCGCGGCCGAGTCGTCCGACCGGATCCCGAAGTGGCTGGTGCCGGTGATCCAGCAGAACCTGGCCGACGGAGGGGAGATCCGGCTGTCGGCAGCTGTCGTGGCCAGCTGGGCCAGGTACGCGGAGGGGGTCGACGAGCAGGGCAACCCGATCACGGTGGTGGACCGGCTGGCCGAGTCGCTGAAGGCGACGGCGGCACGGCAGCACGACGAGCCGACCGCTTTCATCGAGAACCGTCAGCTGTTCGCCGACCTGGTCGACGACGAGCGGTTCGTTTCGGCGTACACGTGGGCGCTGGACTCGCTGCACAAGGACGGAGCCCGGGCCACGCTCCAGGCGCTGGTGGCTCGCTGATTCCGCTTCGACTGAACAGGTCGGGCGGCACGGCTCAGAGTGGCTGCGGGGCGGCGCAGATCCGCCGGACGATCTCCTCTGTTGCCGCGGCCACCTCGAAGTCGGCGACGATCCGGTGCGGCCCGGCCGGGTCAGGGCTGAACTCGGTGCGCCCGTCTCCCTTGCTCGTCTCGGTCACCGTGATCGTCCCGTTGACGAAGGTGAACAGCTCCGGGTTGGTGATCATCAACACCGCGAGCGGGTCGTGCGGAGTGTTGTGGCCGCGGCCGGTCACCTGCCAGTACTGCAGCACGTGAGCGGCCACCAGCTGGCCGAAGTCGCCGGCATGATCGAACAGCTCCACTGCCGCCGGATCGATCCTGGCTCGGCTGGTCTGGTCGATGCCGATGATCGTCACCGGGACCTGGGCCTCGAACACGGCTGCAGCGGCCACCACGTCGCAGCTGATGTTGTGTTCGATTCCGCCGGGAAAGTTGCCACCCATCAGGTAGAGCTGCTCGATGCCGCAGCCGGGCCGCTCGACTGCCTCGGCGATGTTGGTCAGTGGACCGATCCCGATCACGAGTGGCGTACGAGCGAGTACGTCGGCCGCGTCAAGATCGGCGTCCACCGACTCGCGGCCGAGGTCGGGCATCAGATCACCCTCGTGACCGGGCCAGTAGATCTCGCGGCCCGACCGGGGCTGCCGCAGACCGGGAACGATCGGGGGCAGGTCCCGCAGGGCTGCCCGGTAGGCCCGGGCCACCATCTGGGCCCGGAGCTGGGTGTCGCCGTACACCGTGGTGACCGCCACCAGGTCGAGCTCGGGGGAGCCGAACAGGACGGCGAGGGCCAGCAGGTCATCGACATCGGTGCCGATGTCGGTGTCGAGGGCGACGTTCACGACCGCACCCGCTCCGCGTCGCGGTGGCGGGCCGCGAGACCGACATAGATCCGGGCGTTCTCCACCACGTGCGCGAACTCCTCGTCGGTCAGCTGGCGGCGGACTTTTCCGGGGACTCCGGCGACCAGCGAGCGGGGCGGGATCACCGTCCCCTCTAGTACAACGGCGCCGGCGGCCACCAGCGAGCCGGTGCCGATCACGGCACCGTTCAGGACGGTGGCGTTCATGCCGATCAGGCAGTCGTCCTCAACGGTGCAGCCATGAACGACGGCGGAGTGTCCGACACTCACCCCGGCGCCGATGACGGTTGGGAATCCGGTATCGGTGTGGACGACCACATTGTCCTGCAGGTTGCTGCCCGCGCCGAGGCTCACCCGGTCCATATCCGCACGGATCACTGCCCCGTAGAAGACACTCGCCCGTGCCTCGACGGTGGCCTGCCCGATCACCGTCGCTGTCGGCGCCAGCCAGGCGTTGGCATCGACCTCGGGGGTCGCGTCGCCGAAGCTGAGGATGTGTGGGGTCATACGAGGTCCTCCTGGCTGTGGGCTGCCCTCCGCATGTTTCCATAGCCGCCTACGCGGTCGCGCGTCGAGGCCACCGATACCTGCCCTGAGCGAGAACGCGCCCTGAGCCTGTCCCCGCGCGGTGAGGGCTCAGGGCGCAGGTGCCCTTCGACAAAGCTCAGGGCACGGGAACAAGCTCAGGGCACGGGGGCATCACGGCGCGGTGGGCCTAGACCTGGAGGACCGGGGCGATGCTCTTGTTCTTGGCGCCCTCGTAGGCGGCCAGGATCATGCCGAGCACCTCGATGCCCTCCTTCTCGGTGTGCAGCGGGCGGGTGTTGTTGATCAGGCAGTCAGCGAAGTGACCGATCTCGGCAGGAATCGTGTCAACCGGCTCGAAGTCGAAGGTCTCGGACTCGCCGCTGCGCAGGTTGTAGGTCAGCGAGGTGCCGTCGCTGTGCAGAGAGCCGAGCTCACCGACTGCGGAGAAGCGCTCGGTGACCGTCGCCGGGGTGTAGGCCCAGCTGGTGACCAGATGCCCCACCACGCCGTTGTCGAACCGGATCAGCACCTGGGCGGAGTCCTCACCCTCCATGAACCTCAACCGGTGGGTGGAAAGGAGCGCCGTCGCCTCGACGGGGGAGCCGCCGGCCAGGTGCAGCATCAGATAGCTGGGGTGGTAGCCGGTGTCGATCAGCTCACCGCCGCCACTGGTCTTGGCGCTGGCCCGCCAGCCCATGTTGGCCGGGTCGAAGTTGTTGAAGAAGCTGTCGGTCGTACGGACCTCGTAGACCGTGCCGATGGTGCCGGCCTCCAGCAGCTCCTTGGCCTTGGCGACAGCCGGCATGAACAGCTGGTTGTGGGCGCTCATCAGCGTGACACCGTTCTCCGTCACAGCCGCCTGCACCTCGCGGGCCTCGTCCGGGCTCAGGCACAGCGGCTTCTCGCACAGGATGTGCTTGCCGGCCTTCGCCGCGGCGACGATGGCGTCCTTGTGCAGATGGTGCGGCAGGCAGATGTCGACCGCGTCGATGTCGGCATCGGCGATCAGCTCGTTGAAGTCGGTGTACGCCGTTGCACCGAGCTCCTCGGCCCGGCGCTTGGCGGTCTCGGCGTCGGCGTCGGCGACTGCCGTGACGCCGATCTTGTCGGCATAGGCCTGGTAGCCCTTGATGTGGGCGCTGGCGATACCGCCGCCGCCGATCAGGCCGACCTTGATGGGGGTGGATGTCATGGGGGGTTTCCGTTCTGTGCCAGAGGAGGGTTAGAGGATGACGGAGCGGCCGTCGGCGGCTGAGGCGTTCGCGGCCACCACCAGCCGGGTCAGCTCCACAGCGCGGGCCAGGTTGTCGTCGGCCCGGGTGCCGTTGCTGATGTGGTCGACCCACTGGCCGTAGGCATCCTGCCCGTGCTCTGGGACATCGACACTCTGCCAGCCGTCGCCGAACGCCTCGCCGAACACGGTCAGGTGGTTGCCAGCATCGGTGTAGCGCAGGCTGCCCTCAGTGCCGTTGAGCTCGATCGTGAACGGGTTCTGGCTGACGAAGCCGGCTTCGATCACGCCGATGGCCTGGTCGTCGTAGCCGACCGTCACCACTGCATGGTCGTCGACCGCCCGCTCGGTGACCGAGCGGTAGGTGGCGCTGACGGTGTTCGGCGCTTCCCCGAGGAAGAGCTGGGTCAGGTAGACCGGGTGACAGCCCAGGTCGGTGAGTGCGCCGCCGATCGCCGTCTGCGGATCGTAGAAGCGCTCGGGCAGCCAGTTGCGGACCGCGCCGGAGTGCGAGAGCCGGACCCGGCCGTAGGTGATCCGCCCCAGCTTGCCGGAGGTGATGACCTCCGTGATGGCCTGTGTATAGCCGTGGTAGAGCCGTGGCAACGACACGATCAGCTTGACGTCGTTCGCGTCGGCGGCGGCGATGATCTCCTCGGCCTCGGCGACCGTGGGCGCTAGCAGCTTCTCGGTGAAGATGTGCTTGCCAGCCTCGGCGGCCTTCACCATGATGTCGCGGTGAACGTCGGTGGAGGTCGTGATGGTGACAGCGTCGATGTCGTCGCGGGCCAGCAGGGCGTCCAGGTCGGAGACGTACTCGACCCCGAACTGCTCGGCGCCGAGCTTGCCGCGCTCCTCGTCATCGTCCCAGACGGCCACCAACTCGGTGCCGGGATGCTGCTGGGTCTGACGCGCGTAGTCGCCGGCATGGACATGCCAGAAGCTGAGGACGGCGACCCTGAGTGGTGCGGCCAAAATGATCAACCCTTCATCTCGCGAAGTGATTTCTTTTCCGTAAACTCCATCGTTTGGAGTAATCCCACCGTATCCATTGTCCGGACATATTGGTACCCCTCATCCTCGGTACTGGACGCACGACGCGGGGGCACGACGCACCTCCGGATGAAGGCGCCGACCTTCGTCGGGCTGCAGAACCAGGTGGCGGCGATACCGACCCGCTGACCAGACTGTCCACCGCCAACACCTGCCGTGGAGAACTACTGCGCCCGACCTGGACCTGGCTGCACCCGCCTACGCAAATTCCAGGAGGGCGACAAACCGTACGCCTGGTCGGGCGGGTTCGCCCTGTATGCGCCGCCGGGCTCGTCGAGGTACAAGCCGATGGGGCCCGGGACCGGGTCGGTCCGCAGATGGAGACCTACTGCCCGTTCTCGAGGCCGGAGGGTTTTTCGGCACGACCGGGATCTGACCGAAGAGGGCCCAGCTCAGACCCAGGGATGGGCGCGGACCCGACGCAGGACTGATGTCCGCGGACCGGCCGGCTGACAAGGTGGTGAGGTGCGCCCAACCGAGACCACTGATCGTTCCCACCCCGACGGCCGTCCGGACCTGCAGGTCGCGGGTGCGGGGCGGCCGATGGGCGTCAACCGGCTGCTCCGCGGCTACCTGGTGGTGCTGGCCGCAGTCGCGATCGGTGCGCTGGGCGTGGTCGCGGGGGCGGTCGCCTCGTCCCGGTGTGATGCCAGGGCCTCGCCTGCCTCGGCTGGGTCATTTACGGCGCCGTCGCCGGACTGGCGGCGGGCGCCGTCGTGCTGCTGGTTCTCTGTCACCGGACCCGGATGGGGCTGCTGTTCGGGCTCCTGGTGATCGCCTTGGTCGGTTGCGCGATCGCCTCACCCGGGCTGGAGCTGGTCCGCGTCGTGATGGCACTGCTGTCACCGGCGGCGGCCGCCTGGGTCACCCAGCCAGCCGGGCCGATGCTGCCGTCGACACTCCAGGCCCCGGCATGGGTGGTGCGGGGGTTGGCGCTGCTTCTGGTGCTGTCGCTGGCGCCGATCTCGACGGTCGCGCTCGACCTGCGCACTGCGGACAATCGGGAGCAGGCCTACCTGAGGGAGGGGGTGACTCCGGTAGGTCTGGCCGACGACCGGGGCTGGTCGTATGGAACGGTGATCGAGAGCGTGGTCGCCCGCGGCTTCTCCTACCAGGTGGAGGACCCGGAGGGTCGCGCGCTCCGGGTCGAGGTCACCCAGATCGACGACAGCGTGGTTCAGCCACCCAGGAACTGCTCCCCGGACCCGAACCTGGCCGTCCGGTGCGAAGACCAGGGCAACGGCGTCTTCTGCTCGGTCGCTGACTCGCGGCAGCGCATCGTCGTCCGAGGCGAGGGGGTGGTGCTGCTCTGGGCTCAGTCGGGCGCGTTCACCGACGGCGAGCTGGACCGGCTGGCAGGTGGGCTGCGACCGAGGTCCGCGCGCTGGCTGGCCGAACGCCAGTGCCCGGTGTGCCGCCTGCTGCCCGACTGACCGGCTGAGGTCAGGCCGCGGGGACCAGCAGGAAGTGCCAGCCGAGCCACCACCAGAACAGCAGGATGGTGAGCCGGCTGACGCGTCGCTCCATCACCCGGTCCAGAATCCCCGCCAGCGATTGGGAGCGGTCGGTGCGCCGTGCCCAGACCTCCAGGACCAGCAGCGCCAGGCCGCCGAGGACGAAGCCGAGGATCGTGACCAGCCGGCTAGTCACGGTGAGATCCTCGCCCGAGCCTGAGCAGGGCGATCCCGCCGAGCAGCCAGAGGGTGACCAGGCCGGCGCGCAACGGCCGGACGTCGAGCAGCGGGTCCATCAGGTCCGACATGGCGGGATGGGCGAAGTCGCGCCCGGTGACCCGCTGGATCAGATAGTTGACGAGCTCCCACAGACACAGGACCAGGGCGACGACCACCCAGCGCGACAGCCGCAGCAGGCGCTGCCTCGGCGTCACGCCGGCGGAGTCCCGCTGGCCCCAGCCCAACGCCAGGGTCGCGACTCCGATGGCCGGGATCACCAGGTGCGCGGCCAGGCCCCGCCGCGACGCGAAGCCGAGCAGCAGACCGATCAGCACCGCGACCACGACGCCCGGCCAGGTCCGGGACGGCAGAGTCGGCACGTCCGGCGCCGCCAACCGGGCCCCGAACCGCGCATCCAGCGCCAGCGCGACGCCCATCCCGAAGAAGAGGACCGCATCCAGCGGAGCCCCGCGAACAAGATGGAAGATGCCGGTCAGCAGCAGCACCAGCATCGACCAGGAAGCCACCCTGGTCTGCCTCAGCACCTCGGACACCTCGCCTCACCCACCTCCCGGGGTTCGCGCCACCCACCGTACGCCCGCAAGAGGGGACCGGTGCTGGCGATCAGCCACGGTCAGCGGCTGGGGCGTCTCCCGACGGCCACCGTCCGGCTCCGGTGGTGGCTGCTGCGTCGATGCAGCCACCAGGCGGCCAGCACGCCTCCAACGGCACCGCCGAGGTGGGCCTGCCAGGACACACCGGCGGAGGTGGGGAAGACCCCGGAGATCATGCCGCCGTACACCAGCAGGACCAGCACGCTGATGATCACCTGTCCCACATTGCGGGTCAGGAAACCGCGCACCAGCAGGTAGGTCAGCCAGCCCAGGATCAGACCGCTGGCGCCGAGCACCACGCTGTTGACGGGCGACAGCGCCCAGGCGGCCAGTCCTGAGCTGACGATGCTGACCAGGGAGGAGACGACCCAGCGGTACAGACCCCCGGAGAAGGACGAGGAAGCCGAGGACGAAGAACGGCAGCGAGTTGCTGATCAGGTGGGCGAAACCGGCATGCAGGAACGGCGCAGTGAGGATCTCCGGCAGCCCGTCGACCTCACGTGCATGGATGCCGTAGTTGTCCAGCCAGTGGCCGCCGGCCTGGTCGACGATCTCCAGAACCCAGAGCAGCCCGAGCAACAACAGCATCAGTGCCGCGGCCCCACCGGCGCTCTCCACACCGCGTCTCATCACGCCTCCTTCATCGTCACCAACGGGCGGTCACCGATCCGCGTTCCCCACCCTCCAGCAGCGGTACGGTATTGCCATCCGACACCGGGGCCGGGGCCACCGGGTCGCCGGGTCGCCGGCCGGAGAAGAGGACAGATGACCGAGAGCCAGCCGTTTCCCTACCGCCTGACCCGGTGCGGCGTGGTGATGAGCCCGGAAGAGGGCAATGCCCTCGAGGTGGAAGGGGTGCTCAACCCCGCCTCCGGGCGCGGGCCGGACGGGGAGCTCTACCTGCTGCCGCGGCTGGTCGCGGCCGGCAACGTGTCCAGGGTCGGCCTGGCCCGGGTCACCGTGGTCGACGGCGTGCCCAGCTCGGTCGAACGCCAGGGGGTGGTGCTGGAGCCGGAGCGGTCCTTCGAGCACGGCGCCCGCAACGCCGGGGTGGAGGACCCGCGGGTGACCTGGGTCGGCGAGCTCGGCCTGCACGTGATGACCTACGTCGCCTACGGCCCCCTCGGGCCGAGGACGGCCATCGCCACCTCGACCGACCTGCGCAGCTGGACGCGCCTCGGGCCTGTGCTGTTCCGCTACGACGACCGTCACGACGTCGACCTGAACCTGTACCACAACAAGGACACCGTGTTCTTCCCCGAGCCGGTCACCGACCCGGACGGGGTGCCGAGCCTGGCGGTTCTGCACCGGCCCATGTGGGACCTCGAAGAGATCAAACCGGGGGAGGGCAGCCAACCACCCCCGTGGTTGGCGGAGTCCCGGCACAGCATCTGGATCAGCTTCCTCCCGCTGGCGGACGTGCGGCGTGACTCGGCAGCTCTGACGCTCTGGTCCAAGCACCGCTTCCTGGCCGGCCCTGAATATCCCTTCGAGGCACTCAAGATCGGCGCCGGCCCGCCCCCGCTGCGGGTGCCCGAGGGCTGGCTGGTGCTGCACCACGGCGTGACCGGCCGGATCGACAGCGCCTTCGACCAGCAGCAGAACGTCAACTACGCGGCCGGCGCGATGATCTTGGACGCCGACCAGCCGTGGCAGGTGCGGTCCCGGACTGCGGAGCCGCTGCTGGCGGCGGAGACGGAGGACGAACGTTCCGGCATAGTGCCCAATGTGGTCTTCCCGACCGCGATCGAGGAGGTCGCGGGCGTGCGCTACGCCTTCTACGGGATGGCCGACTCCAAGATCGGCGTGGCCCGGATCGACACGCTCGGCTGACAGAGCGGACCGCACCGAGGAGATGCACCATGGATGATCGTGCCCGGTTGCCGGGAGAGCTGCGGATCGCGCTGGCGATGAAGGGCGGAGTGAGCCTGGCGGTCTGGATGGGAGGCGCCTGCCGGGAGATCGCCCGGCTCCGCGAGGAGGGCGACGGCGGTGAGGCGGCGCCAGCGGACGCCACCACCGAGTCGTCGCGCTACCGCGCCCTGCTCCGGTTGTGCGGCTACGACAAGGTCCTGGTCGATGTGCTGTCCGGCAGCAGCGCGGGCGGCCTGAACGGCGTCCTGCTGAGTCAGAACATCGCCTCCGGAGCCCGGTTCGACGACGGTGTGCGTGACGTCTGGCTCAAGGTTGCCGACCTGCACCGGCTGGCCCGACGACCGTGGGCCGATCCGCCGCTGTCGCTGCTGCACGGGGACCAGGCGTTCTACCGGCAGCTGGTGCTGGCGATGCGGCAACTGCAGACCAGCGACCTGACCCGGGTGAGTGAGCATCCGTTGCGGCTGCTGGTCACGGCCACCCGGCTGCAGGGTCGGCGCGACGCGCTGTTCCCGACCGCCGGCTCGCCGCTGCGAGCCCGAACCAACGCCGGCTTCATCCGATTCCGCTATCCCGGCATCGCCGACGCGCTGTACGTCAGCCGGGAGACCGACCATGATCACGCGATCAACGACTTCATCGAGTCCGACTTCGGCCGGCGCAGGCTCGCCTACGCCGCCCGGACCACCTCCTCGTTCCCGGGCGCCTTCGAGCCGAGCGCTCCATGGGTGCTGACCGACGTACCGGAGCAGCAGGTCGACCTCTACGGGGTGAGCTCGGAGACCGGCACCGAAGACGACGAGATGCCCGGCCGGGTGGAACTCGTCGACGGCGGTCTGCTGGACAACATCCCGATCGCGTGGGCGATCCGCAGCATCGCCGGGATGCCGGCGACGGCACCGGTGGACCGCTGGTTGGTCTATCTCGAGCCGGTGCCGGACAAGGACTCCACAGCCGCGGCGGCGGATGCGGGAGTGATCAACAGGGACCGGCCGCGGAGCAGGTCGGTGCTCGGGATGATCAAGTTGGTGATCGCCTCGCTGCGGGTCAAGGCCAACACCGAGTCCGTCCTCGACGACGCCCAGGCGCTCAGCGAGGCGGCCGGACTGACCAGTGCGCAGCAGGCAGCGATGGTGGCGACGCTGTCGTTGGCCGGGTCCGAGGGTCTGCGGGACGCGGCCGGGGACCAGGTTGACCCGACCTATGTCCGGCTGCTCGGCCGGATGGAGATCGGACGGCTGCGACAGCTGCTGCTGAACCCGTACGCGCTGGTCGCGCCGGACCCGCTGCCACTGCCGCCCGACACCTACCCGGACCGCCAGGTGCAGGCTCTCGGTGAGTCGGAGCGCACCGCGCCGCTGCTCCGCCCGGTGTCCGACGACGACGCCGCTGCATTGGCCGGCCCGCTGCAGAGCCAGGACGTGCAGGGACAGCTGGGCTTCAAGGCGCAGACCCCACTGGTGGCGGCCCGCGCGGTGACCCTGCTGATGGAGGCGGTCCGGGTGGCCGAACAGGCCGGAGACCACCCGGAGGTCGCCGGGCTGAGGTCCCGGCTGTACGCCGTACGGCTGGCCATCGAGATGACCATCGCCGCTCGCGACCGGATCCTGCTGCGGCTGGCAGACGAGCATCTGCGAGACGGCGACGGGCACCCGGTCGCTGCGCCGGTGGCGCTGCTCCGGCAGGCGACCCGTGAGCTCGCCGCCCTGCTGGCCCAGCTGGATCAGCCCCCGGCCGAGACGGGCCATGAGGCGATGGCCCTGTTCTGGCGCCGGTGGGCCTACGACCTGGCCGTGCTGGCGGTGAAGAGCTCCTCCGCCTCGATCCCGCGTGCCACGGCCGCCAGGGGCCCGGGTCCGGACGCGGGGGAGCCAGTCACGCCGTACGCGATGTTGTGGGAGGCGGTGCTCGGCTGTGAGGAGGCCTTCGACCTGATCGACGCGCCCGACCGGCTCGAACCGACCCAGCATTCGCGGCGGGCCACGATGGGCGAGACGCTGTGCTCACTCGAGGTGCTGGTCGGAGGCCTGCGGCCGGACCCGCTGTCCAGCCCGGCCGTGCCGCTGTTCGCGGTCATGTCGGCAACCAACAGGAGTCCGCTGGAGGATCGACTGCTGAAGGGTCCGATCACCGAGCAGAACAGGGTCAACCTCAAGCTGAGCGGCAACCAGGTCGCCAACTTCGCCGGCTTTCTCAGCGCGCGGTGGCGCGACAACGACTGGATCTGGGGTCGGCTCGACAGTGCCCAGACGCTGGTCTCCCTGATCGCGAGGGAGGACCGGGTGGCCGCCGCCCTCGCCCCCGACGCCGACTCTGCCGACCCGCGTCGGGCCCTGCGGGAGTTCTTCACCGGCGGCGCGCACGACCAGGAGTGGGCGGCATTCCTCGGCTCACGCTGGCAGCAGCTCGAGCAGGAGCTGGTCAACGGCGACCGCGCGGTGGAGTCCTGGTTCGTCGATGTCGCCACCGAACGGCTGCACTGGGACATCCTGGCGACCGAGATCGGCTGGTTCCACCAGCTCAACGACCGCGCCGTCGGGCGCGACGACCCACCCCAGGCCGACGGCGTCGCCGCGACGGTGCCGCCCCCTCGGGCCCAGGCCGGCGGCGCACCCGGCCCGCTGGACCGGCTGCGGAGGGTGGGTGAGGTCGGCGAGGAGACGGTGATGGAGCTGCTCCGACGGGCCGAGCTGCGCCGCGTCCTCGTCCAGTTGGGGCTGGTGATCTGGCGGGCGGTGGTGGGGACCCGGGCTCCGGAGCCGCCCGGCGCCGCCCCAGCCCAGGGGACCAGGCACCGGTCCGAACCGGCGTGGGCCCTCGTCCGCAGAACCGCCGCGTGGGCCCTGGCGCCGACGTTCCTGCCCGCTCTGCTGCTGTCGCTGGTCTCACCGTTCAGCACGCTGTTGGCCGGCCTGCTGTCCTGGGGAGCGATCAGTGCCGCCACCGGTAGCTGGGCCTCGGCCGCGCACGTCCCGGTCATTCTCGGTCTGGGGCTGGCCTCGTTCGTCTTCCTGGCGCACCTGCTGCTGCCCAACGCCGCCAGAGAGCACGCCCGCAGCGGGGTCCCTCTGAACGGAGCCAGACTGTGGTTGCTGCGCCTCGTCCCGGCCACGGTGATCGTGGTCGGCATCGTGTTCTGGACGGTTGCGCTCCGCCTGCACTGGCAGTTCGACGTGCACAACGGCTGGGCGCAGGCCGCCTGGGGCGGACTGCTGGCAGGTGGCGCCTTCCTGGCCACCCAGCTCGACGTGGTGTGGGCGAGCCTGCGCCGCCGGACCAGCCGCAGCTCGGACCGGACGGTGTCGCCAGGCCTGCTGCTGGTGTCCACAGCGGTGGTGGTGGTGGCCTGCTTCGCGGTCTGCCTGCTGCCGGACCACTGGCTCGTCGGCTTCGCCGTCCAGTACGTCGCCCTGGCGCTCAGCCTCGCCGGGCTCTATGTCTGGACCGAGCGATGCGCCACCATCCAGCCTCCGCTCGGCCCGGAGGCCTAGGCAGGCTGGCCGGTGTCGGTGCGGCCCGGGGAGGGGATCAGCGACAGCACCCGCGCCGACGGTGCGCTCGCGCCGACCCCGATCCGCAGCACGGCCGTCTCGGGGTCCCAGTCGAAGGTCCAGTCGTGTCGGTCCTGCACCGGGGTGTCGGCGCTCGGGAAGTGCTCCGCCAGCCGGAGGTGATGACCTCGGTGTTCGGTCAGCGGGAGCTCGATCGTCCGCTCGCCCTCGGACCGCTTCCATACACTCAGGTAGGTTGCGTCGGCACCTCTCAGGCCGACGCAGACCACCGGTGCCGTCCAGGCCGGCAGGCCGAGCGGCCAGAACGGCTCGGTGGTGGGCAGCGCCGCGCGGAGGTCCTTGTGCGCCTCCACCCCGGCGGTGACCAGGGCCAGCTGGGATGGGCTCATCTGGGCCAGATGGCCGGACAGGTAGAGCCGGCCCGCGATCCCGTTGACCATGGTCAGGACGATCTCCTCGTCGTTCATGCCTGGTTGGGGGTAGGCCCAGTTGGCGGCCTGCTCGGGCAGCACCGCGGCAGGTGCCGCCGCAGCGATGGTGGCATACAGCAACGGGTCCATCTGGTCCGACGTCGACTGCAGGGCCAGCCTGGACAGCATCGCGTAGTCCTGCCGCATCGCCCCCGAGCCGCAGTTCTCCAAGATCAGGTCCGGGTGTCGGTCGAGCACACCGTCGAGCCAGGAGAGCAGGGCACGGTTGTGGGCGAGCAGACCGGCACCGGGGGAGACGGCGTCCAGGTCGGTGCCGAGTCCCGGGGTGACGTTGTAGTCGAGCTTGAAGTAGCCCACGGTGAACTCGCCGACCAGCCGGTCGACCACCTCGTCGAGGTGGGCTCTGGCCGCCGGGTGCCGCAGGTCCAGCAGGTAGCGCTCATGATCAACGATGCGGGTGCCGTGCCGTTGCAGGAAGGCGTCGGTCGGCAGCCGGTCGGCGACCGGGCTCTCGACCCCCACGACCTCGGGCTCCAACCACAGACCGGGAACCATCTGGTGGCTCCTGATCCGGTCGATCACCTCGCCCAGGCCACCGGGGAATCGGTTCGTCGAGGGCTTCCACTCACCGACGCTGTTCCACCAGTAGCCGCCGTCGTCGTACCAGCCGGCGTCGATGCAGAAGTACTCGGCGCCGGCCTGCGCCGCTGCGTCGATCAGCGGGAGCAGCTTCTCCGTGGTCGGGTCACCCATCAGGGTGTTCATGTAGTCGTTGAAGATCAACGGCAGGGTTGCGTTCTGCGGGTGGTCACGAAGCAGGGCACGCCTTTGCCAGGTGAGGGCCGCGAAGGCGTCGTCGGCGGTCCCGTCGACACAGGCCACCGAGACCGGGACCGAGGTGAAGGGGTGCGTGTTGTCGACCAGCACCAGGCACCCGTGCTCCAGGTCGGTCGGCCCGAGCAGCGCCAGGTACGCCCCGGTCAGGTTCTCCGCGACCTCGAAATGCCAGGGCCCGTTGTGCTCGATCTGCCAGCCGAGCGCGTAGCCGCCGTCGCGCGCCGCGACCACCCCGATCGGCAGCCGTTCGCCGGTCGACCAGGACGAGTGTGCGGTGACGCCTATCCGGCTGCGCGGGCTGTGGGAGTGGGCATCGGTGTTGATGTCGACCAGCTGCAGGTCGCGGACCGGCCGGCGCTGCCAGCGGTTCTCGACCACCCAGTCCGACTCGGCGGTGAGCAGGTCGAGCGCACTGAGCTCGACGCCCGAGTCGGTCAGGAAGGCGCCGGTGGCGAAGGACGTGACGGCCTGCAGCAACACCTCACCGGGCCCAGGCAGCTCGACCTCGGTCCAGCTGCGGAACGCGCCACGACCCGGGGTCGCGATGATCACACTGGTGACGATGAGCCCGGTGACGGGATCGTTCTGGGTGATCCGGAGGTCGGTCCCGGTGGCCTGGTGCGAGACGTAGCGCAGCCGTGAGCCGACCAGCGTCTCGCTGTAGCGGTAGCCGGGCCGGCGTCCGTCGGCGACGGTCAGCACCTCCACGAAGGGCACCGCCGGCACGGTCGCAGGGTCGGCATGCGCAGGCCCGATCGCCGGACGGATCGACACCAGGCTCAGCGGGGTGTCGTCGTCGTAGCGGAAGGTGAGGACCAGGTCGGTGCCGAAGTCGATCAGGGAAGGGCTCATGGCTCGCTCTCGAGGGTGGGGAGGGTCGGGCGGACAGGATCAGGTGGGTCGGACCATGCCGTAGAGATGGTCCACCCGGATACGCAGGACGAGCCGCTGCTCGGCCACCATGGCCGCGCGGAACTCGTCCCAGTTGGGATGCTCGCCGCCGATCGAGCGGTAGACCTCGATCAGCTCCTCCACCGTCGGATCGTCGGGCTCTGCGGCGACCGGTGTCAGGTCGGCGTTTCCCTCCGCAACGGCGTAGGACCAGAAGTCGGGACTGGTCACATAGAAGCTGACCCGGGGATCCCTGCGGAGGTTGCGGGTCTTGGCCCGGTCGTCGGTGATCGACACCCGGATCCGGTCACCGACCGGGTCATAGCTGTGGGCGACGTTGGAGATCTGTGGCCGACCGTCACGCTTCAGGGTGACCAGGACGCCGTGGTGCGACGCCGCCAACAGCTGCCGGAACGGGTCAGCGAGCAAGGCTCGAGCTCCTGTCGCCATCCGTCCGGACCGGGTCGGGTGCGGAGCCGCCGACCGTGATCACCGGGTTGGTCAGCGAGTCGACACCGTCGATCTGCACGGTGATCAGGTCGCCGGCGCGGACGGTGAAGGAGGAATCCGGCACCAGACCGGTGCCGGTGAGCAGGACGACACCGTCCGGGAACGGCATCGCCAGCGTCAGCCAGTCGACCAGCTCCTCGAAGCCACGCTTCATCGCACTGCTGTCGGTATGCGCGCTGTAGACCTGCTCACCGTCCCGGGTGATCGACACCGACACCGCCAGCGGCAGCTCGGGCGCCTCCCAGACGCCGACGATGCGGTGGCCGAGTGCGCAGGAGGCCTCGTACACCTTGGCCTGCGGAAGGTAGAGCGCGTTCTCTCCCTCGATCGAACGGCTGCTCATGTCGTTGCCCACCAGGAAACCGAAGATCTCGCCGGCGGAGTTGATCACGAGACCGATCTCGGCCTCGGGCACATCCCAGCCGGAGTCGGCCCGGATGCCCACCGGCTGCTGGTCGGTGACGACCCGGCCGGCGGTGGACTTGAAGAAGATCTCCGGCCGCGCCGAGGCGTAGACGTGGTCATAGAGGGTCTCGTTGCCGGACTCCTCGATCCGCCCGTCCCGGCTGCGCCGGTAGGTGACGCCGGCCGCCCACACCTCCTGGACATCCACCGGCGGCAGCAGCCAGCTCGCGTCGACGGGGTCCGCCTGGACGGTCTGGACGAGGGTCTGCGCCTGGTCCAGGGGCAGCGCCAGCAGCTCGGCCAGCGTCAGCTCCAGTGGCCGGATGCCGTCGTCGGTGTCGACACCCAACGTCGGGACACCGTTGTGGGAGAAGCGGACCAGCGCCATCGTGGCTCCTGTTCTGACGGGGGGCTTCTCCACCCTAGCGACAGGGCCGCCTCGGCGGGCGACGCGCCCCGGCACCGTCTCACACCCCGCACACCGTGTCGCTCGTTGGGAAGTGCGGGGAGTCGACGAACGATGATGATCGGCATTTGCGATAGTGACCTCGAGCTTTCCCCACCGGGCCGGCCATCCCAGACAGGAGTGCGCAGCATGACTCTCACCCTCGGCATCGACATCGGTGCGACCAGCATCAAGGGGGCGGCGGTCACCGAGTCGGGCGAGGTGGTCGGGCGGGACGTGCAGCCGACGCCCAGCGCGGGCAGCAGCGCCGACATCGAGGACGCGATCGTGGCCTGCATCGCGGCGCTGCGCAGCAGCCTTCCGGACGTGTCGTCGGTCGGGCTCGCCGCTGCCGGGTGGATCGGCCCGGACCGCCGCTCGGTGGTGTTCTCGGCGAACTTCCCGTCCTGGCGGCAGGAGCCGCTGCTGGACCGGTTGGAGCAGCGCACCGGGCTGGCGATGGTGCTGGAGAACGACGCCAACGCCGCTGCCTGGGGCGAGTACCGCTTCGGCGCCGGGGCGGCGGCGACGTCGATGGCGGCGATCACCCTGGGCAGTGGCGTCGGCGGTGCGCTCATCGTCAACGGCGAGCTGGTCCGCGGGCACCAGGGCGCCGCCGGTGAGATCGGCCACAGTGTGATGATCACGGACGGCTACCCGTGCGCGTGCGGTCGGCACGGCTGCATGGAGAACTATGTCAGCGGTCGCTCGATCAACCGGCGGGCGGCAGCCATACTGCCCGGGGCGGACGTGTACGAGCTGGCCAGGGCCGGCGACGAGCGGGCCCTCGGCTGCTACCTCGAGCTGGGCGACTATTTGGGCCGAGGCCTGGCCAACGTGGCCATGCTGGTCAACCCGCAGCTGGTGGTGATCAGCGGCGGAGTGTCGGACGCCTACGACCTGTTCGCCGAGCAGGCCCAACGGAGCATGCGCTCAGAGCTCGGAGCCTACTGGGCGGGCCTGACGCCGGAGTTCGCGGCCGGGACCCTGGCCGCCGACGCCGGCCCGCTGGGGGCTGCCGACCTTGCGCGTCACCAGGCGTGAGCCTGCGGGGACTCTCCGGGCCCGATCCGGCGGCCGTTGTTGATGTTGAAGATCTCATCCAGTCGGGCCATGGCTGACTCGTCGAGCTGCAGTGCGGCGGCCCGGTCGACTCCCTCCAACTGCTCGACTGTGCGGATGCCGACAATGGCCGAGTCCACCGCTGGATGCTGGAGCACCCAGGCGGTGGCCACCACCGACTCCGGCTCGCCGATCTGCCGGCAGAGCTCGCTGAAGTCGCTGAACTGGCTGTTGTCGGGTCCGAGGCTGATCCCGTACTCCTCCTCGACCTGACGGGTCCGGGAGCCGTCGAACGACTGGGTCTTGCCGGTCAGCAGACCGCCGGCCAGTGGCATGTAGACAATGACACCGATGCCGAAGTGGCGAGCCGCCGGCAGCACCTCCATCTCCGGCACCCGGCTGAGCAGGTTGTACTGGGTCTGCTCGGAGACGAACCCGGTGAAGCCGCGCTGCCAGGCCTGCTGCTGGAACCTGGCGAGCCCCCAGCCGGAGAAGTTGCTGGATCCGGCATAGAGCACATCCCCGTCGGCGACCGCCTTCTCGTACGTGCCCCAGAACTCCTCTGGCGAGACCCGCTCGTCGATGTGGTGCACCTGGTAGACGTCGACCCGGTCGGTCTGCAGCCGGCGCAGTGAATCCTGCAGGTGCCGGCGGACCTTGTAGGCGGAGAAGCCGCCGGCCTCGTTCGGGTCGTCGCTGTCGCCCATCGGGCCGTACACCTTGGTGGCGAGCACCACCCGGTCGCGGGCTCCGGGGCGGGCGGCGAACCAGTTGCCGATGATCTGCTCGGAACGTCCGGGGTCGTCGGCGCCGCCGTACACGTTGGCGGTGTCGATGAAGTTGATGCCGAGCTCCAGGGCGCGGTCCAGGATCGCGAACGACTGCTGCTCGTCTGCCTTGGGACCGAAATGCATCGTGCCGAGGCAGATCTTGCTCACGGACATGTTCGAACGGCCGAGCTTGGTGTACTCCATCACTGATCTCCTGCGGGTGGTCGATTGGGAGGACGGCGCTGACGGCTCGTCCCGGGGCAGTCTGTCATCGTCCCTCCTCAGTGTGTCTACCCACCTGGGGCGGTCGTCAATCCACTGGCCGTCGCGGCCGGGCCCACCTAGGGTGTGGCCATGACCGACGACACGCGTTCCGGCCATGCCCGCCGGGTGTGGGGACAGCTGCCTGCGGGTGCCGAACAGGTGCTGTCCGAGACCATGACGCCCACCGACCTGCAGAGCCTGCAGCTCGCAGTGGCTCGTACCCGAGCCGAGCAGGTGAGCCCCGCGCGTCTGATGCGTCGCTGGTCCGAGGACCGTTTCGTCCGGCCGGCCGAGGTCGATCCGCGACGTCTCAGCCGGCTGGAGGCCACCCTCTGGGAGCTGCTGCCGGACACCTTCGCCGGGGTGGCCCTGTCGCCGGTGGCACCACTGGGCACCTGTACGGCCGTCGGTGCGGCCGATCAGAACCGGGTCCTCAGTACGGTGCGCAACAGCGAGGTGGTCAGCGATCAGACGAACGTACTGGCGGTGGAAGCGGCTCGGCGGCGCGGACTCGACCCGACGGCGGACGTGCATCTGGCCAGCTGTCACCGGGTGCTGCGCACCCAGCGCTTCCCGGCGGGATTCAGCTCCCATTTCACCCTGTTCGCGCTCGTCTCGAGCGCCCGTGACCACGGTTCGGCCCGGACCGAGGCCGACCTGCTCAGCCTGCACCTGCGGTACTGGCAGAGGGTGCTGGAAGTCGTGCTCGGGCCGGGTCGGGCAAGATCAACTACACCCTGTTCGACGCACCGGCGCTGAGTCAGCGGATGTCCGAGCAGGTGGCGCCGGCTCTGGCGGCGTCGGCCACCCCCGTGCTGGCGGACCCGCAGCGGACCCGCGCCCACGGCTACTACCGCAGCGCGGCGATGATGATCATGGGCATCCGTGGTGCCGAGGAGCTGGAGATCGGTGACGGTGGATTCACCGACTGGACCGCTCAGCTGCTGCAGGATCGCAAGGAACGCTGCCTCATCTCCTGCCTCGCGCCGGAACGGTTGTTGGCGCTCAGCAGCTCCTAACCTCGACCGGCCCGCTGGACAGGGTCCCCTCGGAGATCAACAGCCCGGCAGCACCACCGGTGAGACTGTGATCTCTGACCGACCCGATCGGGACTCCGTCCACCGTGCCGCTGATCCGGTCGCCGGTGACCTGGAGCTTCAGCCGGTGACGCGAGCCGGGGTGAGGCAGCGGCACCTCGGCGAGCACCTCGAGCCCGTCGCATTCCTTGATCAGCCTCGCGCGGTCGCCGGCGATCACCGCCGCGTAGTAGCGGCGCAGGCCGCCGACCCGGGCAGCCACGCCGGCACTCAGCGCCAGTAGGACGTCGAGGTCGGCGGACACCTCATAGTCGGTCCAGGTCTCGTCGCCCTGGGCGATCAGCCCGGTGCCGCGGTTCTGTGCCAGCTTGTAGTCCTCCGGCCAGTGCCCGGCCCAGTCGTCGACACCATCCACCCAGGCGCGCCGCCACAGTGTGCTGTCGAAGGCCGGCCGGCCCAGGGTCAGTGTCGGCGCACCGTCCCAGTGGACCCGGTCGACCAGCAGCGCATCGCCCGGCTCTCCGGTGAGGGCGAAACCGAACCGCAGCACGGGAGCTCCGCCGACGTCGGGGATGACCCAGCCACCGGTGTGGTCGGCGCCGGCGCTGAGGGTGCAGGGGTCACCGAACCTCCGCTGCACACGGTCGCCTGCGCCGTAGTAGTCGATCAGCGGTCGGACGGTCACGTCGGCCCGGTTGGCCGCGGGCGCGGCCAGGGTGAACTCGACCCGCTGGCTCGGGTAGAGCGTGGGGGAGCCGATCAGCTGATAGCCCGGCATCTCGACCGCCTCCGGCGGGATGAACGTCGGGGTCGCCACGAACGCCTCCCGGCTGTCCTCTCGCAGCGTCAGCTCCAGCCGTCCGGCGTCGTTGCTGATCACCAGCGGGCGTACGGGTTGCTCGGGGTCGTCAGGCGTGGCGCCGAGTGACTGGAAGCCCTGAACCGAACCGGGCAGGCTGAAGTGGAACCGGGCGCCCTGCTTGGGTCGCGTCGGTGCCCTTCCGTGCAGGATCTCGCCGGCGTTGGCGATCCGCACCGCAACAGTGGCTGCGTCGGAGATCGCTCGGCCGCCCTCGGCGCACGGGAGGTAGAGCCGATCCGCCAGCGGGCCGCGCCAGTCCGTGCCGGTGGCATCGTCGATGCCCCGCAGACCGTTCTTGATGCCCATGATCGCGCCGACGCTGCCGGAGTTGCAGTCGGTGTCCCAACCGCTGCTGTTGATGATCATCATCGTCCGGCTGAAGTCGTCGTCGCCGTGCAGCAGGGCGGCGATGATCAGCGCGTGGTTCGGCACCATGTGACAGACGCCGGGGAAGAGGTGGTAGCCGTAGTGCTGCTCGATGAGCGCGCGGGTGGCGTACCAGTCGGAGCTGTCACGGTGCCACTGTCGTACGTCGGCGATTGCCCTGGCCAGGGTGCAGTCGGCCGGGATGAGGCCGACGGCGGTGTCGAGGAGCGTCTCCAGGTCGGGCTCAATGAACGCCTGCGCCTCGATTGCGGCGATCACCTGGGCGCCGTGGATCCCGTCACCGTCGTGGCTGACGGAGGCGGCCCGGCGGGCGAGCTCGGCGGCCCGTTCCGGGTCGCCTGGGGACAGCATCGCCCAGCCGTCGATGAAGATCTGGCCACCGATCTGCTCCGCGACGGCCCGGCCGTTGCATGCCACCGAGCCACTTGCCGGGGCGGGGATGCCGGACTTCAGCCGGAGGTAGGCCGTGTGCTCGGTCGAGGTGCCCAGGCCGCCCCACCACAAGATGGTGCGGTTCTCGATCAGGTAGTTGAGCCAGGACTCGCCGATCTGGGCCGGCGTCAGCCCCGGGTCGAAGCCGCGGTCCTCCAGGGCCCGGATGAAGGTGAACGTGCCGGTGATGTCGTCGTCGGTGACGATGAGTGGCTGCCCGAGTCGATCATGGACATAGTCGGTGATCTCGCCCAGCTCGGCGATGATCCGTTGGTGCGTCCAGCCCTCGAACGGCCGACCCAGGTAGACGCCGATGATCTTGCCGAGCACGCCCGCGTAGACCCGGGTCAGGTAGTCGTCGGGCAACGACGGCTGGTCGAGCAGGGTGACGCTTCGACTGCTGGTCATGGTGGACGTCTTCCGGGTCATGCCGGGACGGTCATCTCGCCCATCTCGGACCAGTCGTCACCCTCAGTCTCGAAGTTGATGATCTTGGGGGTGGCGACCAGCCGGGTGGGCAGCTGCTGCATGGCCTTCTTGAAGTGCTCGGACTGCACGTGCTCGGCGCCGGCCTCACCGTCGCGGAACGCCTCCACCAGGACGTACTCGCAGCTGTCGTCGACGCTGCGGGACCAGTCGAACCAGAGATTTCCCGGCTCGTTGCGAGTGGCCTGGGTGAACTCCGAGGTGAAGTCCACCCAGCTGTCGGCGTACTCCGGCTGAACCTGGAACTTGACGCAGATGAAGATCATCCGAACTCCTCGGTCTCGGTGCTGTGTGCTGCCCACACTCTAGGGCCAGCACCGATCGACCGGGCTAGTGCAGCTGACCCCTGATGGCACCGGACGGGAAGTCCTTGTTGTGGATGTTGACGTAGTAGCTGCGCGGGTCCTTGCGGATCTTCTTCACCAGCGCCGGGTCGACCTCGGTGCAGCCGCCGACGCGGTTGACCGGTGCACCCAGGCCGCCCGGCACCGAGAGCAGCTGGACGACCACGGGTCCGGCGACACCGGCCTTGCCCGCATGGATGTGGGCGGCGGTGGGCGCGTCGATCCTCCGCCAGGTCAGGGTGAAGCAGATCTTGTGCTGCCGAAGCTTCACCGTCGCCTTGCCGCGCCCGTTGGCGTCGCCGGGTCCAGGAACCTCCTTGGCACCGGTCAGGGTGGCGTGCAACGTCTTGTTCGAGTGGCGATGATGGCCACCGTCGGCGTACGCCGGGACGGTCGCGCCGATGCTGATGGTCGCTATCGCCGCCAGCGCGACACTCCTGCGCCAAACCCCGTTGTGCCGTAGTGCGGCGAACCTGCTCTCGGTAGTCGTCATTGACTGCTCCCCTCCGGTCGAGACATGGACTTCCTCAGCGTGCGCGCCCGGCCGCGACCTGTCAACGGCCCGGTCAACAGTCGTCGCTCGCCGACACCTGGTGGGCGGGGATTGATTCGTTTCAACCCAGCCCGGTAGCGTGTGCCGGGTGACTCTCGGTGAGCAGCTGGTGACGTTCGTTGATCGGGCTCGTGATCAGGCGGCGGAGGTGCTGGCCCGAAGCTGGGTTACCGGGCCTTCCGGCGGTCTCTTCGTCGACCGACCTGGTCAGCCGCCGACCGTGCGGGCCCAGTGTGACGCCATCGAGATCGCCGACCTGCTGCTCGGCGGCCCACCGCCGCAGTTGTCGGCCGAGCAGCACCGGGACCGGCTGATCGAGTTGCAGGATCCGAAGACCGGCCTGGTGTCCGCCTTCGACCAGACCGGTGAGCAGCTGCCTCCGGTCACCGACCTGTTCG
This sequence comes from Microlunatus panaciterrae, assembly GCF_016907535.1. NCBI lineage: Bacteria > Bacillati > Actinomycetota > Actinomycetes > Propionibacteriales > Propionibacteriaceae > Microlunatus > Microlunatus panaciterrae. The sequence continues at coordinate 3,280,066 of NZ_JAFBCF010000001.1, forward strand.
ACGACCAGGCCAACTATCACGTGCTCTGCGTCGGTTACGCCCTGGACATCCTCGGCAGCAGGTTCGCCGAACCGACCCACATCGTCGCCGACGCCGATGCTGCCGAGCTCATCGACGGACTGGAGCGCCAGCCCTGGGAGGGTCAGCCGTGGCGGTCCGGCCACTGGGTCGACATGGTCGGGACGGCGTTGCGCTGGAACCTCGCCCGCGGCGTTCCCGGCACCCGTGGGGCGGCCGAGGCGGTGTTCGGCTGGCTGCTGACCAGGGCCGACCGACGAACCGGGATGTGGGGGACCCCCGGCCCGGACGACGGGCTGCTGCAGGTGGTGAACGGGTTCTACCGGGCCTCCCGCGGGACCTTCGCCCAGTTCGACCTTCCGCTGCCGTACCCCGAGCGCGTGATCGACACCGTCCTGGAGCACACCCGCAGCCAGCGCTTCTTCGCCCCGCACCGGCAGAACGCCTGCAACGTCCTGGACGTCGCCCACCCGCTCTGGCTGGCCGGCCGGCAGACGGGCTATCGCAGTGACGAGATCACCCAGACCGCGCGCACTCTGCTGGCCGACGCGCTCGGACACTGGACCGACGGTGCCGGCTTCGGTTTCCAGGCTCCGCACCCCTCCACGGCAGCCCTGGCCGAGACCGAGCCCGGCCTGCAGGGGACCGAGATGTGGTTGGCCATCATCTGGCTGCTGGCCGATCTGGCCGGGCTCTCCGCCGCGGTCGGCTACCGCCCGCGCGGCGTCCACCGCCCCGAGCCCGCCCTCCGCCTCGCCTGACCTTAGGTGCGCGGGCCTGAGCGCCCCAATACGCGGCCTGAGCCTGTCGAAGGCCGAGAAGGTGACGATGGCCCTTCGACAAGCTCAGGGCACGTGGCGCGATCCGCGGCCTGAGCCTGTCGAAGGCCGAGAACGTGACGATGGCCCTTCGACAACGCTCAGGGCACCGGGATGATCGTGGGGATGCAAGAAAACGACCATTCATGGGGCCCGTGCCGGCCGGCCCAGGCGGGGCGGCCCGCTCAGTCGGTGACGAGTGGTCGATTCCTCCCACGAGGCTTCATCGCGCAGACGGCAGAGTAGACACCGGCCAGCAGGGGAGGCCCGCACAGCCTCGGTTCGAGCCCGCATGCGACCAACTCGGCCAGCTCGAGCGGCCGATCCCGCACCAGCGCCAGCAGGTGCGATCTCATCCTCCGCTGCGGCGTGCCGGGCCGGTGGACGGGCTCGAGCAGCCGGACCTCGGTGCGCGCCACCCGCGCCATCTCCTGCAGGGCGGCACGTCGCGAGTCGCAATCCAGCAGCCCGAGGACCCCGGCGGCGAGCACGACGTCGAAGGCATCGTCGGCGAACGGCAATGCGGTCACGTCCGCTCGGACCAGCGCCGCCGTGCCCGGGCCACAGCCGGTGCGCCGGGCAGCCCGGGCCAGCATGGCGGCGTTGCGATCCAGCCCGACATAATCCACCCCGCGGGCCAGCAGCCGCGGCGCCGGGTGCGCCGGTCCGCAGCCCACCTCCAGCACGCGGCCGGAGCCGAGATCGGCGACCAGGGTGTCCAGCCAGCGGTGCCATCCCACCAGTCCCACCGCGCGGTCGTAGCCGGGCGACACGACCGTCCACCACCGGTCGCTCAGCCGGTGCCTCCGGCCGGCCGGCGTCATCGCTCGAACAGCCGGCGGGCCAACGACCAGGCTCGCCCACTGCGGGCCCGCTCGGGTGTGACCCAGCGGGCCCGAGTCTCCTCGCACGGCAGTGCCGCGTGCTCGGTGAGCATCTCGGCCCACAACGGTTCGATCAGCTGGTAGGTCACCCAGCGCTCCAGATCGTGGTACGCGTCGAAGCCGCGCGCGGTGAGCCGGTAGCCGCCCGCAGCGCGACGGAGGAGCCCGGCCAGCACCAGTGGGGCCAGTCCGGCGCGGGCCACCGCCGCCACCACCTGGCCGTACGACTGCCTGAGCTGTTCCACGTCCACGCCGCCGGAGTAGGCCTGCCAGAACGCGTCATAGGCGGCGCCGCCCCACCGACCCAGATGCAGCCAGCGGGCGACCGGCAGCCGGCCGTGCTCAATCGCGTCGGCGTAGCTGCCGACGCCAAAATGGTTGACGTAGAAGTCGCCGCCGGCATAGGAGGTGCTGCCGGCGCCCATCCCGAGGAAACGGCGCCGGGTGATCGACGTGTACGGCGCCGCGCCCCGCCGGTTGAACGTCCAGACCGAGCGGCGCTCGTAGCCCATCGACTCCGCCAGCTCGGTCACCTGAGCGAGTACGGCATGCTCACGGCGGCGGTCGTGTCGGGCCGTGCCGAACGGGGTGAAGCCGAAGCGCATCAGCGGGTAGGTGGAGACCTGGTCCACCCCGAGAGCGAAGCAGGTGCGGACGTCGTCGATGAAGGCGCCCGGGAACGCGTCCCGATCCTCCCAGGCCACGTCGACGATCAGGTCCACGTCCACCAGCGCGAACCGGCCGAGAGCGTTCTCCACCGCCGCCCGGCTCGCCGCCGCGTCGTGGGGCCGGCGGAGCTGGTGCAGCACCCCGTCGTGGAACGACTGCGCGCCGATGCTGACTGCGGTGATGCCCATCTCGGCGAGACGATCCAGCCGCTCGACGGTGCCATGGGTCGGCAGCACCTCCACCGCCCGCTCCCCGGACACCGGGATCTGTCGGATCACCTCGGCCAGCTCGTCGGGGTAGAGCGTCGGGGTGCCGCCGCCGATGTACAGCGACGTGAACGGGACGCCGCGCTCGGCCACGTACCAGTCAATCTCCCGGTGCAGTGCCGCGAAGTACCGCTGCGCCAGGTGCTCCTCCGCGCGCACCTTGTTGTAGGGGCAGAAGGGGCAGATCCGTTCGCAGAACGGCACGTGCACATAGGCCCCCATCGGCCCATCGAAGGAGTCAAGGACGACCGCAGGCCGCAGAGCCGCCACGGTGCTGCTCTCGGCGACGCTCACCGGCACTCCTCCTCGGGACCAGTCAAGCAGCGCCCCGCCGCTGAGCCCAGAGTCCAAGGACCCCCTAGAGGACGGGTGGATCCGGGTGGTCGATTCCGAGGTGCGGCGTGGCTGGTGTGGATCAGCCCTCGGTGCGGCGCCTAGCCCCGGGCAGCCACCCCGAGCTTGTCCGGCACCATCACCCACATGATCCGGTGAATACCTGCGCTGCTGATGCGGAGGGTGAGCAACGCGACCGGCTGGTCGCCCTGACGGATCAGCACCGATGGTCGGCCGTTGGTCTGCAGCACCGCTACCTCGGTGCCCGGCCAGAACGACGGCGCGAAGGCCACGAGGAACTTCGCCACGCGACTCCGCCCCACCACCGGGATGCGCGCCGCCCGCCGGACGACGCCGGCGCCGTCGGACAGGCTCACGACGTCCTCGGCGAGCAGCCGCTCCAGCGCCTCGAGGTCGCCCTCCTGTGCGGCCTGCACGAACGCGTCCAGCAGGCGGCGGTGCTCGGCGGCGGTGACAGGCTCACGGTCGTTGGTGCCGACGTGTCTCCTGGCCCGGCTGACCAGCTGACGGGCGTTCGCCTCGCTCGTCTCCAGCAGCTCCGCGAGCTGGCCGTACGGATAGTCGAAGGCCTCCCGGAGCACGTAGGCCGCCCGTTCACGCGCCGGTAGCGTCTCGAGCAGCATCAGCACCGCCGCCTCGAGCGCCTCTGCCCGCTCGGCCCCGAGAGTGGGGTCGGCGCTGGTGTCGACCGGCTCGGGCAGCCACGGACCCACATACCGCTCCCGGCGGACGCGGGCGGAGTCCGCCGTGTTGATCGCCAGCCGCGTGGTGACCGTGGTCAGGAAGCCCTGTGGGTTGCGTACGACGTCGCGGTCGGTCTGCTGCCAACGCAGCCAGGCCTCCTGGACGATGTCCTCCGCTTCGGCGACGCTCCCGAGCATCCGGTAAGCGATGCCGAACAGGCGCGGCCGGGCGGTGTCGAAGATCTCGAGGGCAGGTCCTAGACCGCCGTCGACGTCCGTCCCCATGGGCTGAGCCTAAGGGGTTGTGAGGCGACCGCTGGGAGGCGTCGTCGCAGTCGTGGTTCGCGGCACCATGGTCGTCACGCACCAGAGAGGGCTGCGCTGGCCACCAGCAGCTCCGAAGGTGTGGCGACCCGGTGCGGCGCGTCCGGCGACCGGGCCACCGACCCGCGGCACGACCAGTCTCAGCCCTGGGAGGCCAGCTGCGCCGACACCCAGTCTCGGTACGTCGTGGTAGCCAACTCGGCGTCGGGACCGGGGACCAGCTCACCGTTGGTGGGCAGGGCTCCGAAATAGCGTGCGTCAGGGTCGGTGACGACCGTCCGTGGGTCGTGGCGCTCCTTCAAGGCCTCCCGGATGAACTCGTCCATCCGCACCTTCAGCGGCCCACCGATCTCCAGCCGGCCGTTCAGTGGCGTTTCGGCAGCGACCCGACCGAGCGCGGTCGCGACATCCTCGGCGGCCATCGGCTGGAACCACACGGACGAGAGCCGCACCTCCCCGTCGACGGTGGCCGAGTCGGCGATCCCGGAGACGAACTCGAAGAACTGGGTCGCCTGCACGATCGAGTAGGGGAGCCCAGAGTTCTCGATCAACTGCTCCTGGGCAGCCTTGGCGCGGAGGTATCCGCTGTCGGGCAGCCGTTCGGTGCCGACCACCGACAATGCCACGTGGTGGGTCACACCGGCGGCCTTCTCCGCGGCAAGAAGGTGGGTGGTGGAGGTGGTGAAGAACGACAGCACGTCGTCGTTTGCGAACGATGGTGAGTTGGAGACGTCGACGACCACGTCGGCCTCCTTCAATGCAACGTCCAGGCCTTCGCCGGTGAGGGTGTTGACGCCGGTGCTCGGCGCGGCCGGCACTGCTGTGTGTCCGTCCGCGGTCAACTTCCGGACCAGCTTTGAGCCGATGAGTCCGGTGCCGCCGATGATCACGATCTTCACGGTGTGCTCCTTTGAGCGTTGAGGGGTGTTGAGTGCTGGGGTGTTCCTGCACTACTCATGACCAGACAGGCCGCTGACCTGTGACACGCCCGCCCCCGGTACCGCGAAACGGGTGCGGAGGGTCGGTGATCAGCTCACCGCTCTTCGACAAGCTCAGAGCGCGTAAACACCTCGGCACGCGCGCCCTGAGCCTGGCCTTCGCGCCCTGAGCTTGTCGAAGGGCCTCCGCGTCCTGAGCCTGAGTCCGCCCTCGCCTTCCTGACTACCGCCGCGTCCTGCAGACTCTCCAGCCGGATCTCGTGGACCCTAGCTTGGCGGGCCTTCGGCGGTCTCCGGCTTCTCCGCAACGATCTGGATCAGGTTTCCGCAGGTGTCGTCGAAGACGGCGAGGACGGCGGCGCCGATGTCGGTGGGAGGTTGGGTGAACGACACACCCTTGCTGGTCAAGCGGGCATACTCGGCCTCGACGTCGTCGACGGCGAACTGGGCGAGCGGGATGCCGTCCTCGACGAGGGCGTCCCGATACGGCTTGACCGCGGGGTGACCGGCCGGCTCCAGCAGCAGCTCCGGTCCGTCCGGAGACTCCGGCGAGACGACGGTGAGCCAGGAAGCCTCGCCGACCGGTATGTCTCGGCGTTTCGTGAAGCCGAGGACGTTGACGTAGAAGGCGAGTGCGGCTCGCTGGTCGTCGACGTACACGGTCGTCAGGTTGATCCTCATGAACGGGTCCTCTCTGGGTGGGGCCACCGCCGGGTGATCTCGGACAGCGGTGCGGGGTTGAAGTAGTGGAACTTGGAACGACCACGTCGCTCCGTCACGACCAGCCCCGCCGACTCGAGTACGCCGAGGTGCTGGGAGATCGCCTGACGGGTCAGGCTGAGACCGTGCCGGGTCGTCAGCACGGTGCAGATGTCGAACAGGGTCTTGCCGTCACTGGCGGCGAGCTCATCGAGGACGAGGCGCCGCGTCTCGTCATCCAGCGCCCGGAAGACATCCACCATGGCTCCACCATAGGCAAGCACGGACTTGCATATCAAGGGCAAGCGCCTACTTGCATGTCCCGGTCCGCGCCGCTCCGCTCGGGCGCTAGCCCAGTTGGTCGCGGCGGCGGGTCAGGTACGCGATTTCGGCGCTGTTGCCCGCCAGCTCGATGGCCTGGTCGTAGGCCTCGCGTGACCGCTGGCTGGAACCCAGCCGGCGCAGCAGGTCGGCGCGGGTCGCGTGGTAGGCGTGATAGCCGGCCAGCCTGTCCTCGAGCCGGTCGACGGCCGCCAGGGCCACCTCCGGACCGTCAAGCTCGGCGATCGCGACGGCCCGGTTGAGGGCGATGATGGGCGAGGGGTCGAGGCGGACGAGCTGGTCGTAGAGGGCGACGATCTGCGACCAGTCGGTGTCGCGTATGTCACGAGCGGAGGTGTGCACGGCGTTGATCGCTGCGAGGAGCTGGTAGCGACCGGGAGCCACCCCGGCGGCCAGCCGCTCGCGCACCAGCCGATGCCCCTCGGCGACCAGCGCCGCGTCCCAGGCCCCACGGTCCTGCTCGTCGAGGGTGACGAGCTCGCCGGTCGGCGAGACCCGGGCGGTCCGGCGGGCCTCTATGAGGAGCATCAGCGCCAGCAGCCCAGTCGTCTCACCGTCCTGCGGCATCAGGGTACGGATCAGACGCGTGAGCCGGATCGCCTCGGCGGTCAGGTCGTGGCGTACGGGATCGGTGTCCGGTCCGGTCGCCAGGTAGCCCTCGTTGAAGACGAGGAACAGCACGGCGAGTACGCCGGAGACGCGTACCGGCAGATCCTCCGCGGACGGCACCCGATAAGGGATCCGAGCCGCCTTGATCTTGGCCTTCGCGCGGGTGATCCGCTGCCCCATGGTGGCCTCCTGCACCAGGAAGGCGCGGGCGATCTCGGGCACGGTCAGACCACCGACCATGCGCAGCGTCAGCGCCACCCGGGTATCCATCGCAAGCGCCGGGTGACAGCAGGTGAAGATCAGCCGGAGCCGCTCGTCGTCGATGGCGCCGAGAGGCTCGGGCGGAGCGTCGTCGTGCAACATCTGAGCCTCCTGCTGCTTGTGGTCGCGCTTGTTCTCGCGCCGGAGCCGGTCGATGGCCTTGCGGGTGGCGGTGGTGGTCAGCCAGGCGCCGGGGTTGGCCGGTACGCCGTCGGTCGGCCACCGCGCGACGGCGGTCGCGAACGCCTCGGCCGCCGCCTCCTCGGCGATGTCGAGGTCACCGAAACGCCTGGTCAGGGCGGCGACCACCCGCGCCCACTCCTCCCGGTGGGCGCGCGTGATCGCCTCCCGGACCTCGAGCTCGCTCACAGGAACGGTCGCACCTCCACCTTTCTGTTGCAGGCCTTCGACCCCTCGGCAGCGAGCTTGAGCGCCTGGTCCAGGTCTGCGGCCTCGATAATCCAGAAGCCGGCGAGGTATTCCTTCGACTCGACGAACGGCCCGTCGGTGACCACCGCCTCACCGCGGCGGTTGTCGATGACGGTGGCCGAGTCGGGGGAGCCGAGGCCGGCGGCGAACACCCAGTGACCCTCCGCCCGGAGCCGGTCGTTGAACGCGTCGATGTCGGCCTCCTCGGTCGGGGTGGCCAAGCCGGCGCCGTCGTCGATGACGGAGAACAGGTATTGCATCTGGGATCATCTCCTGTGCTGTGGGGCGCCCTTGGTGGGCGGCCGCTCACCCCTGCTACGAACACCTCTGGTCCGATCCGACACCGCCTCCAGGTTTCTTGCAAGGACTCATCGGCTTGTTCTCGTTCATGGTCGCGTATGAGCATTGTGGGTGCGGCGGTGGAGGCAGAAGGAGCGCCAACCATGATCCTGTCCAAGGTCCGGGACCCTCGGTTCGTGACCATCCGCCGTGGGGGGACTCTCACTGACTCTGATCACCGTCTTCTCGCTCTCTGGGCGGCCTCCTGCGCCGAGCACGTGCTCGACCTCTTCGAGTCGGCCCAGCCTGGGGACCTCCGCCCGCGTCGGGCGATCGAACAGGCTCGCGGCTGGGCCCGTGGTGAGGTCACGATGATGGAGGCTCGCGCGGCGGGCGGCCATGCCATGGGAGCCGCCCGGGACCTGCGTGGAGCGGCACGGCATGCCGCCTATGCCGCCGGCCAAGCCGGAGCCGTCGCCCACGTCGCCGCGCATGAGCTCGGGGCGGCCGCCTATGCGATCAAGGCGGCACGGGTTGCCGCGCCGGAGGGCGAGAGCCTGGCTGCGGGGCGACTTGAGTGTCAATGGCAGCAGGACCAACTGCCGGAGGCGATCCGCGAGCTCGTACTGGATGACCAGAGGTTGCGGAATGACCTCTGCTGGTCGGTATTTGACTGATGGGCTCGCGTCAGGGCGATTCAGATGTCGTAGTAGGAAAACTCGAATACTCCGGGCCGTGATGGGTGACGTTGGCCGGTATTGGAACATGCCGGTGAGCACTTACTTGTTGTAAGCGCGGGCCAATCCCTCACCCCACCGAGCGAATCGATAGTTCCGGCCCGAGACCGTAGTAGTTGCGTCCGTCGGATCACGTCCAGAGGCTTTTGGCCCAAATCCCATCTAGCCAAAGTGCCCCTGTCGGGGCGCCCGTCCCGGGCCGTAAATGGGTGCAGCAGCCTCACGAAAACCACCAGCCTCACCAGGATCCATCTACGCACTACTAGTGGGGAGTGGCGCATGCGCAAGCAGCCAACGCTCCAGTACCCGCACGCGGCTGGACCTTCCACGACTGGAGACAGTTGGTGTGCGCTGGCCGGGGTCAGGAGGCGAGCGTGCCGGCGAAGATTTGCCAGGCCAGAGCGGACTTCGCGGTGAGGCTGCGCAGGATGTAGATCCTTTCGCCGAAGAGGTAGTCAGACCAGCGGCCGCGGGCACGGTATTGCAGCCATTGGGTTGAGCGCGAAGATGTTGAAGAACACGAAGAGCGAGATGAAGATGCCGTACACGAATCCGGGCGGGGTCGCTGAGGAGGTCGAGCCGGGGGAAAGTAGGTAGATGCTGATGGCCAGCCAGGGCACGATCCCTGCGATACACCCGAAGATGAAGGGAAGCCAGCCGTGCCCGCCCGGCTTCTCGTAGCGTTCCTGGAGCCAGCCGAACAGGATCATGGCGGCGTTGACGCCGAAGAGCGCCAGCAGGGCAGCGATGTCGGAGATCCCGACGAGTTGCGCGATCAGCACGATCATCAATGACGACGAGATCGAGTACTCCACCCATCAGGCGGGATTGCGGCTCCGGTCGAGGTCGGTGAGGTAACGGCGCCACCACACGGTGCACATCAGCGCGTGCGCCAGTGCCGAGAGAGCCAGGAAGGCCGCTACGGCTGCGCCGGTCGGGATCTCGAACAGCGTTACTGGGTCCCGAGTGGGAGTCCCGGGCGGGCCCTGCAGGTAGGAGGCGGTGACCGGAAGGGCAAAGCTCGTCGCGAGGACGATCACGACCGTCGCTTGTACGAGATGAACCAGCCCGGCCGCTGCGTTGTCGCGCCGCAGCGAGGCTGCCACTGGATGAACACCGCGTTGGGCGTTGGGCTGGGTATCGGCTGGTCGTGATGTCATCGGGCGCTCCCATCAGCAGCAGGCTTGACATACGAATCATACTTCGTGAATACTGTACCCCACGAGGGGAGTACCCCGCTCACGATGTCTCCGTCAGTTCGGCCGACCCTGTTCGGCCCGGAGCGTCGGCCGCCCCAGGCACCTGGGATGGTGGGGGAGACCTCCAACTGCTCGCCGTCGTGCGGGCACGGTGGAGGTACCTTAATATGGATGTTCCGCTCTGGACCTGGGCTGCGGTCCTCGCCGTCATTCTCACGATGCTGGCGATCGACCTGTTCGCCCACCGCACCGCCCATGTGGTGTCGGTTCGTGAGGCCGCCATCTGGTCAGCGGTCTGGGTCTCTTCGGGCCTGGCGTTCGGTGGCGTGGTCTGGTGGGTCTACGGCGCCCAAGCGGGCGGTGAGTACTACGCCGGTTATCTGATCGAGAAGTCGCTGGCGGTCGACAACGTCTTCGTATTCGCGCTGATGTTCACCTACTTCGCCGTGCCTCGTGAGTACCAGCACCGGGTGCTGTTCTACGGGGTGCTCGGCGCTCTGGTGTTCCGGGCGATCTTCATCGCTGGCGGTGCGGTACTGATCGAGAACTTCGCCTGGATCCTGTACCTGTTCGGCGCATTCCTGGTGTTCACGGGCTGGAAGATGTTCACCCACCGCAATGACCAACTGGACCCGTCGCGTAACCCGGTACTGCGCTGGGTCAAGAGGCGGGTGCCGTCCACCGCGGAGTACCACGGGCAGAAGTTCTGGGTGAAGAAGGCCGGCAAGTGGGTGGCGACCCCGCTGTTCACCGTGCTGATCCTGGTGGAGGTCACCGACATCATCTTCGCCGTCGACTCGATCCCCGCGATCTTTGCTGTCACCCAGGACCCGTTCCTGGTCTTCACCAGCAACGCCTTCGCGATCCTGGGCCTGCGGGCGATGTACTTCCTGCTCGCCGACCTGATCCACCGGTTCATCTACCTCAAGGCCGGTCTGGCCGTGGTTCTGGTCTTCGTCGGCGTCAAGATGCTGCTCCTCGACGTCTACAAGGTCCCGATCTGGCTCTCCATGGCCGTGATCGCCACGAGCATCACCGTCGCCGTCGTGTGGAGCCTGCGCGCCACCCGGGACCTGCCGGCGACAGTCGCTGACGAGTCGGCCCCCGATGCAGGCGACAACGAGGCCGACGACAGCGAGGCCGACGACACCGAGGCGGCTCTGCGATGACGCTCGGCATCGCAGAGCCGGGCACGAGACGCGGTTGAGCGTGAGCCTGGGAAGGGTGCGGCTGGTGTTGGACGGTGAAGTTCACGCTCGAGGAGCTCGTGGCAAGTCTGCTGTGGGCCGAGCTGATGATGGAGGCGACCGTCGACGTGGTGCTCGTGCTGTCCCGCCTGTCGTGGTCGAGCGACGCCGCACTGGTGGTGTCGCGACGGCGACGGCTAGCTCAGGCTCGTCAGCGACGGATCGAGGAGCTGGCAGGGAGCGCCGGCCACGGACCGCCCAGCCGGTAAGGCCAAGTGGATCCGTGTCGCGGCAGCGGAGGGATCAGACTTCACGGACATGGTGATCCCGGCGCGGAAAAGGCCCGCAGCGATCTGAACGACAGCTTTCTCCGCGCGGTGGACCGGATGTTGGGCGACCACCGCGCCGAGCACCCCAGCCCGCTGGTCCTGGCTGGATGACCCCGCCTGCTCGACCGGTTCTGTGCCGTGAGCAGCAACCTCGAGCGGCTCGCCGGACGCGTCGGTACCGGCCGCGAGACACCGCCCTGGACCTCGCCCTGGCCCGCATCGAGACAATCGAGAAGTATCTCCGGAACCGTCGCCAGGGCACCCTGGGACGTTTACCCAGGCGTTGCGGGGCGGACCGGCGGACGTCGCCACCGGGATTGAGCACTGCTGGCGCACCGTGCAGCCCCGCGTGCCGGGATGCCCTTGGTCGAGGACAGCTTCATCAGCCCCGGCATCGCCGTGGTCGGGTCGTCCGGCACAACGACTGAGGTGGTGACCGAAGTGGTGCACGATCTCGTCGACGACCTCATCGAGCCGGTCATCCTGCCCGGCGGCCAAATCGCACTGGTCCTTGACGGCGACCTGGAATCCCACGTCCGCGCGGCGCTGATCAGCCGAGTTCGTCGTCCCTAGGATCGTCTAGGCTCCGCTGGCTCACTGTGCCGTGCGGACCGCGAAGCTGGCCGACGGCTCGCTCGCGGTCGACCACCAGGCCGACGAACTCGCCGAGCGTGACGTGGGCCTCCATCTCGTGGCGGAAGTGCGCCTTGCGCACGACCTCGTACTGGTTGCGGCGACCCACCTTTTCCTTGCGCAGGTAGCCCTGCGCCACCAGGTCCCGCACTATCTGCTGGACCGCCCGCTCGGTGATCCCGACCGCCTCGGCCACGTCGCGCATGCGCGCGTCCGGGTCACGGGCCAAACACACCAACACGTGCCCGTGGTTCGACATGAAGGTCCACTCGCCCGGCATGGAAGCAGCATACGCGAGATGCGTTTCGTCCTTAGCCGCGTACCGCGACCGCTACCCGGATCACCTCGGACCTGCCAATCGGCGCGGGAGCGGAGAGCGAGGCACAGCGAAGCGACCGCCAGCGAACTATGGGGCCGTCCGCGCTGCGGCGGCCGCTGGCTCGTTCGATCGTGGCGCGGCCTCGGTGGCCGCCAGCGCTCGGGTCGTTTCGGCTCCATAGGGAGCCACGGGCCCACTCGTATCCACAGGTTCCGCGGGGGACAGGCAGCGTCCGCGGATGCGGCGGCTCGAGGAAGGTCCACTTCCTCGGAGGCATCGATGTTAATACTGCTCGCGCTCCCGGTCATTGCTGTCGTTGCGGCAAGCCATCGCTATTTCAAGCGTTGCGCACCCTCGAACCTGATGGCCCGTCGAGTTCGCACCGCGCCGCCCGCCTTCGGCATGGCCGTAGTGCTCCTCGCGCTGGCGACCGTCCTGCTGACGTGGATGCACGTCATCGATGAGGCGGTCACGGCCGGGCCCCTGGCTGCTTCAACCTCGTCGCAATTGTCCTTGCTTGGGACGCCATCAAGGTCGCTCTCCTGGCAGTCCACTCGGCGGGTCGTGCAACTGCTGCGGCGGTCACGCCAGTTTGGCGGTGCTCAGCGGGATCCCATTCCGCGGCGTCACCCTTCACTTAGCTCGCGCAGAATGGCGGACGAACCTCGCGAGTTGACCTGGATGATTGGGCGGCCCCCGCGGTGGTCCTTGATGAAGTTGGTCGCGGCATGCTTAGCCGATGCCGCAACCATGACGAATACGTCGGCGTTTGCACTGAGGGCCGCCAGTTGCTGACTCCCGTCATGCTCAGCCGTCGTGCGTACATCAATGCCTGGGATAAGCCGCCGAAGGACCTGCGCGGCACGGGTAATCGCAGACTCGGTGAGCGAATAGAGCACGACGACCGAAGCTTCAAGATGTCGGTAGGCCGCGGCGGGGTCTGCGTCTGAAGTCTGAACCTCGAAGTCGACGGGCAGGCTGGTTGCCAACTCCTCGGCGACCAGGCGAAGTCCTTCGATATCAGCGAGGCTGAGGCTGGAGCGCACCGGCCGCAGAACCTCGAGCGCACAGTAGAACAATCGAGTCTTGGCATCCAATGCGCGTGCTTGGGGACTCGTCGTTGCCGCCTGCAGGACGTCGACCGTCCAGTGCGCAGTGACGGCGGAGGTTCCCGCCCGCAGGATGTCTTCTGTCCACAGCAGCGAGGAGGCCAGAATGTCGGCCCCTGGGCCGGACGCAGACGTGTACTCCAGGAGTGCGACTGTCTGAACCCGGATGCCCGCGGTGTTCTTTTCGCTGACGGCAAAGCCCGCGAGTACTCGTTCGCAGAGTTCGGCGCCGTCGACGGCCGCGAACAGTGACGAATGCGCTGCCATGAATGCACCGCCATGGTCTCCGAGCCGAGCCAACGTCTCTTCATCCAAGGAAGCTAGGCGGTTCGCGACGGTCGCATGGTCGAGCGGCGCCCAATCGGCGCTGACGCTGAAGTCGACCGCTGCGCCTGGGACATCGTTAGCTTCCAATGCGTCAAACCAGCCGAGCCATCCGAGGTTCCGTTGCGGGTTGAGGAACCCGGCCAGCCACTCCAGGTCGGCCCGGACGACGACATCGTCTTTGCGCGACTCCTCGTGAAGCCCCGAAGCCTCGACGAACGTCGCGACTTCGGCAGCTAGTTGGGGATCCTCCAGTTCGCGAATGCATCCGAGCAGCAGGGCGGCAGTGGTCGACGACGGTGTCTCGGCAAGGCCGGCGACGACTGCGGCAGCGAACTCGCCTTCCGCGATGAGGCGGTGGAGTTCGTCTGTCGGCGTGACCGTCGCCGGATCCGACGTGTCTTGAGCCAGCGTCTCAGGAGGTTCGGCTTCTGGCGTGATCAGCAGGCGGAGGGGGTTCGCCAACGTTGGCGAGAATGACTGAGCCTCGTCGGCCAACCGATCAAGCGTTGCGGTTGCGGCGCCTCGCAACTTCGCGAGCATGAACTCGACCAGCAGCGCCGGTCGAGCCTGTGTCGCGCCTCCCGTCGCGAGCGTCCGGAGACCGGCCGGGATCCGGTTGGCAGCCTCGAGCAAGGCTGCTCCGTCACCGGAGGTGTCAGCCGACTCCAGGTAGAGTTCGTAGACCGCGTTCTGAAGCAGTCGGGTGATCCCGAGTGGGCGACGCAGTTGGAGGACGTGCTCCAGGTCTTGGTCGGCGAAGATTGCAGCCGTGTCCCCAAGCCCCGCGTATACCCGCAAGCGGAGGAATGCGAGGTTCGACTGGTCGAGATCAGCGGAGGCCTCAAGTTCCCGGAGGCACGCGAGGGCAATCCGACGATCTCGAGCGCCGATTGCGTGGCCTAGGTCGTCGAGGACCTCGACCGTGGTTCGAGGTGCGTCGAACTCCGAGCGCGGACGCTTCCACACCATCTTGGAGAGCACGAGGAGCGTTTGACGTACTTCATCACGAGACGCCGCACTGCCGCGTGGGAGTACCTCAAACCGCAGAGGTGGTACGTCCGTTGAGGCTAGAACAATATCAAACGGATCCTGGGGGTACAGGCGCCCTCGGCTTCTTGGCAGGTCGCTGAACGTAGGGCCAATCCAGGCGTCCAGGAGCGTGAGCAGTTCCTTCCGTTCCCGCAACGTGGGCGCGAAGCCGTACCAGTAAAGGTTTCTGTTGGTCACCCTCGGCAGGAACGCGATCTGTCCACGTCTGATGGCATCTAGCCAGTTCTCGATCGATGTCTCGTGCTCGGGCGGCAGCCGTGCGGGGGTGATGTCGTTGCCCGAGCCGAAGAACTCCTCAGCCTGCATGACCTGCACCTTCGTAGAGAGCGTTGTACGCGATCCGAACTTCCGCGATCGCGTGAGGGTCGCGCGTCAACGTGACGCCCTCTGCGTTGACCGCCTGTCCGAAGTACGTGAAGTTCATGGATCCCTGAAGGTGGAATCGGTCACCCAAGATGCCCTTGTCGTGGAGGTTGGGATGGATTCTCACTGCCGGTTTGGCGCCCAGTCCGCCGACATTCTCGAGTCGCTGACGGGCAACAACGTTGCTCTCAACATTGCGAGTCAGGACGCGAACATCGCTGCCACGACGAGCCAGTTCGATCAAGACCTCCGTCAGCCGGATCCTTCGCGACGGGAGGCCTGGCAAGACGGTCTTGAACTGGCCCGCTGTGTTGTCGATGACCTCGATGTCGGAGATCCAAGGCGACAGAACCCACAGTTGCCCGGAGGGAACCAGCAGTTCCGTGATGAGCAGGTTCTGCATCAGGTCGTTTAGAACGCGGGTCTGTCCGCGGCCCGAGGTCGTGATCCGTCTCATGCCGACACCTCAGCGAGTTCGAGTGTGACGAGCACGTCGCCATTCGCCCGATGGTCGATCTCCACGACTCGGGGATACACGTTGAGGTATTCGGTCACTACTGGTTCGACACACACACCCACGAGCAGGTCTGCGAGATCCCGGGCCTGCTCTGGGGTGGCCAGAACCTGTGCGGAGCCACGCTGTGCCAGGGTCTGCCGGACGCGATTTCGGAAGTCGCCGGTCAGCGGGAGCGGAGGATCGCCCGCTGACGCGAGCGATCGCAGAACCTCGGGTGCCGCAGGCAAGTTCTCGGCAAAGGGATTCCACACGTTCAATTCTTCGGCACGGAGTTGCCAGCCGCGGGGCCAGAGCAGGCTTTGTACCGCATCCATGCGCTGGCGCTCGCTACCTCCGCCTGTGAGGACCAAACCAGAATCGAGGTCGGAGCGCGTACGCATCAGGTACGCCCAGGTGCGAGGCGGGATCTCGACACCGAGCCGCCGCTCTTCAGACTTCCACTCGGTTGTTACAGTCGCCAACGTCGCGTCAGTCGATGGTGTTGAACCCGGCCGAAGAACGCGGCTTGCTAGTGAGGAAACGACGGACTGTTCGGCGCCGTAGATGCCTGATTGGCGAAGGCCATCCCTGATCCGCCCGAGCGCCTGGACGCGCGTTACCTGATCAGGCGCAGATCGAAAGTCGTTGACGAGGCCAGACCAGGTGGCGTCCGTTGCCATGAGGTCGATTACCCGCTGAAGGTGGCTGTCAACGAGTTCGTACGTACTGGGCTGCGTAGCTCGGAGGATGAGCCGAAGGAGTCGACGCGGATCGGGGCGGACGCGCGCTGCGAGGGCTTCGACGAATCCGCCGCCGCCGATCGACGACTCGGACAACCAAATCTCGCCGGCCCGCGGCCTGCCGTCGGCGTCATATCCGGGCTCGATGTCAACGATGACGCTTTCAGGATCGTGTTCCGGGCAGATCTGTCTCGCCGCAGCAAGCGTCGCGTGTCCAAGCGTCGAAAGCGTCCGCTCCCGGAGCCAGTGGCTGAAAGTTGCGGGCTCGGGAGACCAGTATTGCGGCGCCAAGGCGTCGAGTCGGGCCGCGATCGCGGGGTCCTTGAGTGCTTCTTTGAGCCGAGCGCCCATTCGTGACAGCACCGCGGACTCTGACTCGATCACGCTGGAGGCTCTGAACATGGCGTCGAGGGTTTCGTCGAGTTTGTCGTCAAACGAGTCGTGGATCGTTGCGTAAGCCTCCGCGAGCGTGCTCTGGTCACGTACTGACGTGGTGAGCAGCATGGCCTCTAGGCACTGGTGCAGCCAGTCGATCCGGAAGCTATTCAGGGAGCCCAGTAACTCATCGTCATTGAGCAGGACGTGCTTGAACCAGGCACTGCGCAGCCCGGGCAGGAGGTCGGCTGGGATGGCGATGTCCTCCGGCAGTTCCACTCGGATGCGCAATCCGTCCACGTCAAAAGTGGAGCCCATCGCTGCCGGTTGGCCATGAAGCGTGAACCGTGATCGTACTCGCTGCTCAGTGCCGTCCTCGAGGTTCAGGGTGGCATCAGCGCTCACGGCCGCACGATGGACATTGACGTGAGCGTTCTGAGCATGCACGAAGAAGCGAGCGTCCCTGATCAGGCGCCCGACAGGGTCGGCCGTTGGCACGCGGATGATCAGGCCGGTCCCCGTTTCGATGAACTGCGACCGCCATTGCATCGTTGCGTTGGACGAGTCCTTCACTGCCTTCGGCGGTAGCTCGACTACGACCTGATCGGGGCGAACCACCGTTGTGGTCGTCGGTGTGCCGTCGATGTCGACGGTGCAAGGTTCCTCGACTCCGAAGACCGGCAGGATTGTGGTGAGCTCAAGCACAGGTTCAGCAACGCCGATCGGAACGGGAATCCAGTGGCGGTGCTCGAGATTCCGAGTTGCGAATCGGCGTGAAACGCGACCAGGTGCGTACTCGCGGAGCATCTGGCCGAGACCCATCGCCTGGAGCTCTCGGTCGGTATCCCGGTCCGACTGGGGCGGAATGCTCACGAAGGTCTCGGGCAAAGCTAGTTCGCTGAAGAGGTTCATCGGGAAGAAGTCGGGCAGGGGATTGCCACCCATGAGATCGCGAAACTCGTGGACTCCGCTGGCCTCTGCCACGCTCCAGTTGTGGAGGAGTCGGCGACGCAACGTAGGGATCGCCTGAAGCAACAGTGGCCTCGGCGGATGCCACAAGACCTCGTTGGCCTCTGAGTCGGACAGGCCGAGTGCGTTCTGCACCCACGTGCGCAGGCTTCGCTGACGGTCCGGATCGCGGAGGGCATCGTTCAAGATCTCAACGGCCTTGAGTTGAGTCTCGCGGCCCGGCTTGGCGAAACTGTCGGCCGGCTTCTGGCCAAGGGCGGTCCAACCGATTGTCGTTCTCGGGACGCCCTGTTGCCGAAGCTGACTTGTTAGCCAATCGATCATCGCGATGGTGGCTTGCATGCGTAGTACGGCTCGGTTGCGGATCGGGAGCACGAGATCAGGCAGCACGGGATCAAACAGGGTGTCCCACGACTCGTACGTCGCGCGGTCGCGGCCGTAGTCGGACAGCACGACTGCTGTGTAGGGCCGCATGGTCCGCTTGCGTCCCGCTCGCCCCTTCCGCTGAAGGAAGGCGGCTACCCCGCGAGGTGCTTTGTGCTGAATGACTACGCCGACGTCGGGGTCGTCGAAGCCAACTTCGAGTGAGGCTGTCGCGACGATCAACTGGCTGTCGGCAGTAACGCCTGAGTCTTGGGACGTGGTTCGACTAACGCGCAAGCCCTCGCCGATAGTCGCGAACTTGTGACCGATAGCGGTCGACAGATCCCAGAGTTGACCCGCGCGGCGCTGTTGCGTGACATCGCCCCCGTTGGGGTTGGCGCGTACTGACGCGAGAGGAGCTTTGAAGGACTTGGGCTTCCCGAACGCGTACCGCTGCCCCTCCGCGTCAAGGAGGTACGAGAAGAGACGGTTGGTGACATCGAGGTCGTCCGTGAAGACGAAGGCCTTCGTTCCGTAAATACCGGATGAGATCCGACTCGCCGGCTCATCCTGCGCCCGCGGGAGCAGCATGGATGTCTGGATGGTGGTGGATAGTACAGACGCGCCGCTGGTGGGATCGCTGCGGAGGGCGAGCAAGTATTCCGCGCCCTCGTACTCCAACTCGTCGGCATCGGGCGTGATGCTGGTGACGAGTTCGTCGTCGACCCCGGTCAGGTCTGCCATGTGGCGGATCGGGCTCGACAACGTCGCAGAAAGACCGACGAACGTAATGGGAGTTTGAATGCTGTGGTGCCACCGGCGGAGCACCATCGCAGCCTGTGCGCCGGTGGTTCCGTCGTAGGTGTGAATCTCATCGAGGAGCATCATCCGAGGCTTCTTGCCGACCGGCACGTCGATGCCCAAAGGTCGCGTGAGGTTCAGATCGGAGAGACCGCGATTGAGCATCTCGGTAGTCACGAAGAGCAGGTCGGGAGGGGACTTCTGCATTGATTGCCGGGTAAGGACGACCTGGTCCTGTCCGAACGAGCGCCGGCAGGTAGCGCAAACGAGGCGTTCGACCCCGGCATCGATGTCTTCGTTCGGCCAGACGAGTTCGCCTCCACATTGGGCGAAGCCATCACCGGGACAGCGCATCTGCGGGGAAGCCATGCCTTGGGGGCGCTTTCCCCAACCGCGATGGGGAAGCCTTACGTTCTTCGCACTCGTGGGCGTGCTGGCGTAGAGGGCGCCGATCGTCATCGATCGTCCAGTGGACAGCTTCCACAGATCGTCGAGTCGGCAAGCATGGGCGAACGCCGTGTCCAGTTGATCCTTCAGCAGTTCGGTCCGGGGATAGACGGCTAGGGCGCGGGTCCATGCGGAAGGGTCCGTGATGCCGGCCAGGTAGCTGAACGCAGGGAGGTAGAACGCGTTTGTCTTTCCGCTTCCGGTTCCGGCACCGACCACGGTGGCTGTTGTGGACTGACTCTGCAACGCGGTCAAGATGTGCCTCGTAGCGCGGACCTGGAACCCTCCCAAGAGGTCATGCTTGCCATCGCGTTGGGTTAGGACCCCAAGCACCCCTCGATACGCGTCGATGGGGCCAACGACCCCTTCGAGAGCCGTGGTCCAGGGGTGATCGCGCTTTGGGTAGAAGCGGGGCCGGCGTGCGTAGCGGAAGTCGGAGATCAGATTGGTCCCCGATTGCCAGGTCTGGCCGAGGAAGGTCTGTCGCAGTCGCGCCACCAAGCGGATGGTCTCGCCGTTGCGGGTACGCCAACGGCCTGGCGACGCGCTTGAGTCGTGCACGAGTAGCGCGCGCGCAGTCATTGCCTCAATGACGTCGTCTGCACTCAGATCCCACTCGTGGCTGGAAGTGAGTTCGTCGCCGATCACCTGACGAAGTTCATCCGTGCTGAAGCCCCCGTCGACGACGCCCCAGCACAGCAGTGGATCCTCGAGGGACTCGAGTCGGTCAAGCATCCTGGTCAGCAGCGCCGGGTTCATCGCAGGTGCACCTTGAATCGATCGACGATGCCAAGAGCACGGAGCTTCTCGAGACGATCAGCCGTGAACCAGGTCAGTGGCACGCCGGACGGCTCCTGAGACCCCACGATGCCCTCGGCGATATCGGCGTCAACCACCTCTCCGATTTGTTCGCCGCAACGGTGGATCGACTCGATGGCGTCTCGATACTTCTGAACCGCACCGCGGTCCGGGATCAGCCTGCTGGTGACTGTGAGCAACCGGGCGCGCGCCGTCTCCAGAGCATCGCGAATCTCCTCGACGTCAACACCGCCCTGCGCCAGTGCGTCGATGAGATCGCCATTGACCGCTGGCGGGGGCTGACTCACATACGTCTGCCACGTGCCTGCGACGAGAGCGCGTAGTTCCTTGGCGTACTTCTCGGCTGACCGGACGCGTTCCTTGGCGAGGTCGAGATTCTGATCCATTCCGAGCGACGGAACCTCAGTCGCCAGCACACGGAGACTCTCGGCTACCTGGGATGCATCCTGTTCGCGGCCCGCCGGCAGTTCAACATCGAGTTGCTCAACCTCACTCAGCGCGACGTTGAGCGCGGGCAACTCCGCCAAAGGCGGTGCGAGGCGTGCACTGAGATCTGCGAGTTGTCCTGTCCGGACCTTGACCTGGTGTTCGTCGTTGGCGACGTCGGCGTGGGCACGCAGATCCTGGATGGTGCTGCGCAGGGTCATGCGAGTTCCTCTGGTCCGGATGAATCTTCGGTTGCTGGGGTCGAGATTGAGTCGGCCATGGCCGTGAGGTCGGCGATCAGTTGGTCGCGTGCCTCAGCGTATTCGCGCTGCACGTCAGAGGGGCTGCCGTTGCCAAGGCTGTGCTCAAGCAGGCGCACGGTTTGACGGGCCATCCGGAGCCAGGTATCCACTCGCCGCGCTGGCTCGTCCCAGTCGCCATTCAGGACCTGGAACTTCTCCTCAATCGTGAGTTGATCCCAGCGACTCAGCTCAGCAAAGGTGGCCTCGACCTTGCGTTGGTCGCCGGGCCTGACAGCCTTCGCTGCGGCTTGGAGGTCGGCTGGATTGATCCCGCCTGGCAGCGCGCCGGCGTTTGCTCGCTCGTTCACGAGGACTAGAAGTTCTGCGGCGACGTCGGCAAGCTCGCCTCCGAGGTCGGAGAGATCGGGAACCAGGTTCGAAGCTTCGGCGTGCAAGGAGTCGATTGACGCGAGCCGGGCCTCGATGGTCGAGACCGAGGACTTGACCAGGTCGGGTGTCGACTCCGGCCAGGGCGCGCCCGCGGCCCCGCTCCGGACGACCTTGGCCACCTTGTGGAGGTCCAGGGCAAGGGGCTTGCCGGAACCCTGGCTGTAGGAGGCGTGACGGAGCAGTCGCTGTTGGAGTTGGCCGCGGCCGACGCGAGTCACGCTGTTACCGCTGCCGGCACCGTCCACCAGGAAGCCGTGGAGGGACCTGAGACCGGCTCTCGACTCGAGATCTGTCCGTGCAGGGATTGGGGCGAAGAGGGCTCGGATCCGACTGGTGGTGTCCGACTTGAACGCATCGGCGATTCCGAGCGCTCGTGCAATGTTGAGTAGCACTTCGACGAGCCGAGCCAGTTCGGTGTCATCGTTGGGACGCTCCGGCGGGAGGATGGTGCCACCCACCCTCGTTGCCCATCGGTCGATGGCAGTCTCGGTGAGCCTCTGTAGACGCTCTCCGTCCGGCACTTCTGCCCAGTTGTTCTTGTGGTTGGCCCATGCGAGTGCCCGCAGCGCTCGCATGTCTTCTGGGTTCGATCGGTCCATCGGCAAGACAGCGCCAGCGATCTTCGCTTGGCTGAACTCGACCATCTTCGCTTCGAACCCTGGTGCGAGGGCCTTGTCGTTGCCCCACAGACTGTCGCCGCCGTAACCGTCGTCGAACGCGAGTCGCTGTCGAACCGCCTGGAAGACGATGTTTCGAAGGTCGTTAATTTCGCCTTGCAGGATGTTGCCGGTTGCGAGCCAGCCATCGACGGCCTTGACGAGCGCCGGACCCGCAGCGACTGGTTGTGGAGTCGGGGTGGGAGTCGGCGAAGGCTGGGTGGGCGTAGACGGACGGGGGTCCACGATCGGCGGTTTCGGATCGTCGAGACCGTTGATCGGCGTGACTTCGAAGGCGTCATGGATCGTCGGCGCGAGGTTTACCGCGCCCGCCCCTGAGCCCCAAAATCGGACGAGCCGAACGCGACGTTCGGAAAGTTCCTCGTCTCCGGGCGACCGCAGTTTGAACTGGTCCTCGATGTTCGCCAGGCGGTCGCTCGCACCGGACCGGAAGTCATTGGCGAAGCCATAGCTCGGGAAGCGGCCATTGTCAATCTCGGCCTGATCACGATGCAGCACCGGCCGAAGGACACGGGTCAGCACGTTGCGAGCCACGAAACCGCCGTCCGTGGATTGGCTCTTGATGGCGCGGTCGAGGGCGGCGGTGTTGAACGGGAAGAGGCCGTAGCCGTCAACCTGGCCGAACGATGAGTGGCATTCCGCGTTGACGGGGCACTGTTCGCAGGCGTTGGGTACCTCATCCCCGCCTGCATGTGCTGCATCGAGCTCCGTTGCCCCGACTCGAACGGCGTTGAGGTATCGACCCGCGAACCCTGCTGGCTGGAACGACGCACCCCTTCCGTCGGGTAGGTCGAGATCAAAGACTCGGTACGTCCTCGTGTAGACAGTTTCCGGCATCTGATTGATGAAGTAACCGGTGGTGACGGCCATTACGACTCGCATCGGACACAGCCTCTGCGCCTCAGTAGAGATGAGCGTGATGGCATCGATCAGCCCACCCTGGATGCCTTGGAAGATCGAGAAGTCCTCGATGAGCACCAATAGCTCGAGGCCCTGCTTGTCCATCTCCACGCGGACGTCGGTGAGGATCTGCTTGAGATCGTCGCCGCCCACGCCGAAGACCTCGCTCACGGACGGGCCGAGTTGCTCGTTGATCATTCTTGCGGCGAGTTCACGAAAGGAGCGTTCGCTGGTCAGCGCGCCGGCGACCTCGCGTGCGGCCTGGCCGGCCCGGTTGACGTCGTCAACAGAGAGGTTCAGGTCGTCGGCGGTGAAGCCGAAGGCATCGTCCTTGTCCTCATCGCCCTTCCCGGACAACTTCTCGCGCACAAGGCGGGCGATGGGCCCGTTCTGGTCGAGGAGTCGGCTTCGGAAGACGTCGTCGCCGAAGAGCGCCGGAAGGCCACCGGGAGAAGCGAGATACGCGCGGAGTTCGATCTCCTCGGGTGACCCGTCGGTGCGATTCCCACGTGTCTCGATGTTCACTGCTAGTGCGTTGCGCAGTTTCAATTGTGCGGTCTTCTCGTCCGCGGCGGCATCGACTGCGGTCGCGACCTTTGCCCGGAGTTCGTCGGCCCGCTCGCCGCTTGCGTGTTCAAGGATCAGTTCGAGGATCCCACGCAGCGACATTCGGTGCTTGGGGACGAAGATCAGGCGGGTCGATTCCTTCGTTTCCAGGTGAGCTCGTAGCCACCGGACGAGGTGGGACTTGCCTGTTCCGGACTTGCCGAGGATGGGAATGATCGGCTGGTCCGCAGGCTGCTCCTGTACAGCACGAAGCAAGGAGCGTTCGTCAACCACCGCGCCGCCGCGGGCGTTGTCCACCTGGTCACGCTGGGTGATCGGGATGGTGCTGTGTGTGGCTAGGAAGACGCCGTCAGACGTGCTTTCCGCCTCGACAGGGATGATCGCTGAAGCCTCATGTGCATTCCAGCAGGCCGCAGGGAGGGTGCCACGCCAACTCACTTCTTTCCTCCAGACTTCACGATGGCGTGCGTTTGTCGCGCGGCGTCGAATCGGGACAGACGGATGCCTTGTGCGTCTGGGAGTGTTTCGAACCGGATACGGCCGCGCTCCTCGAGAGTGCGCAGTGCCTGCCCGACCGAGCTGTCCGCGCAGTCGGCGATGATTCCTGGGTCCGGGTCGGTGCCGAGGAGGGATACCAGCCCGGAACGCATCGACCCGCCATGAAGGACGGGAAGTGCCTGTCCGATGCGCGCGAGGAGGTCATGGATTGGGAGACGGTCTGCGGGCATGGTTCGCAGTGCGTCCTCGACCGCTGCAACTGGTAGCGGAACCACGCCGGTCCGGTCCTTCATGACCGACGGGGTCGCCAAACCGAGGGCGACAATCCATCGGGAAGCCGCCACCCAACGAGTGTCATTGACGATGGCCCACGATTCGCGATCGGTGGTGCCGAACTGCTCAGGCTGGAGCGTTTGCAGGTTCTCGGTCCAAGACAGTGGTTGGCCCAGCGCGTCCTGAGCCATCACCCAGGTCAGGGCGCGGTTGAGGTCACGTGCACCACTGGTGTGGCCGTCGCCGAGTTGTGTTGCCCAAATGTCGCCATCCCGGCCGAGGTCGAAGACGCGGGATTGAAGGAGTCGTCGAAACTTCGGAGCGTCGAATGGAGACTTCGGGGTCGGGACCTGAGGCCCTAGTTGAAGCGTTGCGTCGGCATTCGTTTCGAGCACGTTGATCGCGCGCAGAGAGGAGATCGTGTTCTTCAGTCCGCCGGCTGCCTCGGCGCCGGGGTTTAGGCCTTCCGGCTTGAAGGCGGCGACGAGGTCGTCCTCGGTCGGCGAACGACGCGCATCGAGGAGGTAGTTCACGATGGCGCGGCCGAGGCCCGGCAGGGTGCGTGGCGGGTTGAGTACTGCCATCACAAGCTCCTAAGGAAGTACGAGAGCGTCCAATGCGGGACGCGAATGCTCTTTACTGGTTGGCCGGGATACTCGGGGTCCGTCGTCTCTTCCGGAAGCACGACGATCCGAAGGGAACCAGTTTGACCTGCGAGCCAACTCAACTGGGGTGGATCGGTCGGGTCCAAGAGGACCAACGTGGGGATCGGGAACGTTCGGGGTGGACCCGCAACGAGCGGATCAGTGGCGACCAGTCCTTCCGGTGCAGAGCGACCTGCGTCAACTACCGCGGGCAAGCCGACCAGACTTGCGGAAGCCAAGATTCCTCGGACGCCGTGTGTCACTGCCTTCGTAACGAGTTCTGCAAGGTGGATCCGGAGATCTCCCTCGGGATAGGTCACGACCAGTGTCCGACCACTGGTGGCCATCGCCGCAAGCGTGGGACTTACCTCGCGGTGCAGTTGCGGGAGAAATGCCTCCTGCACGACCGGTCGCGCAGCCCGCAAAGACGGCTCGTGAACGTGTGCGACAGCGGGGCACCCCGAGCACGCGGGCGCGACGACCTGATGAGCGCACATCGCGCCAACGTCTTCGTACGCGTATTCCTCGCTCAGGATTGAACCCCAGCATTCGTCCAGCCTGAACATGCGCTCGATCCGGTCGCGCGAGTCGGATTCTGAATCACGGATCTCACGTCGAACCCTATCGATCGCGTGCAGGACAGTTGCCTCGTCGACATTCGGAATGCCCGAGCGGATGCGGACGGTCGCGTGCTTCACGTATGCGGACCAGGCAGCATCGACGCGCTGTTGCCAATCAGCCTCAGGTTCGCATTCAACGCGCTCCAGGGTCGGCGGGGGAGTGTCGACAATATCGAGTACCCCGGCCCGTTGCAGCAGGACCAGAGTGTTGCGGTTCCACAGTTGGTTGCTGTCAGAGGCGTGGTAAAGCCAGGAAGGAACGGTGCTGGTGTCCACAACAAGTTCGCGGCGCAACGGGTCGTCCGAGATGCGCGCTGAACGCATCGCGTCCCAACGACCCCAACTCTTCTTGTCACCAAGAACGGTGGCGTTCTCGATGGCGCGCCCCTCCTGGGCATCGGTAGTGCTCGGCATCCAGACCGACACGGCCGCGTGACCGTCGCGGCCACCGCGCCCAACTTCCTGATAGAAGCGGTCGACTGAGGCGGGCACGCAGGCATGGATCACAGAACGAACGTCGCTTTGGTCAACACCAAGGCCGAAGGCACTAGTCCCCACGACGACGTCGACGGACGTCGGGCCGGCATCGCCCGACCATGCCCGCAGGACCTTGAGCCTGTCGCCGGCGCGCACATCGCCATGGAAGACCGCCGTGCGGCCAAACCCCGCCTGTCGGAGCCGAACTGCGAGGGTGTCGGCCGACTCCTTCTTGGTCGTATACACGATCGCCGGCCGCGGAAGGTGGTGGAGCGCTTCGACTACTCGGTCGAGGCGCGATTCGTTGGGGGCGGGCGGCGCAAACAGGTAGCGGATCTCAGTGCGTAGGTATGTCGAACCTACGAATAGGGAGGTGCCGGTTCCGGCGAACAGTTCGTCGTTCAGCAGCAGGCTCTGTCGGGAGAGGGTAGCTGTCAGTAGTTCAACATGAGGCGGTGCTACCCCTTGCGCTCGGGCGACCTCTCGCAGTTCGGCAATCAGGGAGGCGACGACTTGGAACTCGGGTCGGAAACTCAGGCCCCAGGTGCGTACGAGGTGTGCCTCGTCGATCACGACGTGGCTCAGTTCGCCCCGGGCAGCCAAGCGCCGAAGAGCCTGCGCCAAACCGGTGACGAGAGCCTCGGGCGAGGTGAAGAGCACCCTTTGCCTACCGTCGCGCAGGCGCTCCTTGATCGCCTCCTTTTCAGTCGCCGCACGATCGCCGTAGTAGGCCAATTCTTGAGGGAGGCCCTGGTTCGGAAACCGTTGATGAAGTTGGCGCTCCTGGTCAAGGGCCAGTGCAATGGTCGGGACCACGACGACCGTTACCCCTGTACGGGCGAGTAACCCGGGCGCGATGCCCACCAGGGACTTTCCTGTCCCGGTTGGTAGGACCACGTGGAGCGTGTCGCCTGCAGGTGCAAGTGCGGCCGTCCGGACGGCGCTCGCCTGGCTGCGCGAACGGTAAGTGTCGATGCCAGCAATAGCAGCCACAGACGGGTCAACCGGCACCGCCATGTCGTGTCGGGCAGAGGTGGACACGACCCCCTTCGGGCCCTCGAAACTGTCGGGGCTCGTGCAGGCCAAGTCGATCCAGCGCACGTCGCCGCGGAGCCAGTCGGGCGCCCAGTCTGGGCCGATGGCGATGTGGTGCTCGTACAGGCCGAACTTGGTGACGTCGAGGTTCGCCAGGCGAAGTGTCTCAACCGGAACGCCTCGCTCGTCGAGTCGAAGGATCAGGAAGCTATTGGAATGACCTGAAGTCCCTCGGCGGTGACGCAGTACCTGGCCCAGGAGCGCGGCAACATCACCCGCGATCTCGGCCCCCGGCACCTCCGAGAACCATGCATCCACCAGTCGGCGGTGGGACCCGGTCAGAAGGTCGCGGTTGTCTTTGGCGCCAGCCAGGTGGGCTCTCGCCAAGTTCCACTGATCGGTCATGTCAGCTCGTCAGGGCTCGGCCGGAGAGAACCACGATGCCGGTGCTGTCAAGCCGTAGTGATGGTGCGGTCACGGCGGCGGTCATGGCGCTGGCGATGGCTTCCTCGCGATAAAGTTCCTCCTCCAAACGGACGAGTTCCGATCCTGTTGTGCGCATGGCTCGGAGACGCAGTTGCGACAGCCTCGTTGCTGAGTCTCGGTTGGCGATGGCAGTAGCTCGCTCGACCGCAGCACGAACGTCCTCTCGACTGCGGACTAGCCGCTGAGCGGCTCCTTCCGCGGATCGCCAAGACTCGCCCCAGTTGCCTGCGGGAATGAGTTCGTAGGCCTCGTTGATCCTGACACGGTTTAGCGAGTAGTCGCCGCCGGCACGAATCGGACCCGGCTTCGCGTATGGGGCGGAAAGCGCGTCGAGGTGCGACCTGGATGTCAACTCCTGCGCACCGGATGTCATCCAAACGCTGACGATGATGGGAGGGAAGATCCCGTCGGCGCGCCGCGTCAGCGCACGTTGGTCCATGCCTGCACTGACCGTCATGAGTTCGCGACGAGGATATTCTGAGGACGGACCATCGAGAGGGTCGGCCTCGACGGCGTAGTCGAACCGATAAAGGGGCGTGTCGTCGCGGGGCCACTCGGGCAGCCAGCGCCACATCCCGAACGCTCGGCCGCGATCGTCGTGCCAGAGGAAATCGCTGACGGCGTCGATGAACGGATCTCCGTACCGGTAGAGGTGGACGTCCTCACGCGCGAGGGCGACCTCCCGAACGTACGTTCCGACGTGGCCTTTCAGGGGAAGGAAGTCCCGAACGAGGCGCGATGCAGAGATCAGCGGAATCTGCGCTTGTTTTCCCGGCAGGCGGCCGAGCGCCTCGTAACCGCCCAAGCCGGCGGCAGGGTTGCCCTTCCGCTCGAATCGTAGATTGCCAGCGGCACTGTTCGCTGCAAGAAGGTCGTCGCTTACCTTCGCGAAGGCTGATGCGTCGGATTCGACGTCCGCGATCCGCGCGTAAACGGAGCGCTCGTCGACGCTCGTCTCCAGACTGTCGAGCGCGTCCTGTTCGCGGACGCGCTCGATCTCCGCGGCGAGCATCTCCCGAACCCGCGTCACCGCGGAGGCGACGCCGCCGAGACCCATCTGAAGGAGAATCCGCCACGCCTCGTCGGTTGCGTCGTCGACGGCCTGCTGAAGGCTGGCGACGGAACTGTCGAAGATCCCGAAACCGTCCGAGAGGATGCGCTCCCAGGCGCCAGCATAGATGTGATCCGCATGTCCCGAAACGACATATGATCGCCACTCTCCTGACCCTTCGGGTGACCACCGGTCACAGCGGCCGACGCGCTGCTCAAGACGGTTCGCTGATCCCGGAAGCCCCAGATGCACCAGAACATTGGCGAACTGGAGGTTGCGACCTTCTTCGGCCGATGAATCGGCGACCAAGACCGCCGCCTTGCGGACCGCTTCGAACGAGCGCACCGCACGCTCATTCTCCTCGCTACGTTGGGTCGTCACATGGCAGAAGACCGACTTGGCGCCGAAAAGATCCTTGAGTTCCTCAGCCAGTTCAGTTGCCAAGTCAACTGTGGGGCAGAAAACGACGGCACGCTCGTTCGACGTCATGAGTTCGCTCAGTGCGTCAGCGAACGGGCGACTGACGGTGGCCCGTCGGTCCGCGTAGGCCATGTCCTGCTCGATGCGCTTAAGCGCGGCGACCTCCTCGGCGGCTACTGGAGCAGCGGCGTGGCCTGCCGCCCACTCTTGTAGCGCGCTCGGATCAAGGGCCACTGCTACGGCCTCCGCGAACGCGCGTCCGGCCATGGTCATCGCTGCCGGGTTGCCTTCGGCCGATGCCAGAGCTTGTTCCCGCCATCGGTCGAGAGCGTCTGCAACTTCGTCGCGCGGGGTCGATTCCAACAGAACTGGCTCGGGCGCGCGACGACCGGATACCCGGTAGGTGCCTTCCAGCGCCGTCGTTCGCCGGGTGCGAAGCATTCGTCGGTGGACGCGGTAGACCTCGGCAACGTGCGTGCGCAGTGCCTGGATCAGTGATGCCGTCTCGTCCTTGTCTTGTGTGGCCACCGACTCGCGGGCGCGCGCAACCAGTTCACCAACCTCGGCGTCGTCGGGGAACGACGCTTCGACCTCCTTCAGGCGCCCCTTCAGCAGGACGCCTGGGAGGTGGGGTTGCAGCCCCAGAAACACGCGGCCCAGGCCGGCGCGAGCTTCTAGGCGCGATCGGAGCTGCTCGGCGGTGGTGTCGGCGTAAACCGCGGGGTCAAGCAGCTTGAGCATCGCTAGGAAGGGGTCCTCGTTGTGCAAGGCTGGTGTCGCGGAAAGCATTAATAGGCGCGGACTTGCAAGGGCGACTTCACGAAGCCGATCAAAGCGAAATGCGAGATCGGGATCCGTGCTGACTGACATCCGTGCAAGGTTGTGTGCCTCGTCGACAACGACGAGGTCTGCCGCGTCCCAGTCCGACGGCTCATCATCACGGCTGAAGCGGACATGCGCCCCGGTGAAGTCCTGCACGCGGAACTTCTGGGTCAACTCTCGCTTCCACTGCTCGAGTAGAAACGGAGGCAAGATCAATTGGACCCGCAGACTGGGGCTGTCCAGCAGCATCTGGCGGATGATGATCCCCGCCTCGATGGTCTTGCCTAGCCCGACCTCATCGGCAAGGAGATAGCGCTGGACAGGGTCCTGCAGAACTCGCCAAGCCGTCTCAACCTGGTGGGCATGGAGTTCGATGCAGCTCGATAGCACGGATCGCATCCCATGGGCCGCCGAGCGCTGCTGAAGGATGCTGCGCAAGAAGGGAAGACGCAGTTCAGCGAGGATCGGCGACTCGAGCATGCCGGCTTCCCCGAAGCCGACCGGATCCACCAGAGGTTTGTTCCAGCGAACGTGCAGTTGCCCCTCGGGGACAAATCCCTCCCATTCGTGCCCCCGGACGTAGATGTCGTTGTGTTCGTTTGCCTCGATGATGCGCCCGGAGCGCCAACGGTCATCCTTGTCCTGCCAGAAGACGCGAAGTTCGGGGAACAGGGTCAGTCGGGTGAGGCTTGCGCGCGATACCGCCTCGCGGTAGCGGTCTGATGCGGCTGGGCCGGGCGCGTCGAAGTACTCGAGCACCAGGCGGTCGCCCTCTCGCGCCACGAGTTTGCCGGGGCCGAAGCGGTTATCCGAGGACACCAGCAGGTCGCCGCGACTCAGGGACCTTGTTCGCCGTCCGATCATCGGAGAGGACGGTGGGGCAGCCTTCTTGCGTGGCTGGCGCGGCTGCGGCGCCTTGCCCTCGGCGTCGCGCGATCCGCGGCAGCGCGGAAACTGCGGGCAGCCCCAGAAGGCTTGCCCGGCGTTCCGCCCACGGGAGGCGAACTGCATCACCATCGCCGAACCGCACAGTGGGCACACCACCCCACCCGTCATTCCTGCCCCCGCTTCGCCCTCACCCCACAGAGCGTAGTAAAGCAATAAAGACGTCCGACAGTTGGGGGTAGTTGGCGCAATCCGGCGGCTGGAGAGTGTCAGCGCAGGGCGCGGAGCAAGTGGCTGGTCAACAACCGAACGTCATTCGGGGTGTTCTGGACTCCGTTCCAACGCCGAATCTGCTCGGCCCCGAAATCCCAGTTCCCCGAGGTCCACGCGCAGTGCGACCGCAGACTGGCAACCCTCTTCTCCAGGTTAAGCCCAGGCAGTTCGACCGCCGGCACTCCGTCAGTCAACTGGTCCATCACGTAGCCCATGGCCTGGATACCGGCGCCATGCGTGAGCCGGGACTTGGTAGGTGGCAGGTTCCACGCCTCTGGGAAAGTCACTGCGACCACCGTCCAGAAGTAGTTCAGGTGGAGCAGCATCTGGTCGACGTCGCCCGTGCCGTCTATGGGGTCGCGGTACTGGTAGAGCGCGCCGTCGTAGAGGCTGTTCTCGATCATCTTCAGGACGCTGTTGTCCTTGATGTAGCCGTTCGCCATCGTCGGTGTGGCGATGCGAGTTGCGAACGGCTGACCGTCAGCCCGGCTTCCGAAGTTCAGTGCTGAGAGCACGCGCGCCGGCAGTTGTTTCTTGGCGTACGCCGTCGGCAGGTGCCCCTCGGTGTCAGGCAAGAGTTCGTGGATGAGCCCCTTCGGCAGCGGCTTCGTGTTGTTGACAAGGATGAACTGTGAGCGCTGCTCAGCTTCACCGTGCGCGATAAACCCGACAGCAGCTACAGCGAACTCTGCAAGGTCGGCGTCACGGATTGCTGCGCTGCGCTGCTGACCATCGACCAGCCATGCCGGCTTCTGATCGTCGGGAAGCGACTCGTCAACAGGGATCACGAGTTCGCCTGCCGTGACGTAGTCCAAGGCGCTTCGATCGGTAGATGCCTCGAAGCTGACCCGCTCATCGAACGCAAGGACCACGGCGTTCGGGAGCATCGCTCCGTCCGACTCGAGGTACCTCCGGATCGCCCGGATGTGGCTCAGGACCTCGGGGCGCTGGTAGCCCTGAAGTTCGGTGTCGTCACGGTGAACGCGACTCACTGTCGTGAACTCGTGGATCCGCTTGCCGTCTACACCGAACGCGAAGATGGCCTGCTCGCCCTGGCGAATTTTGAGGGCAGGGAGTCGGATCTCGTAACAGTCGGCCACGGACGAAATCCTAGGTGTTGGCGTCTGCGAAGTTGGTAACCGCTGCGCGGCTGTGGACAAGTTGCCCCATCTGGTGCCTGAGGACCGAAAGGTTGTGGAATCCACGTCGCTTGTTTCGCTCAGTACCGCGGAAGATGGCGACCTCCACCCCGTGCTCCCTGCAGATAGAGCAGGGACAGTGACGCCAGGGCTCGGCTTCCAGAGTCTCCGCGTACGCGTCGAGGTACGACTTCTTGCTCTGGCACACGACTTCGTATGCCCCCAGCGCGTCCAGGCAGTCTTGGCGCCCTGCCGGCGTGCCGTCGAACGCACGAAGTGCCTTGAGCGCCTCACGCTCGGCAGTGAGGGCATCCTTCTGGCTGACGGAGCCTGCCAGGATCGCCCGCTTCAGAGTGGGGTTGCCGTCGACCTGGGGCACGCGGATTGCCACGTACGCGCGCTCGTTCGTGTGGTAGTTTTTCCGATCGTCCATGAACGCCTGCCTGAAGGCTGACGTGCTGTCGAAACTGGTGACGCCCAGTGCGGAGAACCGGTCCATGGCGTCGATACGGGTGATCCCGAGCAGGTGCAGTTCGGTTCCGGGCGCGAGGATGGTCGAGATCTGAGTCAGGCAGGCCAGGATCTGGTCGGTCTTCAGAGGCACCATGCCGCCCAGCGCAATGCGCTCATATCCCATCTCTTGGAGGGCGTTGACGCTGTCGGCGTAGCTCGTTGGGCTCCATCCCTGGGCGGCGCCGACTGGTTGAACACGGGTGCGTCGATCATTCGTGAGCGAGATGAAGTCCTCGGCGAGGCGAAGCGTGAGTTTGCGCCGTTCGACCCACTCGGGATCCGCGGTCTTCGCAGTTGCCTCGGGTTCGTAACCGAAGATTACGTGGTCTGTGCTCACTCCGGCGTCGAAATCGCACTCCTCGTAGAAGTCGAGCGTCTCGGCGACCGTCACGGGTGGGACGGGCTCATCGATGTAGTTGAAGGCGCCGTTGTCGCCCAACGTTTCCACGCCACGAGGCAACCGGAAGAAGCGATGGACGCCCATCCGGTACAGGCGAGCCCGCTGTGCACCGGAGTACTTGCCAGCGCCCTTGATCGATCCGTCCACGATCGACTTGCTGACGAGGATTCCGTGGTACGGAGCCTCGGCTAGGACCTCGTGCGCGTACCGGTCGTCCCGCTGACGAACGCGGTGGGCCGGGTACTCGTCCCGGAGGAAGTCGTAGGCCGGACTGACGAGGTCCTGGCTGTCGGGGAAGTAGAACTTCACTTGCGGCCCGTTCGCTCAGCAAGGTACGTCCGAACCAGGTAGTTGGACAACGCGCTGATGTGTCGAGGGGTGTTCTGCAGGTCGTTCCACGCAACGCCCAGGTCTTCCCACGTGCCGTCCGTCCAGCGGCATTTCGGAGCGATGAGACGCAGTTCTGCTGCGGCGAGTTCACGAGCACGAGGGTCGTCGTCTCGTACGTGGGTCATGACTCGATCCATGAGTCGGCCCATGGCTCGGATTCCGACTCCGTGCATGAGGCGGCTCGCAGTTGGGTTCGCACCCCAAGCCTCGGGGAAGGTGTCGTGTACGGCGCCCCAATAGGCGACGAGGACACGTCGGATGCCCTCGGTGTCTGTGGTCCCACTCGCGATATTCCGGTAGGGGAAGAGGACCCCAGACGGGGATTCGACAGACTCTCGGATCGCCTCTACGAGACTGTTGTCAGTGACGACAGTGACCTTCTTGTCGTCTGCCGGAGTGGATGCCCGTCGGATGAGTCCATGGAACGGCGAATCTGAGTCGTGATTCAGCATGTCAACCAGGGCGGAGGGCAACTGTCTCGTGGCCATCCGTGCAGAGGGAACGCTGGCGATCTCTGGGAGAAGTTCTGTGACGAGCCCAGTCGGTAGTGGTTGGACGGTGTTGACCCGCAAGAACTGCTCTCGTTGAAGTTCGAGCGAGGCCGCGACGAAGCCTGCCACCGGCACCGGGAGCCGGCGGTTCTTGGTGCGAGATAGTGCAAGGCTTCGCTGTTGGCCATCGACGATCCAAGCCGGCCGCGGGCCATCGCCGTCGGGAGCTATCGGGATCTCCAGCGTTCCGGCGACAGCCAGCCCATCTGTCGTGGTCGGCCCACGACTCGACTTGAACTTGACCTCAGGCGGCAACGCGAGGATCAGCCCGTTGGGAAAGATTGGATCCTCCGAGTCCAGGTACTCCTGGATCTGCTTCACGTGCTTCTGCTTCTCTGGGCGCTGGTATCCGATGAGCTTGCCTGCCTCATCCCGACCGATCCGCGCAACGTCCGCGACCAGGTCGACTTCCTCAGCTGCCAACGTGAAGAGATAGAGCGGAGTGTCCTCGCTCTGAAGAACCTTGAGTGCCCGGCGTACCAGCCACTTTGGATCCGTCATCGAGTCACCGCCTGTTGAAAGAGAGTCGAGAATCGTCGTTGCTCACATGCCATGCCCGCCTCGCGAAGAACCTTGAGCGCGCCCGTTTTGGAGACGGTGGGTTGATGCACGCGGAGCTCTCGGACGAACGCAACCACCGCAGAGTCAGACATGGGCTTGCGATCAAAGACCTCGCGATGCCGCTTCTCGTGCGACCAGGTTCGCCACTTGTCCCGCGCCGCACTCGTGAATGGATCCTTGCCGTCGGACAAACTCAGCCACTGCGTTGCGGCGCGAACATTGAGACTGGTGACGGTGCCCCCGAGCGCACGCCGCAATGATCGGTCCGAGGGGACGCGCAGGCTGTCGCGGATCTCCTTTGACCCGCCGAACACCAGTACGTCACTGGGGGCGGTGTCCTCGAGCAACTGCTGGCCGACAACGCGTGAATAGGCCTCAGACAAGACCCAGATCGCTCGTCCTGCAAGAGGGACGTCGGCGTGGGGGAGTGCGCCCCACCAAGTTTGAGACTCCGAAAGAGATGCGCCGACCGAGTCGGCGTGACCGGTACTGAAAGTCGCGGCGTAGGCGGGAGCCGAAGTGGAGACGTGCTGGAGCCCGAGTCCTGCCGAAACCACGAACATCGTTGGCTCGTACCTGAGGTTCGTGGCCTTGAGTGCTAGGGCACGAACCTGACTCCACGTCTCGCCGCCGTACAGGTCGATCAGGGGGCGGCGCACCGTCGCTCGCGCGAGGCCCTCCTTCCACACCCGGGCGCGAGCGCTCACCTGTCCAGTGGGAAGATTGCGGACCATCAACTCGTCATCAGGGGTCGCCGACTTCCTGTCAGTACAGGTGACGATGATCGTCAGTTTGTGTCGCGACATGGCCTCACATGCTCCGAAACTACGCGTTCGTTCCAGCTACTCTATCGTGTAGTTTCGACAGTACGGGGCAAGAGGCCCCCATCGACCGAGTGAAGAGGGTGTTGGACATGACGCGGAAGGCCATCGTCCTGCTGAGCGGGGGCCTGGACTCGACGACAGTGCTCGCGATCGCGAAGGACCAGGGTTTCGAGCCGTACGCCCTGAGCTTCCGCTATGGACAGCGGCACGAGGTCGAACTTGCTGCGGCGCAGCGCGTCGCCGAGGCGGCTGGGGTCGCGCGACACGTGGTGTGCGGCATCGACCTTCGTGTGTTCGGTGGATCTGCGTTGACCGCGGATGTCGAGGTGCCGAAGCACGACTCGGCGGACGAGATTGGCGACGACGAGATCCCCATCACCTATGTGCCAGCTCGCAACACGGTGTTCCTCTCATTCGCGCTGGCCTACGCCGAAGTGGTGGGAGCAGCCGACATCTTCATCGGTGTTAACGCGCTCGACTATTCCGGCTACCCCGACTGCCGTCCCGAGTACATCGCGGCATACGAGCAGATGGCCAACCTCGCGACTCGGGCCGGCGTTGAGGGCACCCAACTCAAGATCCACACGCCGCTGATCAACCTCACCAAGGCGGAGACGGTTGAGCTCGGAACGAAGCTTGGTGTCGACTACTCGCTCACCCTGTCCTGCTACGACCCGGACGACGACGGCCGTTCTTGTGGTCATTGCGACTCATGCCTCCTGCGCCTCCGCGGCTTTGCGGACGCTGGTCTTTCAGACCCGGTCAGCTATCAGGAGGCGATTGCGTGACCTACAAGGTCAAGGAGATCTTCTACACGCTCCAGGGCGAGGGCACGCACGCTGGCCGCCCCGCTGTGTTCTGCCGCTTCAGCTCCTGCAACCTGTGGACCGGCCGGGAGGCTGACCGCGAACGAGCGATCTGCAAGTTCTGTGACACCGACTTCGTCGGAACTGATGGCGAGGGTGGCGGCAAGTTCGCCGACGCGCAGACGTTGGCGGAGGCTGTGGCTGCGAAGTGGCCGGTGAACGGTGGCGGACGCCCCATGGTCGTCTGCACCGGTGGCGAGCCTCTTCTGCAGTTGGACCCGGCGGCCATCGCGGCTTTCCACGAGCGGGGCTTCTACGTTGCCGTCGAGACGAACGGAACGGTCGCACCGCCTCCGGACATCGACTGGCTCTGTGTCAGCCCCAAGATTGGCTCCGATCTAATCGTCCACGAAGGACAGGAACTCAAGTTCGTTGTCCCGCAGGGCGGAGTTGACCCAACGACGTTCGAACACCTGGACTTTGAGAGCTTCCGCGTGCAGCCGATGGACGGCCCGGACGCGGCCGCGAACACCGAACTGGCCGTGAAGTTCTGTCTTGATCATCCGCTCTGGCAACTGAGTCTGCAGACGCACAAACACCTAGGAATTCCGTGACCCACACCGCCGAGATCTACCGGGAGTTCACCTTTGAGGCAGCTCACCGGCTGCCAAACGTCCCTGAGGGTCACAAGTGCGCCAGACTTCACGGACACTCTTATCGAGTCGAGGTCCACGTGGCTGGGCCAGTGGGGGAGAGCACTGGTTGGGTTCAGGACTTCGGCGACCTGAAGGTCGCCTTCAAGCCCCTTGAGGACCAACTCGACCACCGCTACCTCAACGACGTTGTGGGTCTCGAGAACCCGACCAGCGAGGTACTGGCGAAGTGGATCTGGGATCGGTTGAGCGTGGACCTTTCAAACCTCACAGAGGTGCGGGTTCGTGAAACCTGCACCTCTGGCTGCATCTACCGCGGGGAGTAGTCAGGTGGCGCTGCCGGACATTCAGGATCAGGTGGACGAGCGTGAAATCGAGCTCGATCGCGTCGGCATCGCTGGGGTGCAGTACCCCGTTCGCTTCAACGACGGCGCGAGCATGCACAGTGGCATTGCGACGTTCGACGTCACGGTGACGCTGCCGGCCGATCGTCGCGGCACCCACATGAGTCGGATGGTCGAGATCATCCATGACGAACTCCAGGACCTCGAGCCTGAACGGCTTCCTCAGGCCCTCAAGGTGGCTGCGGACCGCCTCGACGTCGACAAGGTCCAGGTCGTCGTGGCGACGCCGATGGCGTTCCGGGTTCAAGCTCCGGCGTCGGAGAAGGAAGCGTGGCAGGTCTGTGACGTCGAGTTGGACGCGAAGTTAATCGCTGGGCAGGCCGAGCTCGCCGTCACCGTCGGCACGGACGTCACCAGCCTGTGTCCCTGCAGTAAGGCGATTAGCGACTACGGTGCCCACAATCAGCGCAGCAGGGTGCGTCTCACGACTGTGGGGCGGGATGAGGACATCTATCCCCTCGACGTCGCCGCTGCCTTCGCCATGATTCGCTCAGTCGGTTCAAGCCCCGTGTTCCCACTGATCAAGCGTCCAGACGAGCGCGTTGTCACTATGGCGGCCCACGACCGTCCAGCCTTCGTCGAAGATATGGCGCGCGATCTGTCACAGGCTTGCCGTGAACGCGGGATAGCCCACTCGGTGAGCGTACGAAACTTCGAGAGCATCCACAGCCACGACGCGGTGGCTGCCGTCTCGTGGTCTCCGGGTAGCCCAGCGGGCAGGCTCGGCACTATATGAGCTGAGCAACTCCGCTCGGTTGTAGGTATCTGAAAGGAACGCCTCCAGTTCGACGGGTACTGAGGGTCGGTAGGAGAACGTGAACTACTTCAACCAGGTAGTGGCTTTGCCTGAGTTGTAGCCACGGCAATCAGCTCCGTAGTACGGCTCGCGGGCAATCTCCCTGCGTGCGTACTGCATCGACTGGAGCTTTGCGTACGAAGCCCGAGCCCGCCCGCCGAGCGCTCGTCCAGCAGGAACTTGGCTGAGAAGGCGCGTGAGTTCTTGATGTCGCTGCAACGGTCAGAAGCTTCGTTAACAGACGAACAAAGCGGCCGCGTTCATTCTTGTCGACCCGAACGCCGTCCCGCACGGCATCTTCGGAGAACCTGGTTGCGTCGCCAAAGTATGGAGTACCGGCGAGCATCAGACTCGGGCGCTCAATGTCGATGGCGCCAAGTGCAGAGCGAATCCGTTCAACAACTGGGTCCGGCAACCCTGTTCGGCCATGATTCGCTCGACCTGATCGACGAGTTCGGTAAGGGTCGAAACTGGGATGTCGTGCAGAGTCGGTCGCAGAGCATCGCTGATGTCTTGGTTGAGCGACCGTTGGTCGAAGTGGTAGTCAAGCTTCGAGGCCCGTACCTGGACTACGTGTGCTGTCTTCTTGCCCTGTGCCCATCGGATCGCGCGACCCGCAACCTGCATCAGGTGGCCCATGCTCTCAGACGGGTAGGTGACGACTGCAGCGTCGATCGTGGGTCATCAAGCCCTCGCCAAGCAACTGGCCGGTCGCGATCAAGATGCCGGCGGGGCGCGCGCTGAACTCGCCCAGGAACTCACTGCTGGAACTGAGTGATCGGCTGTTCTTGCTCCCGTGGACGAAACCGATGTCTTCGCTCTCAGAGGATGCGAAGGGTGTCCGTCCAACGGCTCGAGGATGGCTTCGTAAAGCGTTTCCGCCCGGGTCTTGAGCGAGACCGCCACCAGCGGCTTGGAGAAGTCCGTCTCGGTGCGTTCCAGCAGGAAGTCGGCGAGGTCCCGCAGGCCGTAAGCCGGACTCCAATCGAGACCGGGCGCCGTGATCTGGTCGACGCCAGGCCAGTAGCGAGCTGCCGCGCTTCACTATTCTGGAATAGATTCCAATCATCTTCCAAAATAGTGGAACGCTCCCCGGGTGAGGGCCAGTGCGACCTCGGCCATGGCGGAATCTTTTCACCGCCAAGGCGCCTGAGGGTGACGTGAGTTTTTACGAGGCCTGGCTTGGGTCACATGGCGGCGGGGCGTCGGCCATATGGGGCCACATGTGACCAAAAAACGACCCCTGACGATGGAAGACGTTGGAAGGTGTCTTCGCAGGTCAGGGGCCGTTTTGAGGCACTCAGCCGGTGGGCGTCACCCACGCGGGACTAAATGTCGTAGTACAGCTCAAACTCATGCGGGTGCGGACGCAGCCGGATCGGGTCGATCTCGGTGGTGCGCTTCAGGTCGACCCAGGTCTCGATCAGGTCGGGGGTGAAGACGTCACCCTGCTGCAGGAACTCGTTGTCGGACTCCAGAGCCTCCAGCACCGCGTCCAGGCTGGCCGGGACGGTCGGCACCGAGGCGTGCTCCTCGGGCGGCAGCTCGTAGAGGTCCTTGTCGATCGGCGCGGCCGGCTCGGTCTTGTTCTGGATGCCGTCCAGGCCGGCCAGCAGGATGGCCGAGAACGCCAGGTACGGGTTCGAGGACGGGTCGGGGCAACGGAACTCGACCCGCTTCGCCTTCGGGTTGGACCCGGTGATCGGGATCCGGATGCAGGCCGAGCGGTTACGCGAGCTGTAGACCAGGTTGACCGGGGCCTCGAAGCCGGGCACCAGCCGGTGGTAGGAGTTCACGCTCGGGTTGGTGAAGGCCAGCAGCGCCGGGGCGTGGGCCAGGATGCCGCCGATGTACCAGCGGGCGATGTCGGACAGGCCGCCGTAGCCCGCCTCGTCGTAGAACAGCGGGTCACCGTTGTCCCAGATGGAGGAGTGCACGTGCATCCCGGAGCCGTTGTCACCGAAGATCGGCTTCGGCATGAAGGTGGCCGTCTTGCCGGCCGCCCAGGCGGTGTTCTTCACCATGTACTTGAACTTCATCACGTCGTCGCCGGCGCTCAGCAGCGTGTTGAAGCGGTAGTTGATCTCCGCCTGGCCGGCGGTGCCGACCTCGTGGTGGGCGCGCTCGACGATCAGGCCGGAGTTCTCCATGTGGCGGACCATGTCGTCACGCAGGTCGGAGAAGTGGTCGACCGGGGCGACCGGGAAATACCCGCCCTTGTAGCGGACCTTGTAGCCGCGGTTGCCGCCCTCCTCGACCCGGCCGGTGTTCCAGGCGCCGGCCTCGGAGTCGATGGAGTAGTAGCCGGTGTTCGCCTTGGTCTCGAACCGCACGTCGTCGAAGACGTAGAACTCCGCCTCGGGTGCGAAGTAGGCGGTGTCGCCGATGCCGGTCGACGCCAGGTAGGCCTCCGCCTTGCGGGCGATGTTGCGCGGGTCCCGGCTGTACGGCTCCTTGGTCAGCGGGTCGTGCACGAAGAAGTTCACACACAGCGTCTTGGCCCGGCGGAACGGGTCCAGGTAGGCGGTGGTCGGGTCCGGCAGCAGGGCCATGTCCGACTCGTGGATCTTCTGGAATCCGCGGATCGACGATCCGTCGAAGGCGAGGCCTTCCTCGAAGACCTCCGGACCGAACGAGCCTGCGGGAACGGTGAAGTGCTGCATGATGCCGGGCAGGTCGCAGAAGCGGATGTCGATGACCTCGACACCCTCGTCCTTGACGTAGGCCAACAGGTCGTCGGCTCCTTGGAACATCTGTCCTCCGGTGAAAGTCGGTAGTGCTCGGTGAGAGCACCAGTGCTCGGGTGAGCGGTTCTGGGCTGGACGAGCGCGATCGTGCTCCTCACGCTCGGATACGACCGAGCCTAGGGACCTCCGATTTCTGTCCAGTTGCACAAATGTTTCGCGCGTGTAACACCCGCAGTCTCCCACCAGTCCAGTCCCGGCGGTACGCCACCGTCCCGTCTGCCTGCTCTGCGAGACGCCACCCCCCGCCCGACGGCCGATGGCCGGGTAGCCTCGGCCTGTGGCGAACGATGAGCGGACGAGCGGGGAGCGGACGTCGACCCCGGCCGACAAGCAGTACCCGGGGGAGATGCTCGGGTTGCCGAGCACGGGTCGCGGTTCGCTCGCGTCGTGGAAGGCACGGGTGACCGCGCTGCTGCTGGACTGGGCGCTCAGCATGGCCGCCGCGGTCGGCCTGTTCGGCACTGCCGTCCTCACCGGCAGCGGCTGGCGGTCCTGGATGATCCTGACCGTCTTCTTCGTCGAGTCGGCGGTGCTGTCGGTGCTCACCGGCGGCAGCATCGGCCAGACCCTGACCCGGATCGGGGTGTACCGGATGGACGGCCGGCCGCTCGGGTTCCTGCGCGGCATCGCCCGGGCCGCCCTGGTCTGCCTGGCGCTGCCGGCCATGGTCGTCGACGGCAACCGCCGCGGCCTGCACGACCTGGCCGTCGGAACGGTCGTCATCAACCGGCGCTAGCTGAGTCAGCGCCGGAGCCGCCTCAGACCCGGGCCAGCACGTCCTTCAACGCGGCCAGCATCAGCAGGGCCGCGTCCGGACGCGCGTTGTGACCCATCAGGCCGATCCGCCACACCGTCGCCGCGTACGCACCGGCGCCGCCGCTGATCTCGATGTTGTGCCGCTCGAGCAGCAGCGCCCGGACCGCGGCGGAGTCGACCCCGTCCGGCACCTTGACGGTGGTGAGCTCGGGCAGCCGCCAGCCCTCCTGGGCGAACAGCTCCAGGCCCATCTCCTGCAGGCCGTCCTGCAGCTGCTGGCCAGCCTCGGCGTGCCGGGCCCAGACCTGCTCCAGTCCCTCGTCGAGGACCCGGTTGAGCCCGGCGTGCAGGCTGACCACCATCGCCACCGGAGCCGTGTGGTGGTAGGTCCGGCCACCCCCGCCGCCGGTCCCGACGTAGCCGCCGAGCAGGCCGAGATCGAGATACCAGGACCGCGGGGTGGTGATCCGACGCTCGAAGGCCCGGTCGTTGATGGTGAACGGTGCCAGCCCGGGCGCCACCCCCAGGCACTTCTGGGTGCCGGCGTAACCCACGTCGATGCCCCAGTCGTCGGCCCGCAGCTCGATCCCGCCGATCGAGGTGACCGCATCGGTGATCAGCAGCGCGTCACCTTTCAACTGACCCAGCGCCTCGATGTCGGAGCGGACCCCGGTCGAGGTCTCAGCGTGCACGGCGGCGATCACCTTCGGGTTCGGATGCGCCTGGGCCACCCGCTCCGGGTCGATCGGCGCACCCCACTCGTGGTCGACCCGCACCACCTCGGCGCCGCAGCGGGCCGCCACGTCGCACATCCGCTCGCCGAACAGCCCGTTGACGGCGATCACGGCGACGTCGCCGTCGGTCACCGTGTTGACGAAGGCGGCCTCCATCCCGGCCGAACCGGTGGCGCTGAGCGGCAGCGTGCGGGCGTTGCTGGTGCCCCAGGCGGTCCGCAGCAGGCTGCAGGTCTCATCCATGATCCGCAGGAACTCGGGATCGAGGTGACCGAGCAGCGGCAGCCCGAGCCCGGCGGTGGCCTCCGGATAGGGGTTGGAGGGGCCGGGTCCGAACAGATGACGTTCCAGTACGGGGAATGCAGATGGCATGGTTCTGAACCTACCTGGCCCTCCGTTCAGAGTGCCGCGCCGGGGTTCAGGATTCCCTCAGGGTCCAACGCGTGCTTGATCGTGTGGGTCAGCGCCATCACCTCGGGTCCCAGCTGGGCCGGCAGCGCCGCCCGCTTCAGCCGGCCGACGCCGTGCTCGCCGGTGATGGTGCCGCCGAGGGAGATGGCCAGCTCCATGATCTCGACGAAGGCGGCCGACGCGCGGGCGTGGGAGTCGGCATCGGCGGGGTCGTAGATGATGTTCGGATGGGTGTTGCCGTCACCGGCATGCGCCACCACCGGCACCTCGATGTCGTAGCGGTCGGCGATCTCGGCGATGCCGGTCAGCAGCACCGGCAGGATCGGCACCGGCACCCCGACGTCCTCCAGCATCAGCGCCCCGCGGGCCTCGACGGCTGAGAAGACGGCGCGCCGGGCGGCGGCGAACATCTCACCCTCCTCGGCGTCGTGGGTGACGAACGTCTCGACCGCACCGGCCGCGGTGAAGATCCGCTCCATGGTGTCGATCTCCACCGCGCAGGCCTCGCCCGGTGCATCGGACTGCGCCAGCAGCATGGCGCCAGCCTCCCGGTCCAGTCCCATCGGCCGATAGTCCTCGACCGCGTTGACCGAGGCCCGGTCCATCAGCTCCATCATCGACGGCCGCAGGGTCCGGCCGACCTCGACCACCGCCTCGGCGGCCGCCTTCACGGTCGGGAAGGTGGCCACCAGCGTGGCCCGGACCGGCTGTGCGGGGATGAGCCGCAGGATCGCCCGGGTGACGATGCCGAGCGTCCCCTCACTGCCGACGAACAGCTTCAGCAGCGACAGCCCGGCGACGTCCTTGATCCGCCGGCCGCCCAGGGTGACCAGCGTGCCGTCCGCCAGCACCACGTCGAGCCCGAGCACATAGTCGGTGGTGACGCCGTACTTGACGCAGCACAGACCGCCGGCGTTGGTGGCGATGTTCCCGCCGATCGAGCAGATCTCGAACGAGGACGGGTCCGGTGGGTACCACAGTCCATGCTCGGCCGCCGCGGCCTTGACCTCGGCGTTGAGCGCCCCCGGCTCGACCACCGCCACCCGGGTGGCGGCGTCGATCTCGACGGCCCGCATCCGGTCCAGGCTGAGGGTGAGGGCTCCGGTGACAGCCGAGCTGCCGCCGGACAGGCCACTGCCGGCGCCGCGCGGCACCACCGGCACCCGGTGACGATGCGCCCAGCGGACGGTGGTCTGCACCTGATCGGCGTCCAGCGGCCGGACCACGGCCAGCGGCATGCCGGCTCCGGTGTCGCGGGCCCAGTCGAACCGGTAGCCCTCCATCGTGGCCGGGTCGGTGGTCACCGCGCCGTCGGGAAGCTCCGCGATCAGCTCGTCCAGCGGTGGGGTGGGGCTCATGTGGTCAATGTAGCGACCGCGTCGGCGGCCGGTCGGGTGGCTTCCTCCAGCAGTTCGAGGATGTGCCGGTACTGCTGCCCGGTGGCGCGGGTCAGCCCGAGCTCGCAGGTGCGGTTGTTGGAGGCGTACGCGTCGAAGCTCCGCTCGGCCAGCGACTCCCGCTCCGGCTGGGTCGCGCTGGCGGTCAGCTCGGGATGCAGCAGTCCGCGGTCGCCGGCGAAGCCGCAGCAGCCCCACCCGTTCGGCACCACCGGATCCTCGGCGATCGCCTCGGCGATCTGGTTGAGGTGGCTGTTGGTGCCCAACCGCGTACTGGAGCAGGTCGGGTGCAGCGCCAGGG
The DNA here is from genome assembly GCF_016907535.1 of Microlunatus panaciterrae. Taxonomy (NCBI): domain Bacteria; kingdom Bacillati; phylum Actinomycetota; class Actinomycetes; order Propionibacteriales; family Propionibacteriaceae; genus Microlunatus; species Microlunatus panaciterrae. Next base: position 3,324,031 of record NZ_JAFBCF010000001.1, read on the forward strand.
ACCCGATCCGCTTGGTCGCCGGCAGCCGGGGGAGCACCGTCTCGGCGACGAACTGGACCGCGTCGACGAACCGGAGGTCCTCGGGTTGCCGCCCGTTGGCCGCAGCCAGCTGCTCCCAGGCGAGCGCCAGCCCCTCCGTGCACGACGACGCGTCGCAGATCACCGGCAACCGGCCGAAGTCGGTGGCCAGCCACAGCGCCCGCACCGTACGGCGGGTCATCAGCTCGTAGCCGTCCGTCATGCCCTTGGACTTCCAGGGCGTGCCGCAGCAGAGCGTGGCCGGTCGTTCGGGGGTGCTGAGCGCGATCCCGGCCCGGTCGCAGAGCGCCCGCAGGGCTGCGGCGACGCCGTCCGAGCCGTCCGCCGGCCCGAACATGGTGCCGACACAGGCCTGGAAGTAGACCGCCTCGACCGCCTCATGCCCGGGGCTGGCCCGGCGCCGGCGACCACCGGTGGGCAGCTCCGCGGACAGCAGCGGGACCGCCTCGGCGCCGGCCAGCCGCCGGGCCAGCCGGTTGGGCCCACCGATCAGGGCCGGCGGCAGCGCCGCGGCCACCGACATCCCGGCCGCCGCCACCGCGGTGAACGGGCCCCACGCCTTCGCTGCCACCTTCCAGCCGGCCTCGGCGGCCCGGCCGGCCGACTCGGACCGCAGCCGTCGCACCAGGTCGCCGGTGTTGATGAACACCGGGCAGGCGGTCTGGCACATCCCGTCCACGGCGCAGGTGTCGACCACCTCGTAGTCGGCGGCCTCGCTGAGCTCGACCAGCAGCCGCTCGTTGCCGTCCCGGGCGGCCTCGGCCATCGCTCTCCTGACCACGATCCGCTGCCGCGGAGTGGTCGTCAGGTCACGGCTGGGACAGACCGGCTCGCAGTAGCCGCACTCTACGCAGCGGTCGACCTCCGGCCCGACACCCGGGGTGGCCTTGAGATGTTTCAGATGCAGCTCCGCGTCGGAGCTCAGCACCGTGTCAGGGTTGAGCAGGCCGGTCGGATCGCAGCCGTTCTTGATCTCCAGCAGAAACCCGTAGAGCCGGTCGCCGAACTGGCGACGAACGAAGGGCGCCATGATCCGGCCGGTGCCGTGCTCGGCCTTGAGCGTCCCGCCGGCGGCCAGCACCAGCTCGACCATCTCCTCGGTGAAGGCGCGGTAGCCGGCGAGCTGGTCGGGCTCGGAGAAGTCGATGTTGATCAGGAAGTGGATGTTGCCGTCCTTGGCATGGCCGAAGATGACCGCATCGGCGTAGCCGTACCGGTCAAACAGCACCTGCAGGTCGGCGCAGGTCCGCGACAGCGAACCGACCGGCACCGCGATGTCCTCGAGCAGCGCGGTGGTGCCGCTGGGCCGGCTGCCGGCGACGGCGGCGTACAACCCCTTGCGCAGCTGCCACAGGTTGCCGCGGATGGCCGGGTCCGAGACGAGCTCGGCCGGCAGCTCCAGCGCGAGTCCGGCCAGCACCTCGGTGGCCATGTCCCGCAGCCGGGCCAGGGCGTCCGGCTCGGCGGCCTGGTATTCCACCAGCAGCGCCGCCTGCCCGGTGATCTCGATGTCGGGGATGCTGCCGACCGCTGCCGGATCCTGCTGCACCACCCGGAGCGAGGCCGCGTCGAGCAGCTCGATGGTCGTCGCCCCACTCGCCACCAGCGCCGGAAGCGCGTCGGTCGCCGCCTCCAGCGTCGAGAACACGCAGAAGGCGGTGGCCGCCTGCTTGTGCACCGCCACGGTACGGAAGGTCGCCTCGGCGACGAAGCCCAGCGTGCCCTCGCTGCCGATCATGAGATGGGCCAGGATCTGCGCCGGCTGCTCGAAGTCGAGCAGCGCGTTCAGCGAGTAGCCCATGGTGTTCTTCATGCTGTACTGCCGCTCCACCTCCAGCCGGAGCTCGGGGTCGGTCGTCAGCTCCCGGCGCAGCCTGGCGAGGGTGGCGTGCAGCTGCGGCTCACGGCTCAGCAGCTGCTCGTCGGCGTCGTGGTCGGCCGTGTCCAGCACCGTGCCGCTGGGCAGCACGATGATCATGGACTCGAGGGTGCGGTAGGAGTTCTGGGTGATCCCGCAGGCCATCCCGCTGGAGTTGTTGGCGACCACGCCGCCGATCGTGCAGGCGATCTCGCTGGCCGGGTCGGGACCCAGCTTGCGGCCATGGCGGGCCAGCCGGGCGTTGACCTGGCGCACGGTGGCACCCGGCTGCACCCGGACGCGCCGGCCGTCGTCGAGGACCTCGATCCGGCGGAAGTGGCGCCGGGTGTCGACCAGCAGCCCGTCGGTGACCGCCTGGCCGGACAGGCTGGTGCCACCGGAGCGGAAGGTCAGCGGCAGCGCGGACGCCCGGGCGTGGGCGAGCACGATGCCCACCTCGGCGGCGTCGCGGGGACGGATGACGGCACTCGGTGTGAGCAGGTAGTGCGAGGCGTCGACGGCGGCGCTGATCCGATCGAAGGCACGCGAGCTGACGTCCGCGCCATCGCCGAGCGCGTCGCGGAGCATCGCCAGTGCCGCCGGTTCGGCGGCGTCGTCGACCGCCCGGGACGAGGCCTGGGTCCGGGTCACGTGGTTCCTCGCTTCTGGTCGTCGTCCGAGGCCGACAGGCCGTCGCACCGCCGGCCCTGTCTGCTGGTCATCCTACGGTCGCTAGGCTCGCGGCCGTGACGGACCTTTCACTGACCGTGCATCCTGCAGCCGGATCCCCTGAAGGCGGATCCCCTGAAGCCGGATCCCCCGGCCCCGGGCCGCGACCGGCGGTGCTGGTGCTGCCCGGCGGAGCCTACGAGATGCATGCCGACCACGAGGCCGAGCCGGTGGCCCGCTGGCTGAACGGGCTCGGCCTGCACGCCGTCGTGCTCCGATACCGGATGTCGCCGCATCGCCACCCGGCGCCGCTGGAGGATGCGGTGGCAGCGCTGCGGTCCCTGCGGGCCGGTGACCTCGGCCTGGCCGTGGACCGGGAGCGGGTGGGGGTGATCGGGTTCTCCGCCGGCGGTCACCTGGCGGCCTCGCTGTCCAACGCCGATGCCGACGGCGGCGTGCCCGACTTCGCGATCCTGGGCTATCCGGTGATCTCGTTCGTGCACGAGGTGAACGAGCCCTCGGCGCGCAACCTGCTCGGCGAGCCGAGTCTGCAGCTGCGGCGCGACCACTCGCTGGAGTACCGGGTGAGCAGCAGGACGCCGCCGACGTTTCTGTGGCACACCGCTGACGACGACGCCGTGCCGCTCTCCAACTCGCTGCGGTACGCCGACGCGCTGGCCCGCAACGGTGTCCCGGTCGAGCTGCATGTGTTCCCGCACGGCCGGCACGGTCTGAGCATCCTGGACGAGGTGCCGCACGTGACCCAGTGGATGGAGCTGTGCGCCCGCTGGCTCACCGAGACCGGCGTGCTCGACCCGGGGGAGACCAGTGAACGGGCTGATGATCCGAGGGGCGGACGTCAGTGAGGCGCTGATGCCTCACTCGACCAGCTCGGCCGTCTCCAGCCAGCTGAGCTCGAGCTCCTCCTTGGCGGCGGTGACCTGGTCCAGCTCGGCCTGCAGCTCGGTCAGCCGGGCGTAGTCGGCGGCCGCCGCGGCCATCTCGCTGTGCAGCCTCGCGGTCCGGCCGTCCAGCTTCTTAATCTGCTGCTCGATCCTGGACAGGTCCTTCCTGGCCTGCCGGACCTCGGCCGCGGAGGGACCCTGGCCGTCGACGACGGAGCCGGCCTCGGAGCCGCCGCTGCGGACCGGTCCGCGAGGCTGGTTGCGCCGATGCTCGAGATACTGCTCGACGCCGCCGGGCAGCAGCACGCAGCGGCCGTCGCCCATCAGTGCGTAGGTCACGTCGCAGACCCGCTCGAGGAAGTAGCGGTCGTGCGAGACCACGATCAGCGTGCCTGGCCAGGAGTCCAGGTAGTCCTCCAGCACGGTCAGCGTGTCGATGTCGAGGTCGTTGGTCGGCTCGTCCAGCAGCAGCACGTTCGGCTCGGCCAGCAGCAGCCGCAGGAACTGCAGCCGGCGCCGCTCGCCACCGGACAGCTCCCCGAGCCGGGTGGTGAGCTTGTCGCCGGTGAAGCCGAAGTCCTCCAGCAGCGACGAGGTGGTGCTCTCCCGTCCGGACGCCAGTGTGGTCGCCCGGCGGATCGCGTTCACCGCGTCCAGTACGCGCTCGGAGCCGTCCAGCTCGGTGACCGCCTGGGACAGGTGGCCGATCTGCAGGGTGCGGCCCCGCTTCACCGTGCCGGCGTCGGGCTGGCGGTCGCCGGTCAGCAGCCGCAGCAGGGTGGTCTTGCCGGCGCCGTTGACCCCGACCAGCCCGATCCGGTCGCCCGGCCCGATCGACCAGTCCAGGTTGGACAGCAGCATCCGGCGGTCATCGCCGGAGCCCACGGCGGCGTCAACGTGGTGGAGATCGAAGACGTCCTTGCCCAGCCGGGAGACCGCGAACTGCTGCAGCTGGAACCGGTCCCGGGGAGGCGGTTCGTTGGCGATCAGGGTGTTCGCCGCGTCGATCCGGAACTTCGGCTTGGAGGTGCGAGCCGGCGGGCCACGGCGGAGCCAGGCCAGCTCCTTGCGCAGCAGGTTCTTTCGGCGGACCTCCATCCCGGCCGCCTGCCGGGCCCGTTCCGCCCGGGCCAGCACGTACGCCGCGTAGCCCCCGTCGTAGGCGTCGACGACCCCGTCGTGCACCTCCCAGATCCGGGTGCAGACCGCGTCCAGGAACCAGCGGTCGTGACTGACCACGAGCATCGCCACATTGCGGGCCTGCAGCTGGTTGAGATGCGCGGCCAGCCAGCTGACGGCCTCCACATCGAGATGGTTGGTCGGCTCGTCCAGCACCAGCAGGTCGTGGTTGCTCAGCATCAGCGCGACCAGCGCGGTCCGTCGTCGCTCGCCGCCACTCAGCGACGAGACGGTCGCGTCCAGGTCGACCTCGGCCAGCAGGTGCTCGACGACACCGCGGGTGAGGGGGTCGGCGGCCCAGACATGGTCCGGCCGGCCGCCGACGATGATGTCCCGCACGGTGGCGTCGGCGGAGAAGTCGTCGGCCTGGTGCAGGTAGCCGACCGAGACGGCGCCGGTGTGGGTGACCCGCCCGGAGTCCGGCTCGAGCACTCCGGTCAGGATCCGCAGCAGGGTGGTCTTGCCGTCACCGTTGCGCCCGACGACCCCGATCACGTCGCCCTGGCCGAGTCCGATGCTGACGTTGTCGAGCAGGGTGCGGGTGCCGTACGACTTGGAGATGCGCTCGGCATTGATCAGATTGGCCATGGACCTTCCATCCTAGCGGCATGGTCCGACCGTGCCCGGTCCGACCATGCTGTGTCCGACCGTGTTGGGGCCGACCGTGCTGGGTCCGACCGCGCTTGGGGCGGGGCGGCGGTGCCTCAGCCAGCTAGCGCCCGCGCATCGCCTGTCGAGAGCCCTTGGCCTGACGTGGACTGGTGGGCATCGGCCCCTTCGGCACCGGCAGCTGCGGTCGGACCGCGTCCAGCGCCCGCAGCCGCATCTTGATGTCGGTGATCTGGGCCGGCTGGAGCGTCTTGGGCAGCTTGCGGATGTGGTCGGTCAGCTTGTCCAGCGGGACCTGGCCCGGCTTGTCGCCCATCACGATGGTGGTCACCTTGACGCCGTACGCGACCCGCTCATGCTTCCTGACCTCGGAGGCGAGCAGCGGCTTCAGTCGGCCGGGCTCACCCTCGCCGATCAGCACCAGGCCACCCGGGCCGAGGGTCCGGTGGACGGCGTCCATGTGGCGGTTGGCGGCGATGGCCGGGGCGGACACCCACTGCTTCGGCAGCATCTGCAGTGCCACCTCGGCCGAACCGGCCTGTCCGGCATACCGCTTGTAGGTGGCGCGCTTGGCGCGCCGGGCCAGCATCATCATGGCCAGCAGCAGGCCGACCATGACGCCCAGGAAGGTCAGGTAGATGGGGTGTGGCCAGAACAGTGAGATGACCAGTCCGAGCACGATCGGCAGCAGGAAGGCGCCGAGCATCAGCAGCGGCAGCTGCTTGTCATGCTCGTGGGTGAGCTGGTAGGCCCTGATGATCTGGCGGACCCGGCCCATGTCGGCGGGGTCGGTGCTGGACTTCTTGCGGGCCTTCTCGGCCTGCTTCGCCGCCTTGAGCTGCGCCTTGGCGTCTTTCGCGTCTGTCTTGGCCATCGTGGGTTCTCTTCTACTCTGTCTCGGCTCGTGTTACCTCTGGGTGCGGGCAGCGAGTGGCTTCCAGTCCAGGCGGGACTCTACGGCCTGGCGGTAGAGACGGCCAGCGCGGTAGGAGGAACGGACCAGCGGACCGCTCATCACGCCCGCGAAGCCGATCTCCTCGGCCTCACCCTGCAGCTCGACGAACTCGTCCGGCGTCACCCAGCGGGCGATCGGATGGTGTCGCGGCGACGGGCGCAGATACTGCGTGATGGTGATGATCTCGGTGCCGGCGTCGTGCAGGTCGCGCAGTGCCTCGGAGACCTCGGCGCGGCTCTCGCCCATGCCGAGGATGAGGTTGGACTTGGTTACCAGGCCGGCGTCTCTGGAGGCCCGCAGCACGTCCAGCGACCGGTCGTAGCGGAAGCCCGGCCGGATCCGCTTGAAGATCCTCGGCACCGTCTCCACATTGTGGGCGAACACCTCCGGGGAGGCGTCGAAGAGCTGGGACAGGTAGTCCAGGTTGCCGGAGAAGTCGGGGGCCAGCATCTCCACGCCGACGTCGGGGTTGAGCTCGTGGATCTTGCGGATGGTCTCGGCGTACAGCCAGGCACCCTCGTCGGGCAGGTCGTCGCGGCAGACGCCGGTGACGGTCGCGTACCGCAGGCCCATCTTCTGCACCGACTCGGCCACCCGCAGCGGCTCGGCGGCGTCGAAGTCGGCCGGCTTGCCGGTGTCGATCTGGCAGAAGTCGCAGCGCCGGGTGCACTGGTCGCCGCCGATCAGGAAGGTGGCCTCGCGGTCCTCCCAGCACTCGAAGATGTTGGGGCAGCCGGCCTCCTGGCAGACCGTGTGCAGGTCCTCGCTCTTGACCAGCTCGGTGAGCTCGCGGTACGCCGGACCCATCCTCGCCGTCGTCTTGATCCACGACGGCTTCTTCTCGATGGGGGTTGCTGCGTTGCGAACTTCGAGCCGCAGCAGCTTGCGTCCTTCGGGTGCGATGGTCACCAGGCCAGACTACTCGCTGACCCCGGCGGGGCTGGGAACGGTGAGACCGTAGCTGACGCCTGCCGGCACCGGCGGCACGGCCGCGACGTCGGGGGACCGGTCGTAGGGTTGGAAGGACAGCATCTCCTCCAGGTACGGCCGCAGCACGTGCGCGACCTCGGTGATCAGCACCGGCCGGTCCAGCTCGAGCGCCAGCGAGGTGACGCCGGCGTCGGCGATCCCGCAGGGGATGATCCGGTCGAACCAGGACATGTCCGGATCGACGTTGATGGCGAAGCCGTGCATCGTGGCGCGGGCGGCGACCCGGACGCCGATGGCGGCGACCTTGCGCTCCGGTCGGGTGGCGTCGGCCGGCACCCAGACGCCGGACCGTCCCGGCACCCGCCCGCTGGCCAGGCCCAGCTCGGCGAAGGTGCGGATCATGGCCTCCTCGAGCCGTCGGACGTAGTCGACGACGTAGACGGCGTCCGGCAGTCTCACAATCGGATAGCCCACCAGCTGTCCAGGGCCGTGCCAGGTGATCTTGCCACCACGGTCGACGTCGACCACCGGGGTGCCGTCGAGAGGACGTTCATGCGCCTCGGTGCGCTTGCCGGCGGTGAAGACGGGTGGGTGCTCCAGCAGGATCACAGTGTCGGGGCTCGAGCCGGCGACCACCTCGGCGTGGATGCTGCGCTGCAGGTCCCAGGCCTCGCGGTAGTCGGTCAGCGCGCTGCCCAGGCCGCCGGGGTATCGGAACTCCAGACTCATGCCGGCGAGTTTACGCGCTGGCCGAGCGCCACCCGGACCGTCGTTTCGACATCTGGAGCGACGAAGCTGAACCCCTCGTCCAGCAGCCGTCGCGGCACGATGTTCTGGTCGCCGAGCAGCTGGTCGGCCAGCTCGCCCAGGGCGGTTCTGAGCACCAGGGCCGGAGCTCGCAGAGCGGCCGGTCGGTGCAGGGCAGCCGCGAGTGCCGCGGTGAACTCGGCGTTCGTGCAGGGCTGCGGGAGGGTGAGGTTGTGCGGGCCGGAGGCGTCCTCGTGGTCGGCGATCCAGCTGACCGCGTTGAGCCAGTCGGTCAGGCTGATCATGGCCATGTGCTGGCTACCGTCGCCGAGCCGGGCTCCCAGACCCAGGGAGAACGGCAGCTTCATCAGCTTCAGCGGACCGCCGGAGCCGTCCATCACCGGGCTGGTCCGCAGCAGCGCCACCCGGAGCCCGGCCTCGGTGGCCGGCCGGGTGGCGTCCTCCCACCGTTGCACCACACCGGCGAGCCAGTCGTCGGCGACCGGGGCGTCCTCGGTGAAGGGCTCCGGCCCGGACCGGGTGCCGTACCAGGCGACCCCGCTGGCCTGCAGCAGTGCCGGCCGGGCGCCGGTGTCGGCGTGCCGGGCCAGCGCACGCGACAGGGTGAGGGTGGTCTCGCGCCGAGAGCTCAGGATGACCTCCCGGCGCGCCTGCGTCCACGGCCGGTCGGCGATGCCGGCGCCGCCCAGGTTGACCACCACGTCGACGTCCTCGAGAGCGCTCTGGTCGACGGTGCCGGCGGCGGGGTCCCAGCGGAACTCGGTCGCTGTCGCCGGCGGCCGCCGCACCAGCCGGACCACCTCATGCCCGTGCTCGGCAAGATGCACCCGGAGCGCACTGCCCAGGAATCCGGAGCTGCCGGCCAGCAGGAACTTCTTGGTGTCTGTGCTCACCCCGTCAGCGTAGGTCAGAGACCGAACTCCGCGCCGAAGTCACCCTCCTCCAGCCGCTCCTTCAGGGTGCTGAGGAAGCGGGCCGCGTCGGCGCCGTCGACGATCCGGTGGTCGTACGACAGGGCGAGGTACATCATGTCGCGGACCGCGATCACCTCACCCAGCACCTTGTCGGTCACCACCACCGGACGCTTTACCAGCGCGCCGGTGCCGAGGATCGCCGACTGCGGCTGGTTGATGATCGGGGTGTCGAACAGCGCGCCCCGGCTGCCGGTGTTGGTGATGGTGAAGGTGCCACCGGCCAGGTCGTCGGGGACCAGCTTGTTGGTGCGGCTGCGCTCGGCCAGATCGGCGATCTTGCGGGCGATGCCGGCCAGGCTCAGGTCGCCGGCCTCCTTCAGCACCGGCACCAGCAGCCCCTTGTCGGTGTCGACGGCGATCGACACGTTCTCGGCCGCCGGGTAGGTGATCGTGCCGGCCTCGAGGTCGATGGTGGCATTGACCTTCGGGTGCACCTTCAGCGCGTCCACCGCCGCCTTCACCAGGAACGGCAGGTAGGACAGCTTGACGCCTTCGCGGGCGGCGAAGTCGTCCCTCACCCTGGCCCGCAGCCGGGACACGTTGGTCAGGTCGACCTCGACCAGGGTCGTCAACTGGGCGGCCACGTGCAGCGACTCGACCATCCGGTTGGCGATGGTCTTGCGCAGCCGGGTCATCTTCTCGGTGGTGCCACGCAGCGAGCTCGGCTGCACCGCAACCGCGGCAGCTGCCGGTGCGCTCGCGGCGGGGGCGGCCGCCGGCTCCGGCTCCGGCGCGGCCTTGGCGGACTCGGCCGCAGCCAGCACGTCCTGCTTGCGGATCCGACCGCCGACACCGGTCCCGTTCACCGTGCCCAGGTCGATCCCGTGCTCCGCCGCCAGCTTGCGGACCAGCGGGGTCACATAGCCGGCCTCGGCGTCGGTGGCTGTCGCCACCGGCACGGGGGCGGATCGGCGCTCCGGCGCCGGGGCGGCCTTCGGTTCCGGCTTCGGCTCGGGCTTGGGCTCCGGCTCAGGTTCGGGTGTCGGCTCGGGCTCGGGTGTCGGCTCGGGTTCGGGTGTCGGCTCGGGCTCGGGTGTCGGCTCGGGTTCGGGTGTCGGCTCGGGCTCGGGTGTCGGCTCGGGCTCGGCCTCGGCCGCTCCCTCCTCGCCGACGACGGCCAGCACGGCGCCGACCTCGACGGTCTCGTCCTCCTGGACCCGGATCTCCAGCAGCACCCCGGCCGCAGGGGAGGGGATCTCGGTGTCGACCTTGTCGGTGGAGACCTCCAGCAGGGCCTCGTCGTTCTCGACCCGGTCACCGACCTGCTTGAGCCAGCGGGTGACCGTACCCTCGGTCACGCTCTCGCCCAGAGCAGGCAACGTGATCTCGGTGCCCGCGCCCGACGACGCCTTCGCCGGCTTGGGGGCGGGTTGCTCGGACTGGTCCTCGGCGGTGGGCGCCTGCTCCTGGGTGGGCTCCGGCTCCGCTGCCGGCTCCGGCTCGCTCTCGGCTGCAGGCTCCTCGGCCTCCGGCGCAGCCTCGCCGCCGCCCTCACCCTCGTCACCGATCACGGCCAGCACGGCGCCGACCTCGACGGTCTCGTCCTCCTGCGCCTTGATCTCCAGCAGCACGCCAGCGGCGGGGGACGGGATCTCGGTGTCGACCTTGTCGGTGGACACCTCCAGCAACGGCTCGTCGGCGGCGACCGTGTCGCCGACCTGCTTGAGCCATCGGGTGACCGTACCTTCGGTCACGCTTTCGCCGAGTGCGGGGAGAGTTACAGAAGTCGACATGGTGGTTCGGGACCCCTTCGTGTGCTGGGCACGGTGACGTGATCTGCGTTAAGTCGGGATCAGCCTAGCCTCCGAGGCTCCGGGCCGCGCGAGGGCTGCGCCGAATGGCGGGCATTCGGACGACGCCTGAGTGGGTGGGCATCGCCCCGGCCCGGGCCACCGGGCTAACCATGCACGTGCAGCGGCTTGCCGGCCAGGGCCAGGTGCGCCTCACCGAGCGCCTCGTTCTGGGTGGGGTGGGCGTGGATCAGCCCGGCCACGTCGCTGGGATGGGCGTCCCAGTTGGTGATCAGCTGCGCCTCGCCGACCAGCTCCCCGATCCGGGCGCCGATCATGTGCACCCCCACCACCGGTCCGTCCTTGGCCCGGACCAGCTTGACGAAGCCCTGCGTCTTGAGGATCTGCGACCTGCCGTTGCCGCCCAGGTCGTACTTCAGGGTCTCCACCTCACCCAGCGTCTCCCGGGCCTGGGCCTCGGTCAGGCCGACCGAGGCGATCTCGGGGTCGCTGTACGTCACCTTCGGGATGTCGCGGTCCAGCACCGGGACGGGGCTGCTGTCGTACCGGCCGGTGCGGGCCGCGACCTCCTCGGCGACGAAGATGCCGTGCGCGAACCCCCGGTGGGCCAGCTGGAGCCCGGCGACCAGGTCGCCGACCGCGTAGACGCCGGGCACCGAGGTCTCCAACCGGGCCGAGACGGTGACGAAGCCGCGGTCCAGGGCGACCCCCGCCTCGGCATAGCCCAGGTTGTCGGTGGCCGGGCCGCGTCCGACGGCCACCAGTAGCAGATCCGCGTCGAGGGAGCGGTCGCCCAGCTTCAGCCGGATGCCGTCCGTGGTCTGTTCCAGAGACTCCATCGGATGGTCGGTGACCGCCTGGATCCCGCGTCGGCGGAAGGCCCGGGTCAGCGCCTGGGAGATCTCCGGCTCCTCGTTGGGCACCAGCCGGGGGAGCGCCTCGACGACGGTGACGTCGACACCGAACGACCGCCACGCCGACGCGAACTCGACCCCGATGACCCCGCCGCCGAGCACCACAGCCGAGCGGGGCAGCCGGTCGAGTCGGAGCGCGTGGTCGCTGGTGATCACCCGTTCGCCGTCGATGCTGAGTCCGGGCAGCGTCCGTGGGTAGGAGCCAGAGGCCAGCACGATGCCGGTACCGGTGTAGGTCTGGTCGCCGACCACGACCGCCGGACCGTCCTCGGTCCGCACCAGCCGGCCCTCACCGGCGACGACGGTAATGGTGCGTGAGCCGAGTAGTCCGGTCAGGCCCTTGTAGAGCCGGTTGACGACACCGTCGGCATAGTCGCGGACGCCGACCGCGTCGATCGACTCGACGGTGGCGTGGACCCCGAACCTGGCGCCGTCGCGGGCCGCATCCGCGATCTCGGCCGCGTGCAGGATCGCCTTGGCCGGGATGCAGCCGCGGTGCAGGCAGGTGCCGCCGACCTTGTCCTTCTCGATCAGGGCCACCGTCAGCCCCAGTTGCGCCGCCCTGAGGGCGCAGGCGTACCCCCCGCTGCCGGCGCCCAGAATGACCAGGTCATAGCTCGCAGTCATGGCCGCCATCTTGTCAGTTGCCGCTCCGGCGGAGTCGAGGTGGCGCTGCATCTTGGTCGGCGCAGCCATAATTGGCGACATGGGTTGGTTCAAGAGGGGTCCGGCACGGCTGAGGCGCGGGACCAGGGGCGGTCGCGCCGGTCGTCAGGTCGACGACGCCGTCACTCTGCACCTGACCGAGTTCGCCCGCACCCGCAAGGGGGTTGAGGCATACGTCGAGCCCAAGACCTCGGTCACCCAGACCACCCTGCTGCTGGTCGCGTACGACGGCGAGTGGACCCGACGGGTGGTCCCGTCACCCGAATGGGCCCACGCCTTCGCCGAGCACCTGCAGATCCCCGGCTACGACGCCGCCGTCGTCGGCTACCCGCAGCGGATGCGGGACTACAACACACGCAACAAGAAGCATCCTCACCTGCGCTGAGCGCCCATACTCCGGCATTTGGCGGGCTATGCAGGTCGGAATGCGGGGAAGAGGTGCAGAGCCCGCCAAAGCGTACGGGCCTGGGGATCAGCGGCCGTCGCCGAGCAGCCACCCGAGTTCCTCAGCAGTCAGCTGTTCGTCGATCGGTTCGTCGGCCAGCCACCAGTCGGGCTGACGCAGCGTCCACCGGTCCCGGCTCCGGTCACGGGCCAGACCACGGCGTCGACCGCTGAGTACCCGCGCCTTGAGATCGGCCCGATGGTGGCGCAGATCCAGACTGTCGACACGGATCACGACCAGATGATGGTCCTCCAGCCGCTCCTCGCGTACGTTGTCAGCCCGATGCCGGTGGCGACCTCGATGGTCCTGACCGTCGAACTCCAGCACCAGACCGGCATCCGGGTCCACCAGGTCCCCAATCCCGAGAAGATTGCCTCGCCGGTCGAAGAGGGGAGCGTTGGCCAGTGGCCTGGGCAGTCCCAGGTCGACCTGGTAGAAGACGCGGAGCCTTGACTCCCACCCGTTGCGCGCGTGGGGGTCAGCCAACTCGCAGGCTCGGCGGGCCTGGTGGATGCCTCGCCAACCCGGGTGCCGCCCGAGGTAGCGCGCCAGCAGCCCCAGCCCGAAGACACGTTGCCGGGCCATCGCATCCACGACAGCCACTGCCTCAGCAAGGTCTGGGGCCGACCGTGCGCAGTCCATCCCGGCACGCAGGGCAGTGGTGAACCTGATCCCCGCCACCTCGGCGACATCAGAATCGGGGAGCCGGTCCCGGCAGTACGCCGCAGCCGTTCCACGGCCGACGTCCCGGCCCAGGCAGATCAGCACTGGGAGCGGCTGCATCGTGCACGGGTCCAAACCGTCTAGGTCGTCGACCCCGCGGGCGAAGGCTGCAGCCCAGCCGGTGATGGCACCGGAAGCCGGCACGAGGGGAACGGCCGCAAGAATGCGCTGGGTCGGGGTGTCCGGCAGCTGGCTGGGCAGAAAGAAGCCGCGGCTCGTGCGCCGCCACTTCGGTCCGCAGCGCATCGACCTGGTGACGCCGCGGGCAACGAGCTCGGCCGCCGAGAGCGGCAGCTGTGCAGTGGTCAGCTCAGTCCGGAACCGGCTACGTGCCATCCCGCCAGACTGCGCGACCGGCAGACTCGGATCGAGAGAAAATCGGGGTTTTCCACAGCCTCAGCCCTTATTGCCTTCCGCGTTGGCGGGCTGTGCAGGTCGTGCGGGTCTTGAAACCTGCACAAGCCGCCAACGGGGTCTCAGGCGGTCAGGTTGGCGGCGAGGGCGACGAGGGTTCGGACTGCGACGCCGGTGCCGCCGGGGGAGACATAGCCGTAGGGGGCGCCGCCGTGGAAGGCGGGGCCGGCGATGTCGAGGTGGGCCCAGGGGGTGTCCTCGCCGATGAACTCGCGCAGGAACGCGGCCGCGACCAGGGCGCCGGCATACCGGTCGCTGCCGGTGGAGCGCAAGTCGGCGACCTTGGACTCGAGCTTGGGCTTGATCTCCTTGGGGATCGGCAGCTGCCAGAAGTCCTCGCCGGCCATCTCGGCGGCGTCGAGGATCCGATCGGCGGTCTCCTCGTCGTTGGTCATCAGGCCGCCGGTGCGCTCGCCGAGGGCCACCACGCAGGCGCCGGTCAGGGTGGCGACGTCGATGATCAGGTCCGGCTTGTCCTCACCGGCCCGCGCCAGCGCGTCGGCCATCACCAGCCGGCCCTCGGCGTCGCAGTTGCCGTTCTCCACGGTCTTGCCGCCGTACATGGTCAACACGTCCGACGGCCGGTACGCGGTGTCGGAGGGCAGGTTCTCGGCCAGCGCGCCGTAGGCGGTGACCTTGATCTTGAGACCGAGCTGGGCGATCGCATGGGTGGCGGCGAGGACCGCCGCGGCGCCGGACATGTCGCTCTTCATGGTGTACATGCCGTCGCCCGGCTTGATGTTCAGACCGCCGGAGTCGAAGGTGATGCCCTTGCCGACCAGGGCCAGGTGGAACTTCGCCCCGCGCGGCGCATAGCTCAGCCGCACCAGCCTCGGAGGGCGCGACGACCCGCCGCCGACCGCCAGGATGCCTCCGTAGCCCTCCTTGGCCAGCGCCTTCTCGTCCAGCACCTCGATAGCGATCTTGGCGTCCTTGACCAGGCCGCGGGCCTCCTCGGCGAACGACTCCGGATAGAGGAGGTTCGGCGGGATGTTGACCCACTCCCGGGCGACGAGCACCGCAGCTGCGACCACCTTGGCGGCCTCAACCGAGTCCTGGAGCGGACCCTGACGGCTGCTCGCCTCGCCGATCACGGTGATCTTGCCTATCCGCGCCTCGGCGGCGTCGCCGGAGGTGATCGGGGCGTAGCGGTAGCTGCCCAGTAGCGCCCCCTCGGCGACGGCGCGGACCGTCTCCGGTTCGGTGGCACCCAGCGACACGGCAACACCGAGGGCTTCGTCGTCGGCCAGCCCGGCCGCGCTGCGCACCCCGGCGCCGGCGGCCCGCCGCAGGTCCTCCGGGGTCGGTTCCGTCTCGCCGATCCCCACCACCAGGATCCGTGGACCGCCGGCGATGCCCGGGATGGCCTGGCAGTTGTCCGCCGCGGCCTTGGCCCCCAGGCTCTTGGCCATCTCGGCCAGCGCCACCCCGTACCGCTTCGCGTAGTCCTTCTCGACACCGTCGGGAACGCCGACCACTCCGGAGCCGCCGAGACCGATGATCAGCACATCGGCATCGTTGGGCACGGTACGGGAGAACGTGAGCGGGGGCAGTGCGGGTGCGGGCACGAGGGTTCCCTTTCAGCAAGGCGGGTGGGACCAGCAAGAGACAGGCTGGGCAACAGACAGGCTAGCCCGTCCGATCCGGCGTCGAGATTGCGATAGGTTCCGAATGTCCCCGGAGGCTTCCGGGCGGAGAGGAGACACCGTGTCGCCCGACGACCACGCAGGGCCGGCAGCCACCGAGCTGCAGACGTCACCGCTGCATGGCCGCCACCTGGAGGCCGGTGCGAAGTTCGCCGAGTTCGGCGGCTGGTCGATGCCGCTGGAGTACGCCGCCGGCGGAGTGCTGGCCGAACACGCGGCGGTCCGCAACGCGGTCGGCCTCTTCGACGTCAGCCATCTCGGCAAGGCCACCGTCGCCGGTCCCGGGGCAGCGGACTTCGTCAACGCCTGTCTGACCGCCGACCTGACCAGGATCGGCCCCGGACAGGCCCAGTACACCCTGCTCTGCGCGGACGACGGTGGTGTGGTGGACGACCTGATCGCCTATCTCAAGTCCGACGACGAGGTATTCCTGATCCCGAACGCGGCCAACTGCGCGGCCGTCGTGGCCCGGCTGGCCGAGGCAGCTCTGCCGGGGGTCGTGGTCACCAGCCAGCACCGGGACTTCTTCGTGATCGCCGTCCAGGGACCGCACTCCGACGCGGTGCTGACCGCTGCCGGGCTGCCCGCCGGCCACGACTACATGTCCTTCGTCACCGCCTCCTTCCAGGGCGCGCCCGTCACCGTCTGCCGGACCGGGTACACCGGCGAGCGCGGCTACGAGCTGGTGGCAGCGGCCGACCGGGCCGTCGCCGTCTGGGACGCGGTGGTCGCCGCCGGCCAGCCGTACGGGTTGCGGCCCGCCGGCCTGGGTGCCCGCGACACCCTGCGTACCGAGATGGGCTACCCGTTGCACGGCCAGGACATCTCACCAGAGATCACCCCGGTGCAGGCGCGGCTCGGCTGGGCGGTGGGCTGGAAGAAGCCCGCCTTCTTCGGCGACCGGGCGTTGCGGGCCGAGAAGGAGGCCGGCCCGAGTCGGCTGCTGCGCGGTCTCAAGGCGGTCGGTCGAGGGATCCCGCGACCGCACATGACGGTGTCCAGCCCGGCCGGCGACAGGATCGGCGAGGTCACCTCGGGGACGTTCTCCCCGACGCTGAAGACGGGCATCGCCCTGGCACTGGTCGATGCCGCCTTCTCCGACGGTGACACGGTGACGGTGGACATCCGCGGCCGGGCCGAGTCGTTCGTGATCACCCGGCCGCCGTTCGTCACCCCCGGTGTCCGTGAAACCTGATCATGCCCGGCGCACAGCGCCCTGGCCGCCAGTGGCCCAGTTGCTGCTGATCATCGTCGGGCTGCTGATCATGGCCTACCCATTCACCCTCGGCGCGCACCCGGACGTCACCTGCCGGGGCGCGCTGATGCACCCCGGGGACGTCTGCCGCAAGGCCGACGGCACCGGAGTGCAGAGCTATGAACAGCGGGCTGCGGCGGTCCGCAACGCCAGGCCGGTGATCGTCGGCGTGGGCGTCGTGGTGACCGGCTTCGGCGCCATGCTCCTCACCGGCGAGAACCGCCGGCGACGGCGGACCCCGCCGCCCGGCGCGAATGACACACCACGCTGACCGCCGAGGTCCGCTCGTCTTCGACCCGGAGCCGTCCGGTCAGGTGCCTTCCGGTGCCAGGCTCATCGGTCCGTACACCAGCCGGTCCCCCTCGAACAGGCTGACGGCGGTCACGCCCGCCTCGGCCAGCTCCGGGTAGGCCTCGCCCAGCCAGCTCTCCGCGTCGCCCTGGGCCGGGAACGTCTGCTCCAGTCCCAGCCCGGCGGCGTCGATGACGACGCCTCGGGGCTTGTCGGCCTGCCAGCGCCAGCTCATCAGGTCAGCCGGGACTTCGGCGAGGCCTGCCCGACCACCGAGCCGTCACGCTCGACCGCGTCTCCGAGCGCCTCGTCGATGCCGGCCATCGTCTCGGCGGACAGCTTCTTGCCGGCGGCGGCGGCGTTGTCGGCGATCTGCTCCGGGCGTGACCCGCCGGTGATGGCGGAGGCCACGTTGTCGTTCTGCAGCACCCAGGCGACGGCCAGCTGGGCCATGCTCAGCCCCTCGGCCTCGGCCAGCGGCGCCAGCTTCTGCACCCGGGTCAGCACCTCGTCGGTGAGCATGTGCTGGATGAACTGCGAGCCGCGCTCGTCAGTGGCCCGGGAACCCTCCGGCACCGGCTGGCCCGGCTTGTACTTGCCGGTCAGCACTCCCTGGGCGATCGGCGAGAACACCACCTGGCTGATGCCGAGCTCACGGCAGGTCGGCACGACCTCCGGCTCGATCACCCGGTAGAGGGCGCTGTACTGCGGCTGGTTGGAGACGAACGGGATGCGCAGCTCGCGGGCCAGGGCGTGCCCGGCGCGCAGCTGATCGGGCGTCCACTCGCTGACGCCGATGTAGAGCGCCTTGCCAGCCCGGACGATGTCGGCGAATGCCTGCATCGTCTCCTCGAGAGGAGTCTCGTGATCGTAGCGGTGCGCCTGGTAGAGGTCGACGTAGTCGGTCTTCAACCGCTTCAGCGAGCCGTTGATGGACTCCATCATGTGCTTGCGGGACAGACCGGTGTCGTTCGGGCCGCCGGGGCCGGTGGGGAAGTAGACCTTGGTGAAGATCTCCAGGCTCTCCCGCCGCTGACCCGCGAGCGCGTCACCGAGGATGACCTCGGCCTTGGTGTTGGCGTACGTGTCCGCGGTGTCGAAGGTGGTGATGCCGGCCTCCAGTGCCGCCTGGACGCAACGGGTAGCGGCTTCGGCCTCGACCTGCGAGCCGTGCGTCACCCAGTTGCCGTAGGAGACGGCCGAGACCTTCAGGCCGCTGTTGCCAAGATAACGAAACTCCATGCTGTCCTCTTCACTCGATGATGGGAGACGTGCCGATGAGAATGGGGGTGGATCAGAGCTGGGTCGGTCAGAAGGACTCGCCGCGCTTGATCCGGGGAGGCGGTACCCGGAAGCGACGGATCTGAATCGCCCGGTTCATCCCGTAGAACAGCAGCCCCTTGGTCTGCGCCCGTGGCTGCCGTTCGGCCAGCACCTTCTTGAAGCCCCGCCACATCAGGAAGCCGTCGAACATCACCAGCAGGATGAACAGGTACATCAGGATGGTGCTGATGAACGTCAGTGCGGGCAGCACCGAGTTGAGGAACGTGAGCGCGAGGATGACCACCAGGCTCGGCAGCAGGAACTCGCCGATGTTGAAACGCGAGTCCACATAGTCACGCATCAGGGCCTTCTCGGGCGTCGCGTCCCGGGCCTGCATCGCGCGCATCCGGTCGGTACGGGCAGCGCGGGCGTTCTCCGCCCGGGCCTCCTTCTTCGTCAGCTGACGGTGCAGCCGCTGCCGGCGGAGCGCCTCAGCCTCCTTCCGGGTCGGCGTCGGCCGGTCCTTCTTCGCCCGCCCGGCGACGGTCGAGTCCATCGTCGGCTCGCTCGGCTCGGGGTCGGCGACCTCGTTGTTGTTGCGACGGAAGAATGCCACGGGTACCTCTTCGACTGTGCTGGCTGGACGATGCTGGCTAAACGGGGTTGAACTTAACGGGGTTGAACTGGACAGGGCTGGTGACGGGTGGTGCAGTGGAGCTGGGCCCTCTCGCGATCGCCTCCGGTGAGGCTCTCGGCGGTGCCGCCGGCCGCCACCCCGACCCGATCGCTCGAACCCCTGGATTCTGTCAGGGGTTCCACCCAATGACGAAACTACCCGCAACCGTGACCTGTGTTCGCTACCGCCGCAGGCATAGAGTGAGGGACACCTCGTTGCACCCAGAAGACTGGAAGGACCAGCTGACACGTCATGAGCGGCATTTTTCAGCGCATCTCGTTGATCTTCCGCGCCAAGACCGACAAGGCCTTGGACAAAATGGAAGACCCGCGGCAGACCCTCGACTACTCCTACCAGCGCCAGCTCGAGCTCCTGCAGAAGGTCCGTCGTGGCGTCGCCGACGTTGCCACCAGCCGCAAGCGGGTGGAACTGCAGGCCAACCAGCTCAACGCTCAGATCGACAAGCTCAACCAGCAGGCGCAGAAGGCTCTTCAGGTCGGTCGTGAGGACCTGGCCCGCGAGGCGCTGACCCGCAAGTCGGGTATCGCCCAGCAGCTGGCCGACCTGCAGACCCAGCACGCCCAGCTGCTCGGCGAGGAGGAGAAGCTCACCCGCGCCAGCCAGCGGCTGCAGGCCAAGGTCGACGCCTTCCGGACCCGCAAGGAGACCATCAAAGCGACCTACTCCGCAGCCGAGGCGCAGACCCGGATCAACGAGGCCTTCTCCGGCATCGGAGAGGAGATGGGCGACGTCGGGCTGGCCATCCAGCGCGCGGAGGACAAGACCGCCCAGATGCAGGCCCGGGCCGGTGCCATCGACGAGCTGCTCGCCAGCGGTGCACTGGAGGACCCGACCGGTACGGCCAAGGACGACATCACCCTCGAACTCGAGCAGCTGGCCTCGTCCTCCGACGTCGAGAACGAGCTGGCCCGGATGAAGGCATCCCTCGGCGCCGGTCCGGCCGCGGCTGCGCCCGCCGCCCTCGAGGGTCAGGGCAACCCGACGCCGCAGTCGGCGGCGCCGCCCACCCAGGGTGGCTACACCGCCCCGGACGCCGGCCAGCAGTGGTCGACCGGGCAGCAGCAGGCTCCTGGGGTGCAGCAGCCGAACCACGAGGACCTGCGATGATCGTGCGCATCCTCGGCGAGGGCCAGTGGGTGCTCGACGAGCAGGCGGTGGCCGCCCTGAACGGACTGGACGATGCCGTCGAGCAGGCGGTGCAGGCGAACGACGAGCAGCAGCTGGCTGCGGCGTTGCACTCGCTGCTCGAGCAGGTCCGCAGCAGCGGCGCGGTCGTCCCTGATGACGCGCTGCAGGATTCCGACCTCATCCTGCCCTCGTCCGACGCGACCCTCGACGAGGTGCGGCGGCTGCTGGACGAGTCCGAAGAGGGACTCATCCCCGGCTGATGCCCGGCACCCGACAGATCAGGCTCGCCTACGGCCGCGACGGGCTGGTCGTCGACCTGCCCAGTGACCAGACCACCGTGATCGAGCCGAGCTACCGGCCCGGCGTCGCCGACCCGGCTGCCGAGGTGCGCCGCGCCCTCCGCGAGCCGGTGGCGGGGCTCCCGCTGCGAGAGCGGCTGGCCGCGGCTGGGGCCTCCCGTGACTCGACGGTGGCGATCTCGGTCTGCGACGGCACCCGGGCTCAGCCGCGCGAGGTGATGGTCCCGGCGGTGCTGGCCGAGATCGCCGACCTGGTCGACCTGGACCGCGTGACCATCCTGGTCGCGACCGGCACCCACCGCGGCAACGACGACGCCGAACTCAGGGAGATGCTGACCGACGCTGTGGTCGACCGGGTCCGGGTCGTCAACCACGACGCCCGCGACCCGGACAGCCTGACCTGGTGCGGGACCGCCGGCAACGGTGTGCCGGTGTGGCTGAACACCCACTGGGTGGAGGCCGACATCAAGATCACCACCGGGTTCGTCGAGCCGCACTTCTTCGCCGGCTTCAGCGGCGGCCCGAAGATGATCGCGCCGGGCCTGGCCGGTCTGGACACGGTGCTGGTGCTGCACGACGCGGCCCGGATCGCCGACCCGAGGGCGACCTGGGGGGTGACCGAGACCAACCCGGTGCACGACGACGTCCGGGCGATCGCCGCCCAGACCGGTGCGACCTACGCAGTTGACGTGGTGATGAACCGGGACCATGAGATCGTCGAGGCGTTCGGCGGGGACCTGCTCGCGATGCACGCGGCCGCCTGCGAGAAGGCCAGGGAGCTGGCGATGGTGCCGGTGGACGGTCCGTTCGATGTGGTGGTCACGACCAACTCCGGCTACCCGCTGGACCAGAACCTCTACCAGGCGGTGAAGGGCATGTCGGCAGGCGCGATGGTGGTCAAGCCCGGTGGCGTGCTGGTTGCCGTCGCCGAGTGCTCAGACGGCTTTCCCGACCATGGCTCGTACGTCGACGTCCTGACGTCTGCGGAGTCGCCGGCGGCCCTGCTGGCCCAGATCGAGGGCCGGTCGGAGACCGTGCCGGACCAGTGGCAGGTGCAGATCCAGGCCAAGGTGCAGACCCGGGCGAGGGTCAGCGTGCACTGTGCCGGCCTGACCGGCGAGCAGCTCGCCACGGCGCACCTAGGTGCGGTCGACGATGTCGGCGCCTTCGTCCTCGCCGCACTGGCCGCGGCCGGCCCGGGGGCACGCTGCTGCGTCCTGCCCGAGGGTCCGCAGACGATTCCCTACCTGCGCTGACCCCCGAGGCGGCGCTGCCGACCCCTACCGGAGACGACCGGAGATCCAACCTCAGCCTGACGGGACGGCATCAGGATGCAGCTGGCGGTGGCTAGTCCTTGGCGGTCTCGCCGGGCAGGTCCAGCATCCGCTGGAGCGCCTCCCTGGCGTACCGGCTGGTCTCCTCGTCGACGGTGATCTGGTTGACGACGTTGCCCTCGACGAGCTGTTCGAGCGCCCAGACCAGATGCGGCAGGTCGATCCGGTTCATCGTGGCGCAGTAGCAGACCGTCTTCTCCAGGAAGGCGATCTGCTTGTCCGGGTGGGCGTTCGCGAGCCGTTTGACGAGGTTGAGCTCGGTGCCGATCGCCCAGGCCGAGCCTTCGGGTGCCTGCTCCAGGGTCTTGATGATGAACTCGGTGGAGCCGACCAGGTCTGCCTTCAGCACGACCTCGTGCTGGCACTCGGGGTGCACCAGCACCTTGACGCCGGGGATCCGGGCGCGCACGTCGTCGACGGCCTCGGCCGTGAACCGGCCGTGCACCGAGCAGTGGCCCTTCCACAGGATGACCTTCGCCGCCGCCAGCTGCTCGGCGGTCAGCCCGCCGTCGGGCCGGTGCGGGTCGTAGACGACGCACTCGTCCAGCCCGAGGCCCAGCTGCAGGACGGCGGTGTTGCGGCCGAGATGCTGGTCGGGCAGGAACAGCACCTTCTCACCACGCTGGAAGGCCCACTCCAGCACCGACTTGGCGTTGGAGGAGGTGCAGACGACGCCGCCGTGCCGACCGCAGAACGCCTTGATGTCGGCCGACGAGTTCATGTATGTCACCGGCACGGTGACGTCGGCGACGCCGGCGGCCGCGAGCACGTCCCAGGCATCCTCCACCTGCGCCAGCCGGGCCATGTCGGCCATCGAGCAGCCGGCCGCCAGGTCGGGCAGGATCACCTTCTGCTCCGGCGCGGTCAGGATGTCGGCGGACTCCGCCATGAAGTGCACTCCGCAGAAGACGATGAACTCGGCCTCCGGCCGGGCAGCCGCCTCGCGGGCCAGCTTGAAGCTGTCACCGGTGACGTCGGCGAACTGGATGACCTCGTCCCGCTGGTAGTGGTGGCCGAGGACGAACAGCCGGTCGCCCAGTGCAGCCTTCGCGCGGCGCGCTCGCTCCACCAGTGCAGGGTCGGAGGCGGGCGGCAGGTCCCCGGGGCACTCGACCCCTCGTTCGGACTGCGGGTCCGACTCCTTGCCCAGCACGAAGAGCGACAGCGGGGTGGAGGTGATGGTCATTCTCCCAGCCTACCGGCGCCCCCTCAGCCAGGCGGGCGAGGATCGAGGGGTGGCTGACGGTGGGCGTACAGGTCGCGCAGCAGGGCGATCTCGGCGCAGTGGTGGATCGTCTCGCGGTTGATGTGCAGCACCAGCCCGGCCATCGGGTCCTGCTCGAAGCCGTACTCCCCGCACGGCCGGGCCAGCCCGGCATCGTCGAGGCCGCGCACCCCGCCGATCCAGCCTGCGTACGCCTGGTCGAGCCGCTCGAGCGCCAGTGCCGCCGTTCCCGGATAGTCATAGCTCTGATAGTCGATCGGCGGACCGCCGAAGTGGCTGGCGTTGCGTGCGCCGAGCACGCCGACCAGGAGATGACCGATCCGCCAGGCGATCGTGGTGACCGGCGGCGGCACCGGCTCGGGCACGGCGAAGTCGATCACGAAGTCACCGCCGCCGGCGGCCTCCGGTGGGGTGCCGGCCGAACGCGGGCGCAGGTTCCAGCAGCCGGCCACCGGCTCCCAGAAGTACTCCGCGTCGGTCAGCCCGGCCAACCGTGGCCGGACCTGGTGCTGCCAGTGCCAGTCGAGCTGCTGCGCCAGCTCGGCTGTCCAGTCGATCTCGCGCCCGGTGTCCATGAAGTCCAACCTGGCACGGCCCTCTGACAACCACTAGAGGACAATCCTCCTCATGCGTGTAGTGGTGGCCGTCGACTCGATCGGTGCGATGTCATCGGCCCGGGCCGGCACCGCGATCGCCGAGGGTTGGCCTGACGCCGAGGTCGCCGTGGTCCCGATGGGGGAGGCCGGCCGTGGCTTCGCCCAGGCGGTCGCCGACCAGTGGGGCAGCGACCTCGTCTCCGGCGTGCTCGACGACCTCATCGTCAACCTGACGGTCGGCGCGGATGCCCTCCTGGTCGCCCCGGAACCCCCGTCGGCCCAGCCGTCTACAGGTATCGACCTGCACGGCAGCTCGGTGGGGCTGGGACGGGCCCTCCGGCAGGCATTGCAGAACGCCGCGACCCGGCCCGCCCGCATCCTCGTCGACCTGACCGCAGCCCGCTGCCACGACGGCGGCGCCGGCCTGCTGGCTGCCCTGGGAGCCACCGCCGACGTCCCGCTCGATGCAGGAGTGGCCGCCCTCGGCGACCTCACCCGGCTCGACCTGGACCCGGTCATCGAGCTGCTCGGGGACGCCGAGCTCATCGGCGTCGTTCCCGGTGACCAGACCGAACAGCTCCTGGTCGGACTGCGGGGGATCACCTCGCTCAAGGGTCGCGAGGCCGGCGACGACCCGGCGAGGCTGCTGGCCACCGACGCCAGCCTGGAGCGCCTCGCCCGACTGGCTCGACCCGAGGTCCTCGACCTGCCCGGTGTCGGGGCGTGTGGCGGCACCGGCATGGCGATCGCCGCACTCGGCGGCCGGATCCTCTCCGGCCCCGCCTTCACCGCCGAGCTGGCCGACCTGGCCGCGACGGTTCGGCGTGCCGACCTGGTGGTGACCGGCTGCGGCGTGTTCGACTTCGCCGGCCGAGGCGGCGGCGTGGTCGCCGAGGCGGCACGGCAGGCGGGCGCGGCGCTCTGCCCCTGCATCGTGGTCGCCGGCGAGGTTCTGATCGGCGGCCGGGAGATGCGCACGATGGGGATCGAGTCGGCCTACGCGGTCCGGGATTCGGCCGGGGACGATCCCACCGGCGGGGACACCACCGCCGCCGAACTGGCGGCGACCAGCCGCCGGATCGCCCGGTCCTGGTCCTGGTGAGGACAACAGCCGCGTCCTGGGGGTTTGGAACGCCCGTCCGGCGGTCGTAGACTGACTCCGGCAGGACGAGCACAGTCGGCGGGAATACTCGCCGGTGTCGTGAGGTTCTGCGATGTACAAGCCGAGTCAGCAGACTGGAGAAGAATATGACTGTGCAGGACCAGACCACCGCAGCCCCCGTGACCGACGGCATCGTGCTCACCGACGAGGCAGCGAGCAAGGTCGCTGCTCTGCTCGAGGGCGAGGGACGTGACGATCTGGCGCTCCGCGTCGCGGTCCAGCCGGGTGGCTGCTCCGGCCTTCGCTACCAGCTGTTCTTCGACGAGCGCAGCCTGGACGGCGACATCGTCAAGTCCTACGGCAGCGTCAACGTGGTGACCGACCGGATGAGCGCCCCCTACCTGTCCGGCGCCACCATCGACTTCGTCGACACCATCGAGAAGCAGGGTTTCACCATCGACAACCCGAACGCCGGCGGCTCGTGCGCCTGCGGCGACAGCTTCCACTGAGACCTGGCGTTCGCGGCTGGTAGCGCCGAGCGCCAGCCGACAGCACCGAGTCTCAGCCAATGAGCCTGTGGTATCGAGCCTGGGGCCCCCGTTCCTTCGGAGCGGGGGCCTTGGCCGTCTCCGGGTGTGATCGCTGTCAGGCCGTGCGGCGGATCAGGAACCGCGGTCGCTGGTCGGCGACCAGCTGCTGGCTGCGCATCCGGCACCAGGCGGCGACATCCGGTCCGGCCGCCGGGTCGTCGGCCAGCAGCTCAACCACCGCTCCGACGGGCACCTCGGACATCCGCCTGGCCAGCTCGATGATCGGCCGCGGGCACTTCATCCCGAGACAGTCCAGCTGCAGGGCCGGCTGGTCCTCCGGGGATGTGGTCACGGCGACCATTCAACACCCCGACCAGTCAACACCTCGTGCCGAGGAGAGGGCCCCGGCCGCACGCTCACAGGTCGAGGCGTGACCTCAGCTCGGCCACGATCGGGGGCAGCGCGGTGCAGAGGGCGTCGACCTCGGTCTGGGACGAGGTCCGGGTCAACCCGACTCTGATATTGCCGTGGGTGAGTGCCCCCATCGCCGCCAGTACGTGCGAGGGTTCCTCCGAGCTGGCGCTGCAGGCCGACCCGCTGGCGACGGCGATACCGGCCCGGTCCAGCTCGAGGGTCAGCGCCTCGCCGGCGACATAGAGGACGGAGAACGTCAGCAGGTGCGGCAGCCGCTGGTCGGGGTCGCCGGCCAGGTCGACGTCGGGCACCGTCGCGGCGATCCGGTGCCGCATCCGGTCCACCAGCACCCGCTGCCGGTCTGCGACCTCCGCCCGCTGCTGCACCCAGGTGTGCAGGGCGACCGCGGCCGCCACCACGGCGGGTACGTCGACGGGGCCCGGCCACCGACCCGCCTGGTAGTCGTCGGCGGGGTAGGGGGCTCGCCAGCGGGCTCGCCGACGGATGACCATGATGCCGACCGACGCCGGTCCACCGAAGGCCCCGGCCCATCCGGTCAGCACCGACCATCCGCCGGCCTGGTCGAGCGGGATCCGGCCGAGCGCGCTGGTCGCGTCCAGCACCAGCGGTACGCCCGCGCCCTGGCAGATCTCAGCCGCTTCACCGTACGGCTGCAGCGTGCCGACCTCGTGGTTGGCGACCTGCAGGCAGGCGGCCGCGACGTCGGGGCGTTCCACCTGCTCGCGCCACCCGGCCAGGTCGACCCGGCCGAGCCGGTCCACCCCAACCCGACGGCCGTCGCCGAAGGTGTCGCAGGCAGCCAGCACGGAGGAGTGCTCGACAGCGGAGGCGACCAGCCCGCGGCCGGTTCGGGCTCGCCCCAGCGCCAGGCCGGCGATGGCCGCGTGGGCGGCATGGGTGCCGGAGCTGACGAAGACGACCTCGTCCTCCCGGGCGCCGACGGTCTCGGCCACCAGGGCTCGGGCCCGGTCGAGGGCCTGCGCAGCCAGTCTGCCCGGCCGGTGCAGCCGGAGCACGTCGCCCCAGCCGGAGTCCTGCGCCGCGTTCCAGGCCTCCCGTGCCTCGGGCAGCATCGGCT
Organism: Microlunatus panaciterrae; assembly: GCF_016907535.1. Classification (NCBI taxonomy): domain Bacteria; kingdom Bacillati; phylum Actinomycetota; class Actinomycetes; order Propionibacteriales; family Propionibacteriaceae; genus Microlunatus; species Microlunatus panaciterrae. The sequence continues at coordinate 3,350,709 of NZ_JAFBCF010000001.1, forward strand.
CACCGGAAGACGCGTCCAGGAAGGCTGGGACCACCGAATTCGCCACACCTGAAACTTAACCGAACCCGCACCGTTCGCTCCGACGTCCTGCGTTAAGGTGACCGTAGTGTTTCGACCAGTCTGATCTTTGAACCTAGGAAGGCACGACGTGGGTGTGAGGGACAAGTGGCTGCGCCGGCCGCTGGCGGCGATGGTTGCGGTCGCCGCCTTGGCGCTCGCCGGGTGCAGCTCAGCGGATGTCGCGCATCTGCAGCGGCTCGGGCTACCCGAGGCCGCCGGTGACCGGGCGCCGTACATCCATGACCTCTGGATCGGCTTCTGGATCCTGGGGGGCATCGTCGGTTTCGGTGTCTGGGGCCTGATCGGCTACGTCATCATCCGGTTCCGCCGCCGCGGCAGCGAGCTGCCGCGCCAGACCCGGTACAACCTGCCGATGGAGATCTTCTACACGGCTGCGCCGTTCATCGCCATCGCGGTGCTGTTCTACTTCACCGTGATCAGCCAGGACAACGTGCTGGCCAAGGAGGCCAAGCCGGCACACACCATCGACGTGGTCGGCCAGAAGTGGTCATGGACGTTCAACTACCGCGAAGCCCAGAACTCGGCGGTCGGCAACGACGTCTGGGAGACCGGGACGATCGAGAAGTCGCCGACCCTCTACCTTCCGGTCAACGAGTCGGTCCGGTTCAAGCTCTCCTCTCCCGATGTCATCCACTCCTTCTGGATCCCGTCGTTCTACATGAAGATGGACGTCGTGCCTGGTCGGCACAACACCTTCGACGTGACGCCGACCAAGGAGGGGACCTTCGCCGGCAAGTGCGCCGAGCTGTGCGGGACCTACCACTCGGCGATGATCTTCACCGTCAAGATCGTCAGCCAGTCCGACTACAACGCGCACCTGAAGAGCCTTGCCGACAAGGGCCAGATCGGCGAGGCGAAGGGCGCGCAGAGCAGCACCACCATCGGTGGCACTCAGAAAGAAGGTGACCGGTGACCACACTGGAGCGGACCGCAACGGCGACCGACGTCGCAGCACCGACCCGTGAGCTCGGCCAGACCATCTGGAAGTGGGTGACGACCACCGACCATAAGGTGATCGGCAACCTCTACTTCATCACCTCGATGTGCTTCTTCGCCTTCGGCGGTCTGCTGGCGTTGGCCATCCGTGCCGAGCTGGCCTTCCCGGGGCTGCAGTATCTGTCCTACGACACATACAACCAGTTCTTCACCATGCACGGCACGATCATGCTGCTGCTCTTCGCCACCCCGCTGTTCGCCGGGTTCGCGAACGCGATCATGCCGCTGCAGATCGGTGCCCCCGATGTGGCCTTCCCGCGGCTGAACATGTTCTCCTACTGGCTGTACCTGATCGGTGGCCTGATCACCGTCTCCGGCTTCCTCTCACCCGAGGGGGCAGCGAGCTTCGGCTGGTTCGCGTACGCGCCGTTGAGCGATGCGGTGAACTCTCCCGGCGTCGGCGGTGACCTCTGGTTGATGGGCCTCTACCTGGCCGGTCTGGGCACCATCCTGGGCGCGGTGAACTTCATCACCACGATCCTGACGATGCGGGCTCCCGGCATGACCATGTTCCGGATGCCGATCTTCACCTGGAACATCATGGTCACCTCGATCCTGGTGCTGATCGCGTTCCCGATCCTGGCTGCGGCGCTGCTGGTGCTCGAGGCCGACCGCGCGTTGGGGGCGCACGTGTTCGACGCCGCCAACGGGGGACCGATCCTGTGGCAGCACCTGTTCTGGTTCTTCGGTCATCCTGAGGTCTACATCATCGCGTTGCCGTTCTTCGGCATCATCACCGAGATCCTGCCGGTCTTCAGCCGCAAGCCGATCTTCGGCTACATCGGTCTGGTCAGCGCCACCCTCGGCATCGGCGCCCTCTCGGTGGCGGTGTGGGCCCACCACATGTTCGTCACCGGTGCGGTCAGCCTGTCCTTCTTCTCCTTCATGACGTTCCTGATCGCCGTACCCACCGGGGTGAAGTTCTTCAACTGGATCGGCACCATGTGGGGCGGCAGCCTGACCTTCGACACCCCGATGCTGTGGTCCATCGGCTTCCTGACGACGTTCCTGTTCGGCGGCATCACCGGGGTCATCCTGGCCAGCCCACCACTGGACTTCCAGGTGTCCGACACCTACTTCGTGGTCGCTCACTTCCATTACGTGGTCTTCGGCACGGTGGTGTTCGCGATGTTCGCCGGCTTCTACTTCTGGTGGCCGAAGTTCACCGGGCGGATGCTCAACGAGACCTGGGGCAAGATCCACTTCTGGCTGCTGTTCATCGGCTTCCACACCACGTTCCTGGTCCAGCACTGGCTGGGCGTCGAAGGGATGCCGCGCCGGTACGCCGACTACCTGCCGAACGAGGGCTTCACCGTCCTCAACCAGGTCTCGTCGGTGGGTGCGTTCCTGCTCGGGGTCTCGATGCTGCCGTTCCTGTACAACGTCTGGATCTCGCGCAAGTCTCCGCTGGTGAACTCAGACGACCCGTGGGGCTGGGGTCGGTCGCTGGAGTGGGCCACCAGTAGCCCACCGCCGCGGCACAACTTCGCCTCGCTGCCGCGGATCAGATCCGAGTCGCCGGCCTTCGACCTGCACCACCCGGAGGTCGCACTGCTGGAGTACCCGGCCAACAACGCCGACGAGGACGGGCTGCTCGACGCCGGTGAGGACGAGGGCAGGATGGCGGAGCTGCACAATCGCGCCGGTCACCACGAGGCCGGTCACCACGAGGCGGGGGAGGGCCGATGAGGGCAGAGGCCTGGATCTTCGGTGCGCTGACGATCTTTTTCCTGGTCGTCACCCCCATCTACTGGTTCTCCAGTCACGAACCGGCCGGCACCGCCGCGCTGCTGCTCACCTTCTTCCTGGTGTTCATGATCACCGGCTACCTGGGGCTCATCTCCCGCCGGATCGACCCCCGGCCGGAAGACCGCAAGGGCGGCGAGATCGCCGAGGGCGCCGGCGAGCTCGGCTTCTTCCCGCCGCACAGCATCTGGCCGCTGTTCTGCGCGCTGACCGTGGCCCTGATCGCGCTGGGTCCGGTGTTCGGCTGGTGGCTGATGATCCTCGGCTTCGCCCTCGGCGCCTTCACCTGCACCGGCTGGATCTACGAGTTCTACCGCAAGGAGCACGCGCACTAGCCGCTTGCGTCGTCGACAGGGGTGATCTTGTCGCCGCCAACGACTAGGGTCGCAGTATGTGTCGGAACATCCATCAACTGCACAACTTCGACCCGCCGGCCACGTCTGCCGAGGTGCACGCCGCCGCGCTGCAGTACGTCCGCAAGGTGGCGGGGACGACCAAGCCGTCGAAGGCCAACCAGGAGGCCTTCGACCGGGCCGTTGCGGAGGTGGCGCACGCCACCCACCACCTGCTCGAGGCGCTGACCACCTCCGCTCCACCCAAGAACCGCGAGGTGGAGGCCGAGCGGGCCCGCGAGCGCAGCGCGAAGCGGTTCGCGAACGCCTGAGCCGGCATCGATGGTCATCGCAAGCGTCCCGTTGGTGCTGCCGCTGGCTGAGCTCGGGCCCGAGTCGCTGAGTCTCGCCGGTGGCAAGGCGACGGCGCTCGGTGCGCTGCTGCGGGCCGGTCTGCCGGTCCCGCCAGGGTATGTGGTCACCACCGAGGCCTTCCGCCGCCGTGACCAGGATGCCCAGGTGTCCGAGGCCATCCGTGCGGCCTACCGGCGGCTCGAGGTCGGGCCGGTGGCCGTCCGGTCCTCCAGCACCACCGAGGACCAGCCGGGGGCCGCGTTCGCCGGCCAGCACGACACCTTCCTCAACGTCGTCGGCGAGGACGCGGTGCTGACTGCCGTCCACCGCTGCTGGGCCTCGCTGTGGACCGAACGGGCGGTCGACTACCGGTCCGAGCTGGGCCTCGACGACGCGGCTTCCTCGATGGCCGTGGTCGTCCAGGCCATGGTCGACTCCGAGGTGGCGGGCGTGATCTTCACCGCCGACCCGGTCAGCGGTGCACGCGAGCTGGCCGCGGTCGACGCCAGCCCCGGGCTGGGCGAGGCGGTCGCGGCCGGCCTGGTGACCCCCGACCACTACCTGGTGCACAAGCGCACGGGCCGGGCACGCACGATCACCCTCGGGCGGGCCGAGGTGGCGATCCGATCCGTCCGCGGCGGCGGCGTCACCCAGACCACCGGCGCGGTCGGCACTACACCGGTGCTGACCCGAAGCCAGCTCCGTGAGCTGACCCGGTTGGCGACCCGGATCGAGCGACTCTTCGGGCAGCCGCAGGACATCGAGTGGGCCCTGGCCGACGGCCGGTTCCACATCCTGCAGGCTCGCGCGATGACCGCCCTTCCCACCCCTGTCGACGTCAGCCGGGCGCAGCGGGCGATGGCCACCATGCTGGCCGAACTGCTGCCCATCCGGCCCACCCCGATGGACGTGACGAGCTGGACCGCCGCCGGCTATGCGGGGGTGGAACTGTTCGTCGGCTCGATGGGCGTGCGACCGCGGTCCTTCGAGGACCTTCTGGTCGAGCAGGACGGCGTTCTGGTCGAGCTGGTGCCGGTAGCCCCTCGGGTGGGTCCGTCCACCCCGGTGCGGATGCTCCGCAGTGCCGTGCACGGGGATCGCTACAGCCGAGAGGTCCTGATGGACGATCCGCGGATGCGGCGGTTCCTGGCAGGGGTCAGCGACGGGCTGGGGCGCGACCTGACCCTGCTGCCGTACGCGGATCTCGAGCCGACGATGACCGGTGCCCTGGAGCTGTTCGTCAGCGCGCTCGAGCTCCGGAGCCGGTTCCTGGCCCGTGCGGTGCTGGCCCTCGGCCGGTTCCAGATCACCTTACGGCTGCTGAACCGCGGTCGGCTGATCGGCACCCTGATGGCCGGCGTCGAGACCAGGACCGCGGAGACGAACCGGTGGCTGGAGGAGCTGGCCGACCGGATCCGGGCCGACGCGGAGCTGGCCCGAACCTTCGTCGAGCAGCCTGCTGACCGGATCCGGGCGACGCTGGCGGCCTCACCGTCCGGGGTCGGCTTCCTGGCCGACTTCGACGCCTTCCTGCGGGTGCACGGCCACCGCGAGTCGTTGCTCCTCTATGTCAGCCAGCCCTGCTGGCGCGACGCCCCGGAGACCGTGCTGGCCCTGTTGAAGGCCAGTGCCGGGCAACCGGCAGCCGCGACCGCGAACGGGACCGCGAGAGCCGAGCGGGAGCTCTTCGCCCATCCGTTGACCCGGTTGCCCCCGATCCGGCGGCGGGTCGAGGTGCAGCTCGAACGGGCCCGAGGCTTCACCCAGTTCCGCGAGGACACCCACTACTACGCCACCATGGCGCAGCCGGTGGTGCGACGCATCCTGCTCGAGTATGGTCGCCGGCTCACCGACGTGGGTGCGTTGGCTGCGCCCGAGGAGGTCTTCTGGCTCCGCCGGGACGAGCTGGCGCTGACCTGGCCACCCGGTCCCGAAGACCGGGACCGCCTCCGCGCTCTGGTGGAGCACCGACGGCGGGTGAGTGCCACCCTCGGTCGCCGGCCGGTGGTAGACCGTCGCTACCTGTCAGTGCCGCCCAAGGATGGCAGCACCCTCGCCAGGGGGACCGCCGGTGCCGCCGGCGTGGCCACCGGTCCGGTACGGATCATCCGCTCGGCAGCGGAGTTCGACCGACTGCAACCCGGCGAGGTGCTGGTGGCGCCGTACACGAACCCGTCCTGGACACCCCTGTTCCGGCGGGCTGCAGCGGTGGTCGTCGACACCGGCGGCCCGGGCTCGCACGCGGCCATCGTCGCCCGCGAGTATGGCATCCCGGCCGTGCTCGGCACCCTCGACGCGGTCGACACCCTGGCCGAGGGCAGCCTGGTCACCGTCGACGGAAACCGCGGGGTCGTGCTGCCGGGGTGACGGTCCAACTGGATCCGGACCGGGCCGCGACCTGCCCGGGCGGCGCCGCCCGATTGCACCGAGGCCCGAGCGCACCGGGGGCCGAGCGCGCCTAGGATGGGGTGCCGTGTCCACCGCGCCCACCGCCCAGCCGCTCGTGCTTGACGAGCCGACCTGGCATGCCCGTCGCGACGACCACCGGGCCCGCGTCGACAGCTGGCTGGAGGGACACCGGCAACGGCGCAGCCACGGCCGGCCGCACCCGGTCGAGGACTTCCTGTTCGAGTACTACTCCTACCGGCCCTACCAGCTGCGCCGTTGGCACCCCGGCCACGGCGTGCGGCTCACCGGCGACTCGGCGGCCGAGCTGGCCGACCTGCGCGACTACCGTCGCAGCAGCGCCGGGGTGAGCGTCGACACTGCTGCGGTGCTGTCGGCCCGCGGTGAGACGGTGGCCTGGGTGCACAACCTGCTCCGGCGGACCGTCGGCAGACCGGCCCAGTACGGCTGCTTCGGTCTGCACGAGTGGGCGATGGTCTACCGGCAGGACCAGCGTCGGCTCCGCCACCCGCAGCTGCCGCTCCGGTTCCCCCCGGAGCGGGTGGCCGCCATCGTCGAGGAGCGCGGGGTGCGCTGCACCCACTTCGACGCCTACCGCTTCTTCACCGAGCCGGCCAGACCGCTGAACCTGCTCCCGCTGACCCGGCAAGGCCAGCCGGAGGTCGAACAGCCAGGCTGCCTGCACGCCAACATGGACCTGTACAAGTGGGCCTACAAGCTGTCGCCGCTGACCCCGTCGGAGCTGGTGGCCGACTGCTTCGCGCTGGCCCGGGAGATCCGAGAGCTGGACATGCGGGCGAGCCCCTACGACCTGACCTCGCTGGGGTACGCACCGGTGGCGGTCGAGACGGCCGAGGGCAGGGCGGTCTACGTCGCGGCTCAACGGGTGTTCGCCGACCGGGCTGAGCCGCTGCGTCGGGCCCTGCTCCGGCTGACCGACGAGCTGCTCGGGTGACTCACCAGCTGGCGTGCAGCGGCCGGCCCTCGTCATAACCCGAGTGTGACTGGACGCCGACCACGGCAAGGCGGTGGAACTCCTCCAGGTCGGCGGCACCGGCATAGGTGCAGCTGCTCCGGACGCCGGCGATGATCGAGTCGATCAGGTCCTCCACACTGGGCCGCTCCGGGTCGAGGTACATCCTGGACGACGAGATGCCCTCCTCGAACAGGCCGGCCCGGGCCCGGTCGAAGCCGGAGGAGTCCCGGGTGCGCAGCTTCACCGCACGAGCCGACGCCATCCCGTACGACTCCTTGTACATCCTGCCCTGGTGGTCGTGCAGCAGGTTGCCGGTGCTCTCGTAGGTGCCGGCGAACCAGGAACCGATCATCACACTGCCCGCGCCGGCCGCCAGCGCCAGCGCCACGTCCCGGGGGTAGCGGACACCGCCGTCGGCCCAGACCGAACGACCCGCAGCCCGGGCGGCCTCGGCGCACTCCAGCACCGCGCTGAACTGCGGGCGGCCCACCCCGGTCATCATCCGGGTGGTGCACATCGCCCCCGGCCCGACACCGACCTTGACCACGTCCGCACCGGCCTCGACCAGGTCATCGACACCTTCGGCTGCCACGACGTTGCCGGCCACGATCGGGACCCGACGGGACGCGGATCCGCCGGCCTCGGCCAGCCGGTCGCGCACCTCACGGACCGCCTTCAGCGCCTGCATCATCTTGTCCTGGTGGCCGTGCGCGGTGTCGACCACCAGCGTGTCGATGCCGGCCGCCAGCAGGGCCTCGGCCCGACCGGCCACGTCGCCGTTGATGCCGACGGCGGCGCCGACCATCAGCTGCCCGTCCCGGTCGAGAGCGGGTCGGTACAGGGTGGAGCGGAGGGCACCCCTGCGGGTCATCACGCCCAGCAACCGGCCGTCGGCGACCACCAGAGCCGTCTCCTCGTGCCGGACGCTGAGCGCGTCGAAGATCTCCTCGGGCGACGCGGTCGGGCCGACGACCAGCATGTCGTCGGTCATCACCTCGTGCACCTGGGCGAACCGGTCGACGCCGGCCGCGGCGAACTCCGACACCACTCCGATCGGACGGTCTCGGTCGACCACCACAACCAGGCCGTGTGCGCGCTTGGCAAGCAGCGCCAAGGCGCCGCCGACGGTGGTGTCGGACGTCACCGTGACCGCGGTGTCGAACACGATGTGGGAGGCCTTCACCTTGGTGATGGTCTCGGCGACCACGCCGGTCGGGATGTCCTGCGGGATGATGGCGATGCCGCCGCGCCGCGCCACCGTCTCGGCCATCCGCCGACCGGAGACGGCGGTCATGTTGGCGACCACCAGCGGCAGCGTGGTGCCGATCCCGTCGGTGCTGGTCAGATCCACCGACAGCCTTGAGGTGATCGCGGACCGGCGGGGGACCATGAAGACGTCGGAGTAGGTCAGGTCATAAGCCGGGGTATGGCTCGGGTTGAGGAATCGCACTCCACCATTCTCCTCCGGTCGGCCCCCTCCGAGCGAGCCGGTGCCCATCAGCGCGGGGGGGGTGTCGGTTTCCCAAGTCGACTTGGGAAACTGTCACGAAGCCAGGGAAATCCGCCTGGCTGAGTGACAGTTTCCTTGGCTTTGTACGGGTGTTGGCGGCTCGACGGGCTGACTGGCGCCCAGCCCGCCGCGTCGCCAGCAGACCTCAGCGGGAACCGTCGCCGGCGGTGGGGGAGGCCGACTGCCCGGCGGCCCCGGTCGTCGTCGACTGGCTCGGCGCCGCCGGCGGCACGGTCCCGGTCGTCGGGGAGGCATCGCCGGGCTGCGCCGTCGTGGTCGACGCCGAGGTCGGGTCGGCCGAGGTCGGCGTGGGCGCTGGACCGGCAGGGGTGGCGGCTGTGGCCGAGGGGTCCTGGCTGGGCGTCTGGGTCGGCTGCCGCCGGTCAGTCCGGGTGGTGTCGACCTGCCCGTTCCCGGCGGGGTGGCTGACCTGCTGCACCGTGGTCGCGCCGCCGCCGGACAGCGAGTGGCCGAGAAGGGCCTCGGTCGCGGTGATCCCCAGCACGGCCAGGGTGAAGGCGGCACCGGCCACCACCAGTACGCCGGTGAGCCGCTTGGGCGTCCGGGTCCGGTGTGGGCCGCCGACTGCGATGGGCGGCTGCAGGGTGGCCTGCCCGGTGTCATGACCGGCCGACCGGATCAGCACCTTCTTCACACCGCTCCCGGTGTGGCGCAACGAGGCGGTGTAGACCGATCCGGCGATGGCCGCGATGACACTCGCCACTGCCGCTCCCAGGATGGTGCCGGCCACGCCGAGGTGGGAACCGAGTGCGGCTGCGGTCGCCGCCGCGGCCGCACCACTGAGCACCTGGCTCAGGGACAGGTCCAGCCGGCTCGTTCTCTTCCGGTGGTCAGGCTCGGACTGGTGGTCGGTGGGCGTGCGGCGCTGATTGTCGGTCATGTCCCTCGAAAGCGGCTATCGTCGGTCAGTACCCCCGTTCAACGATGCCGTGAGGCGAATCGTTGTCAGGCGTGACCAACGACACAGGCCCGACTACCGGGGAATGCCGAACTCGTCGGTCCGGACGGCTCCGATCTCCTTGCGCTCCTCGCCCTCGATGGCGTGCCCGTTGCCCTCGACCGGGTGCCCGTTGCCATTGCCGTGACCGTCGTGGTGGGCGGCCGCCGCCTCCAGCTCTGCCCGGCTGGGCTTGCGGACGTTGTCCTTGAAGTAGAACCGGCTCGCCCTGATCCTGAGCTTCTCCTTGGCCGACATCGTCTTGGCGGGCACGCCGTTGGCGTCCTCCTCGGGACCGGCCTCGATCGGCAGCAGCTCGGCGTGCTGGGTGAGGGCATAGGCCTCGTCCAGGCTGACCGGGACCTCCTTCTCCGCGTACTCACCCGAGGGATCGCGGACGATGACCCCCGACTCGGCACCGTGCAGCAGCCGGGCCCGGTCGGACCGCTGCAGGCCGATGCAGATCCGCTTGGTGATGAGGAACGCGAGCACCGGTCCGATGAAGACCGCGAACCGCAGGAAGTAGGTGATCGAGTTCAGTGACAGGTTGAACTGGGTGGCGATGATGTCGTTGCCGCCGCCGATCCAGAACAGGCCGTAGCAGGTCATCGCTGCCACACCGAAGGCGGTCCGGGTCGGCCTGTTTCGGGGCCGGTCCAGGATGTGGTGCTCACCGGTGTCGCCGGTGACCCAGCGTTCGATGAACGGGTAGACGCCCATCACCGTGAACAGCAGACCCATCAGCCCGACACCGGGCAGGAAGATGTTCCACGACCAGGTGGTGCCGCCGATGTGCCACTCCCAGTTCGGGATGATGCGGATCGCGCCCTCGACAAAGGCCATGTACCAGTCCGGCTGCGAGCCGGCCGTCACCTGTGCCGGGTTGTACGGTCCGAACATCCAGACCGGGTTGATGGTGAGCAGCGCACCCATCAGCGTGGTGACACCGAAGACGATGAAGAAGAAGCCGCCGGCCTTGGCCATGTACACCGGGAACAGCGGGTAGCCGACCACGTTCTTCTCGGTCCGTCCGGGGCCCGGGTACTGGGTGTGCTTGTGGTAGACCACCAGGGCCAGGTGGGCGCTGATCAGGCCCAGGATCAGCCCGGGGATCAGCAGGATGTGGGCCATGTACAGGCGGGCGATGATGATGCCGCCCGGGAACTGGCCGCCGAAGACGAAGAACTCCGCCCAGGTGCCGATGATCGGGATCGACCGGATCAGACCGTCGACGAAACGAAGGCCGGTGCCGGAGAGCAGGTCGTCCGGCAGCGAGTAGCCCGCGAAGCCCTCGATCATGCCGATCGAGAACATGGCGACGCCGAGCAGCCAGTTGATCTCCCGTGGCCGGCGGAACGCACCGGTGAAGAAGATCCGGAGCATGTGCGCCAGCATGGCGGCCACGAACAGCATCGCGGACCAGTGGTGCATCTGCCGGATGAGCAGGCCGCCGCGGACGTCGAACGAGATGTCGAGGGTCGAGGAGAACGCCTCCGACATCGGCAGTCCGCGAAGCAGCTGGTAGGTGCCGTCGTACTCCACCTCGGCCATCGACGGCTTGAACCAGATGGTCAGGAAGACGCCGGTCAGCAGCAGGATGATGAAGCTGTACAGCGCCACCTCACCCAGCAGGAACGACCAGTGGTCGGGGAACACCTTACGCAGGTTCTTGCGCCCCAGGGCGGCGAGCCCGAGACGGTCGTCGGCCCACTTGGCGGGTCCGGCGGCGGCCTTGAGTACCGGGCCGAGCTGCTTGTCGGGGGCGTGCGCCTCGACAATCGGCGCCTGGTTTGTGGTTGCGGCTGGCTTTGCCATCAGTTGTCACCCTGCTTGAAGTCTTGACGCGAGTCCCGCTCGAAATAGCTGGGTCCGACCGGAACGGTGAACCCGCTCCGGGCGACCAGGTAGCCGTCGGCGTCGGTGGTGATCGGCAGTTGCGGCAACGAACGGGCCGCCGGGCCGAAGACCACGACGCCGGCGTCACCGAGGTCGAAGGTCGACTGGTGACACGGGCAGAGCAGGTGGTGGGTCTGCTGTTCCCACAGGCTGATGGGGCAACCGACGTGGGTGCAGATCTTGGAGTAGCAGAGGATCCCGCCGACGTGCCAGTCCTTGCGCGAGTCGGGGATCTTGATCGTCTGCGGGTTCATCCGGACGATGATGATCGAGGCCTTGGCCTTCTCCTGGACGAACTCGACGCCCTCCAGGTCCTGCAGGTTCTCCGGCTGCGCGTTCACCAGCTGCCCGATGCGGAGGTCCTCGGCCTTGATGGGGGTGTACGTGATGTCGTTGACCAGCCGGATGCCCTCTTTCCAGATGGTGTGCTCGATGGTCTGGGCCCGCACCTTCTTCGTGGGCCAGGGGCCGAGGTCGGCGAGCATCACCAGTGCCGGCAGGCCCAGCACGCCCAGCGCACCGGCCAGGCTGCGGCCGAGCACCTTGCGCCGGGTGATGCCCGACTCGGCGACACCCTTGTCGAACTCGGCCAGGGTCGCGGCCCGGGCCTCCTCCGAGGAGGCCGCCGGGTGCCGGTCCTCACTGATCTCGACGTCACCCATCAGCTGCCGGGCCCACTGCACGGCACCGATGCCGATCAGCAGGATCGCCGCACCGAGGGTCAGGCCGAGCAGGGTGTGCAGGGCGTTGGCGTGCAGCGGGCCGAAGTCGATCGCCAGATCCTTCGGGACCGCGAAGTAGATCACCACGAAGGCGATCGCCAGCAGCGGCACCAGTCCGAACATGGTGGCGACCTGGCGTTCGGCGCGCTTACCGGCCTTCTCGTCGACGTCGGTCAGCCGCGGCAGGTGCTCCTCCAGTCCCGGGTTGGGCACCGGATAGCGCGGGTCGTCGGTGACGGCCAGCTCCTTGCCGGTGCTGTCGTGTCCGGCGGAGTCGTGCGTATCGTGCTGACTCATCGTGCGCGAGCCCCCTTTGCTGCGATCCAGATAGCGAAGCCGACGAGTGACCCGAGGCCGAGCACCCAGGCCCAGAAGCCCTCAGCGACCGGGCCGAGGCCGCCCAGGGTCAACCCACCCTGGCTCGGCCGGGTCTCCAGCGTCTGCAGGTAGGCGATGATCTCGCGCTTGTCCTTCGGGGTTATCACCTCGTCGGAGAAGACGGGCATCTGCTGTGGGCCGGTCAGCATCGCCTGGTACAGGTGCTTGCTGCTGACGCCCTCCAGCGAGGGGGCGTACTTGCCGTTGGGCAGGGCGCCACCGGCGCCGGCGAAGTTGTGGCACGCCGAGCAGTTGGTGCGGAAAAGCTCACCGCCGCGGGCGATGTCCTCGCTGGACAGGCCCTTCGGCTCGTACTGGTCGGGAGTGGGGATGGCCGGGCCTGGACCGAGAGTCGCGACGAAGGCCGCCAGTGCGGCGATCTCCTCGTCGGTGTAGCGGTTCTCCTTGCGCGGCGCCTGCGCGCCGGGACGCGACATCGGCATCCGTCCGGTGCCCACCTGGAAGTCGACTGCGGCCGCGCCCACGCCCACCAGCGACGGTCCCTGGCTGCCGCCCTCGCCGTTCAGGCCGTGGCAGGAGGCGCAGCCGACCGCGAACAGGGCCTTGCCCTTGGCCACCTGCTGGCTGGTGCCGGGATCCGCGGAGACCTGGGCGGCCGGCGCCACCAGGGAGTACAGCGCGCCCATGGTGAACAGCGCCAACACCAACAGCAGCCCCTTGGCCGCCGGGTGACGTCGTCGCGAAGACAGGAAACGCACTGGGATCCCTTCGGTTGATCCGAAACTCGTGGAGTTCTGATGACTATTCGGTGCCCGGGCGACGTTTGGTTGCACCCGGCTGTTCAGTTGTGGGGCCTTGCGGTGTGAGCCTCGACACGCTCAGCGGAGCAGGTAGATGACCCCGAACAGGGCGATCCAGACGACGTCGACGAAGTGCCAGTAGTAGGACACTACAACGGCGCTGACCGCCTGTTCGTGAGTGAAGGTACGAGCCAGGAACGTGCGCCCCATCAGCAGCAGGAAGGCGATCAGGCCACCGGTCACGTGCAGGCCGTGGAACCCGGTAGCCAGGAAGAACACCGACCCGTAGGCGTTGGCGGAGATGGTCAGACCCTCGTGGATCAGCTCGGCGTACTCGAACACCTGGCCGCCGATGAAGAACGAGCCCATCAGGAAGGTGAGGACGTACCACTCCCGGAGCCCCCACTTGGTGACCTTCAGCAGGCTGCCGGCCCGTGACACCTGCCCGCGCTCGGCCGCGAAGACACCCATCTGGCAGGTGAACGAGGACGCCACCAGAACACTGGTGTTGAGAATGGCGAAGGGGATGTTCAGGTGCTCGGTCGAGATGGCCCACAGGCTCTGGGCCGGGTCGGTGGCGGCAGCGTTGGTGACATTGCGGATGGTGAAGTAGGCCGCGAACAGGGCGGCGAAGAACATCAGCTCCGATGCCAACCAGACGATGGTGCCGACCGCTACCGCGTCCGGCCGGCCGGGATGGCCGCGCAGGCGGGATTGCGGGATCTGGTGCAGCGCGCCGTGGGGCCTGGTCGGTAGCCCGGTCGCCGTGTCCGTTGAAGTTGCCACGTGGTCATTATTGCCCGCCCTGCAGGTTTGGTCACCCCGGGGCACGCTATCGGTGTGTTCTTGTGTCTTCGACTCCGGCGAAGGCGGCTTTCGGGCATGCCTGGACGGGGGTCGAGGCGCCTTCCGGCGGGCACTAGCCTGACCTTGTGAGCATCTTCGTGGCCAAATCCGTCCTTCCGCTGACGGTCGGCTGGCTCGTCCCGATGCATGCGACGCCGCACGAGCAGCCCGTTCCGCTCACGCCGATCAGGCTGCTGACCGCCTGGAGCTGGGACTGGTTCCTGGGCCTGGGACTGCTGGTGACAGCGGCGCTCTATCTCTGGGGGGTGCAGCGGCTCCGCCGGCGAGGCGACCGGTGGCCGATCGGCCGGACGGTGGCATTCCTGGGTGGCGGGCTGGGCAGTGCTGCGATCGCCACCCTCTCGGCGCTCGGCACCTACGACACGGTGCTGCTCAGCGTGCACATGGTGCAGCACATGATCCTGGCCATGATGACGCCGCTGTTCCTGGCCCTCGGCGCACCGGTCACTCTCGCACTGCGCACCCTTCCGCGCCGGGCACGGTCGGCGCTCCTCACCGTCGTGCACTCCAGAGTGGCGCGAGTGCTGACCTTCCCGCCGTTGGCTCTGGCGCTGTTCGTCGCCAACCCGTTCGCGCTGTACTACTCCGACATCTATCCGATCACGCTGGCCTCACCGTTCTGGCACAACGTGCTGCACCTGCACTTCGTGCTGATCGGACTGCTCTTCCTGGTGCCGCTGGTCGGGGTGGACCCGGTGCCGGGTCGGGTCACCCATCCGCTACGGCTGCTGCTGCTGTTCCTCTCGATGCCCTTCCACGCGTTTCTCGGCATCACCATCATGAGCTCGGATGCCCTGATAGCAGAGGACTGGTACCTGTCGTTCCACCGGACCTGGGGGCAGAGCCCCGCCCAGGACCAGTACCTGGCCGGCGGCATCCTGTGGGGCAGCGGTGACGTGGTCGCCCTGGTGTTCATCGCTGTGCTGTTCGTCCAGTGGTTCGCGGCCAGCCAGCGGGAGGCACTCCGGGAGGACCGGCGGCTGGACATGCTCGAGGCCAAGGCAGCCCGGGCCCAAGCAGCGGGAGCGCAGCAGCAACGGCGCGATACCATCGACTCGCTGCAGTCGAACCCGACGACGGTGCAGACTCCGTTGACCCAGCCACGGCAGAATGAGGACAGACGAACATGAGCCCCGCAGACCACCCTGACACGCCCCCGGTCGCCCAGGCCACGGTCCTCGTCTACTCCGACGACCGGACGGTCCGCGAGGACATCCGGCTGGCGCTCGGTCGCCGGGTCGCCGCCGACCTGCCGGAGCTCCGTGTGGTCGAGGTGGCCACTGAGCCGGCCGTGATTCGGGCCATGGACGGAGGCGGCATCGATGTTGCGGTGCTGGACGGGGAGGCCGTCCCCGGCGGGATGGGGATCTGCCGACAGCTGCACGACGAGATCTTCCAGTGCCCACCGATCCTGGTGCTGACCGGCCGGCCCGACGACGCCTGGCTGGCGACCTGGTCGCGCGCCGAGGCAGCCATTTCGCACCCGGTCGACCCGATCCGGCTGCCCGCTGCCGTCGCAGCGCTGCTGCGCAGTCGGCTGGGCACCTCGGTCACCCCCGGCTGAGCCGATGACGGTGAACCAGCACGGTGGGCCCCGGCTCACCTGGCCGACCGTGCTCTCGGGGCTGGTCCGTGGTGAGGACCAGAGCAGCGACGCGACAGCCTGGGCCATGGGTCAGATCCTCGCCGGCGAGGCGACTCCGGTGCAGATGGCAGCCTTCGTGGTGGCGCTGCGGGCCAAGGGCGAGACCGTCGAGGAGATCGTCGGGTTGGCGG
The DNA here is from genome assembly GCF_016907535.1 of Microlunatus panaciterrae. Taxonomy (NCBI): domain Bacteria; kingdom Bacillati; phylum Actinomycetota; class Actinomycetes; order Propionibacteriales; family Propionibacteriaceae; genus Microlunatus; species Microlunatus panaciterrae. The sequence continues at coordinate 3,366,468 of NZ_JAFBCF010000001.1, forward strand.
AGATGATGCTGTCGTACGCCAGCCCGATCACCGTCGAGGGGCGAGCGGTCGATGTGGTCGGCAGTGGCGGCGACCGGGCCAACACCGTGAACATCTCCACCATGGCGGCCATCGTCGCCGCCGGCGCGGGTGCGTTGGTGGTCAAGCACGGTAACCGGGCGGCCTCGTCGGCCTGCGGGACGGCCGACGTGCTCGAGCAGCTCGGCGTCGTGCTGGACCTGCCCCCCGCCCGGCAGCAGCAGGTGATCCAGAGCGCCGGAATCGGCTTCCTGTTCGCCCCGCACTACCATCCCGGGCTGCGCCATGCCTCCGTCGCACGACGCGAGCTGGGCATCCCGACGACCTTCAACTTCCTGGGCCCGCTGACCAACCCCGGCCGCCCCAACGCGCAGGCGGTCGGCGTCGCCGATCCGCGGATGGCCGAGCTGATGGCGGGCGTGTTCGCCCGACGCGGCAACCAGGGGATGGTCTTCCACGGTGCCGACGGGCTGGACGAGCTGACCACGACGACCACGTCGAGCATCTGGCTGTTCCGTGACGGGCAGGTCCGGCGGAGCGAGTTCGACCCGACGCTGCTGGGTCTGCCGCGGGCGAGGGTCGAGGACCTGGTGGGTGGTGATCCGGCCACCAACGCCGAGGTCGTGCGGGAGCTGCTGGCCGGCAAGGCGGGACCGGTGCGGGACATCGTCACCCTGAACGCGGCAGCCGCCCTGCTCGCCTTCAACGGCCCGGACCTGGACGCCGACCTGGTCGGCCAGTTCGCCGACCAGCTGGTCGCAGCAGAGGAGTCTCTCACCTCCGGCGCCGCCGGAGCCAAGCTGCAGCAGTGGGTCGCGGCGACCCGGCAGGCGGCCGGTTAGGAGATCTGCAGGGTCGCGAGCGCCGCGGCGGCCTGCCGGCGAACGGCCGGCTCCGCGTCGTCGGGGATGGAGCTGATCGCCGCGACCAGGGACCCGTCGTTCAGTTGGACCAGGACCACCGTGACCACGTCGTGGCTGCTGGCGAGCTTGCTGATCGCGTAGTGCACCTCGGCTCGTACGATGACGGACGGATGACCGCTGACCTGACCGCTCGAGACCGTCGGAGTGGTCACCGTGGTCGGATGGCCGCCGAAGAAGTGCTGCGTGATCGTCCGCAGAGTGGACTCACCTGCCCCGGTCAGTCCCTGCTTCTTGACGGCCGAGCCGGTGAGGTGCGCCAAGCCGACGGTGGCCGACCAGTCCTGGTGTGCGGCGAAGTTGCGGTGCACGACCGCATTCGACACGAAGAAGATGTCGAACGCGCCCTCGACCGGCACCGACCCGGCGTAGACCTGGTACGGCTCACCCGGCAGTTGCATCTCCACGCGGCCGATCCTGGCCCTGCCGGTGGCCTCGTCGACCTGGCCTGCCGGGCCGGCGGCGGGGGTGCTGGTCGACGGCCGGGACAGCGTCTTCGCCTTCGACTGCTGCCAGACCAGGCCCGCACCGAGGCACAGCCCGGCGGTGACGAACAACGCCACCCCGATCGTGAAGGCGACCACGGCCACGCCGGTGTGCCGAGGTCCCGGGTCGAGCCTCCCGCAAGAACTGGAATCCGTGCTGGCGGGGGAGGCTGCGGAGGGCGGCGGGACTGCGCGTGGCGGGGGCGCCTGACGCGACTCGCTGATCGCCTCGGTCCACTCCTGCCCGTCCCAGAACCGAAAGAGGTCTTCCGTCCCGGCCGGGTCGGGGTACCAGCCGGGTCGAGGGGTGGTCACCGCGAAAGCCTAGCCCGACCGGCCAATGACCCCGGGGCGATGGACGATCGGGAATACTCTCTGCATGATCTCTCGTGATCTCGCCCAGCGGCTGTCGACCCACCTGACCTGGGAACCGGCCAACGCCGACCAGTTCTTCATCCCACGCCCAGAGATCGCCGACTCCGTGTTCACCATCAGCGACATGGTGGTCGAGCTGGTCGTCAAGGACGGCCAGTCCCGGTTCCACTTCAACGGAACGGTCGAATGGGCGCTGGACTCGGTCGAGTCGAGCGAGGTGGTCTGGCTGCCACGGGAGTCGCAGCTGCGCACCCTGCTGGAGGAGGTCTTCCTGTCTCTCGACCGATCACCGGACGGCTACGTGGTGACCGTCTCCGGACCGCGCCGCGCCTACCACACGCCACCGGAGCGGGAGGCCAGCGACGCCTACGCCCGCGCCCTGCTGTACACCTTCGGCGAGCCCGACTGAAGGTCAGACCCCCGACAGCTGCTGGGCCAGGCCGGCCAGGAACGGGCCGAGCAGCATCGAGGGTGCATAGGGGAACGCCTGCCGCCGCCCCGACAGCAGCCGGACCAGCCCGAAGATTCCGCCGGCGACGGTGCCGAGGACGAGCGCCAGGATCAGCAGCGGCCACGACTGGGCGGCGGCAGCCGCGCCGATCAATGGTGCGAACCGGACATCGCCGAACTCGATCCCCGCCCGGGTCAGCCACCAGATGGCGAAGTACAGCGCAGTCGCCAGCGCTGCTCCGAGGGCGCTGCGGACCAGCTGGCTGGGGGAAGCCCCGAACAGGAGACTGACCAGGGCCGCCAGCCCCATCAGCAGCCAGGCGACCCGGGTCAGCAGCAACGGCAGCCAGGTGGTGACGGCGTCGATCGCGGCCAGCAGCACACCGACGGTCGCCAGCACCAGCCAGAGTGGCAGCACCTGGACCGGCATGGTCACCGCAGCGACCAGCGCGGCGGCCACCGACAGCGCAGTGCAGCCGAGCACGAACGGCGGCTGGGCCAACCGCCGGTAGGGAATCTTGGCCTCGGGCTCCGGCTCGGGCGACCGCTCGGGCTCGGGCAGGCGACGCAGCGTCGGGGCCGTCACCAGCAGCATCGCGAGGCCGGTGACGGCTGCGACTCCCAACCATCCAGGCCAGCTGTCCATGGTCGTCGATCGTACTGTCTCCGGCTCGCACGTCAGGCCGCCCGATCCGCCCGCCACTGCTGGCCGACCGTTGCCTCGTGCACGACCCGGGTGCGCAGCGCGGTGAGGCGGCTGCAGCGGAGCTGCCGGCCGGCGACCAGGGCGACCACTTCGGGGTGCGGCAGCCGCAGCCGCTCGGCCAGCTCGAGGGTGGACGATCCGTGCTCGACCAGCTGAGCCAGCAGCTTCCCGGTCAGACCGGCCGGGACCATCGCCGCGCCGGCCCTGTTGATCCGGTGGGGCGAGAGCCGGTAGAGCCGGCGCGCCACCACCGGACTGATCCGGCGGACCGGGCGGCCGCGGCGGCCGAACATCAGCCGTTCCATGGCGCCGGTGGGGATGCCGGCCAGCAGGGCGATCACCCGCCAGTCCTCCCCGGTCGCTTCCCGCAGATGCCGCAGATGGGCACGGAACGGGGTCGCGTCTACCCAGGACAGTTCGCACGGGGTGGTGGCGCTGTCCTGGAGGGTGGCGATGTCCTTGGGGGTGCCGCTGTTCTGGAGGGTGGCGCTGGGTCGGGTCCTGCTGGTCATGTCCAGGAAGGCCAGCGTCGGCACCCGGTTGTGAGCGGTCCGTCGGCAGGTGCCGCGGTCACGGTTCGTTGATGCCCGTGTCGGTGCCCGCCGGTAGGCTCCCGAGCATGTCCGACGCCTACCTCAGGTATCCCCACCTGCACGCCGACCAGCTGGTGTTCTGCGCCGCCGACGACCTCTGGGTCGCTCCCGTGGCGGGTGGCCGCGCATCACGTCTGACCAGCGACACCGTCCCGGTGAAGTACCCGCGATTCTCCCCGGACGGCCGGCAGCTGGCCTGGACCTCCACCCGCGACGGCCAGTGGGACGTGATGGTGATGGATCTCGACAGCTACCAGCCTCGCAGGCTCACCTACTGGGGCAACGCGACCACTCGGGTGCTGGGCTGGACGGGCGACGGTCGGGTGCTGGTGGCGTCGTCGGCCGGGGAGGACAACCTGCGCCACGTGTTCGCCAAGGCCGTCGACCTGGACGGCCGGATGGAGCGGCTGCGCTACGGGCCGGTGTCCGGAGTTGCGGTGCACCCGGACGGTCCGGTGGTGGTGGCGACACCGGGCAGCCGCGAGCCTGCTGCGTGGAAGCGTTACCGCGGCGGGACCGCCGCCAAGCTGTGGCTCGACCGGGCCGGTGACGGCGCCGACTACGAACGGCTGCTGCCCGAGCTGACCGCAGGGCTGGTGGCTCCGCTGTGGATCGGAGACCGACTGCTGTTCGCCAGCGACCACGAGGCGGATCTCCCCGGCCGGGCGGACGCCCAGGCCAACCTGTTCTCGCTGCAGCCGCTGGCCAGCTCCGCCGAGCTGACCCGGCACACCCACCACACCGTCGACCAGGGGTACGTCCGCGACCCGGCCTCCGACGGCGAACGGGTGGTGTACCACGCCCGGGGTGCGCTCTACCTGTTGCCGGAGTTGAGCGCCGAACCGATGCGGATCGAGGTCTCCCTCGGCGCGCCCGCGCCGGGTCGGCGCCCGCGGCTGCTCACGCCGACCGAGAACCTCACCGATATCCGGCCCGATCATGGTGCTGACGGATCCCTGGTCGCCTGGCGCGGGAACGCCTACCACCTGTCGCACCGGGAAGGGCCGGCCCGGGCCCTGGCAGCCGACTCCGCAATCCGGATCCGCGAGCCGCGGGCGCTCGGCGACACCGCCCAGGCCATCCTCGTCAGCGATGCGGCTGGCGAGGATCGGCTGGAGGTGCACGCCTTCACTGCCGACGTCCCGGTGCGCGTACTGGCCGCCGGCCAGTTGGGACGGGTGCTGCATCTGGAGCCGAACCGGGCCGGCGACCAGGTTGCCGGCATCAGCCATGACGGCCGGGTGTGGGTGCTGAGCGTGGACAGCGGGGACGTCCGCCAGGTCGGGCGAAGCCGTGAGGGGGAGGCGGTCGACCTGGCCTTCTCGCCGGACGGCCGCTATCTCGTCTGGAGCCAGCCGATGAACCCGCTGGGCATCCACTCCCAGCTGAGGCTGGTCGACCTGTCCGACCCCACTGCCGAGTCGGTCGCGCTCACTGACGGCAGGTTCGCCGACTTCTCGCCCAGCTTCACCGTGGACGGGAAATACCTCGCATTCCTGTCGGCCCGGACCTTCGACCCCAACTACGACACGCATGTGTTCAATCTGATGTTCTCCTCGGCGGTGCGGCCCTACCTGATCCCACTCGCCAGCACCACACCGGCCCCGTTCGGACCCAGCGCGGACGGGTGGCGGCTGAGCAAGGCGAAGGAGGCCGATGAGCGGGCGAAGACGGACACCGTCGCGGCGGCCGCGGCGGTCGTCAGCGACCCGGTCGACCTCGACGGCTTCGAGGAGCGCATCCTCCCGTTCGCCGTCGCGGCCGGGAACTACCGCGATCTGCGCGCGGCTGCGAAGGGGGTGCTGTGGATCCGGGAGCGTCCGGTCCAAGGCGTGCTGGGCAGCTCCCGTTCAGGCGTCCAGGGGGATGAGCCCGCCGACGTGCTGGAGTGCTTCGACTTCGAGGCTCGCAAGCTGGTCACGCTGGTGGATCGGCTCGACTCGTACGCCCTTTCCGGCGATGGCCAGCGGGTGGTCGTCCGCGACCGCGACTCGGTGCTGGTGCTGCCCGCCGACCGGCAGGTCAAGCCGGACGACTCGGCCCGGGTCGAGGTCGACCTCGGCAGGCTCCGGTTCGAGCTCGACCCGGCTGCCGAGTGGCGCCAGATGTTCGAGGAGAACGCCCGGCTGATGCGGGACCACTACTGGCGCGCCGACCTGGACGGGATCGAGTGGGAGAGCGTGCTCGACCCCTATCGGCCGATCGTGGACGCGCTGAGCAGCCACGACGACCTGGTCGACCTGCTCTGGGAGACCGTGGCCGAGCTGAACACCTCCCACGCCTACGTGATGCCACGCCAGCCGCCGGGCGACCAGAGCCGACGGGTCGGCCTGCTCGGTGCCGACCTGTCACCGGTGGAGGGTGGCGGCTGGCGGATCGACAAGATCCTGCCCGGTGAGTCGTCGGATCCTGATGCGCGCTCGCCGCTGCGCGCTGCCGGGATCGGTGCGGCGGTCGGCGACCTCATTCTGGCTGTCGACGGTCGCGCCCTGGACCCGAGGCTCGGTCCAGGTGCCGCACTGACGGGGGCGGCCGACAAGCCGGTGGAGATCACCCTGCGACCGGCCGACGGATCGCCGGACCGGCGGGTGGTCGTGCTGCCGCTCGCTGACGAGGAGCCGCTGCGCTACCAGGCCTGGGTCGCCGGGCGGCGGGACTATGTGCGGCAGGCCAGTGGCGGCCGGCTCGGGTACCTGCATATACCGGACATGGCGGGGCCCGGCTGGGCCCAGATCCACCGTGACATCGACGTCGCCACCCGACACGAAGGGCTGATCGTGGATGTCCGCTACAACCGCGGTGGGCACACCAGCCAGCTGGTGATCGAGCGGCTGGCCCGCAAGGTGCTCGGCTGGACGACGGCGCGGCACTACGCGAGCCAGGAGGACTACCCGCACCAGTCGGCCCGCGGACCGGTGATCTTCGTCGCCAACGAGTGGTCCGGCTCCGACGGCGACATCGTCAACGCGGCCGCCCAGGCGATGGGGCTCGGCCCGGTCGTGGGCGTCCGCACCTGGGGCGGCGTCGTCGGCATCGACGGCCGGTTCGAGCTGGTCGACGGCACCGGCGTCACCCAGCCGCGGTATGCGTTCTGGTTGAAGGGCTACGGGTGGGGGGTCGAGAACCACGGCATCGACCCCGACATCGAGGTCGTCGTCTCCCCGGCCGACTGGTACCGGCCGGAGGACGTCCAGCTGGACCGGGCTGTGGCCGAGGCGCTGGACCGGCTGGCGCGGACCCCGGCGGCGGAACCTCCGGCGATGCCGCCGCCCCGGGTGCGGCGCTGAGCCGCCGGACCGTCACCAGCGGTTGTCGGCCTCCTCGACCCAGCCGACGAGCCCGTCCAGGCCGACCCGCTCGCCGCTGTCCGTGCTGGCCCAGCCCTCGAAGAAACCGAACATCTGGTGCGTCTCGCCGGCGACCAGGCCCAGGTTCGTCCTGGCCACCCGCTCGTGGAACGGGTGGAAACTGGCCGCCAGCCGCTCGCCGCGGATGAGCCAGGGGCGACGCCGGGCGTCCCGGCGGTACTCCCAGGTCAGGTCCTCGCTGATCTTGTGCATGCGCCCCTGGACGAAGAGAGCGTTCTCTGTCGAGCCGGTGCCGTCGGTCCAGCCGCCGCCGAGCTGGATGGCCAGCTGGCGGCCGGCCTCCGTGCCGCTGCCTGCGGCCCAGGTCCAGTGGGTCCGGTACGGCCACCGTCCCCGGCTGTGGTCGAGCACGGCGAAGGAGGAGTCGAGCGGCACCGGATGCTCCTCGTAGCGCAGATGCAGGCTGCCGCTGACCGGCCGACCGACGTCTTTGGCCGTGTAGACGAACTGCTGCCGGCTCCAGGGCACCACAACGCCGAGCGACTCGTGCCCGGCCGGTTGCTCGACCAGCAACTGCAGCCTCACGTCGGGCCCGGTGGCCACCAGCAGGGTCCCGTCCGGTTGCTGGTCGATGTCGATCCGCAAGCCTGGCGCCCGACCGCTGACGGTGCCCACGCCGCTGCGTTCCGGCAGTTCAACGCCCCGCCCGAGGGGCACCACCCTGGTGCAGTCGGTCTCCACCTCCGTCTGGCGGTCCAGCACATAGAGCTCGTGCACCCCGACATAGTCGAGCGAGGAGACGGTGACGCCGATGATGTGGCTGGGGGAGACGATCCCCCAGTACTCCCACCGCTTGCGCCGGCCCCACCCGGTCAGGACCGAGCGATGCAGGGGTCGACGGGTCCAGCCCACCGCAGCCGGGTTCAACCGGCCGTCGGGCAGGCAGAGATCGACCGGCTCGGTGATCTCGACCTCATGCTGGCGTGTCATGGTGACGACGAGCGTAGTGCGAAATCCGGGCTCGGTCAGGGCGTCCGGCGGACTGGCCGGGAGGCGGCATAGGATCGCGCGGGTGCGATGGAGCTTCCGGCAAGAGCGCCCGGGCCCGGCCGATGCAGCGGGCGGCCGGCTGCGGGTGATGACCTACAACACCCATCACGGCGCCGACCGGCGCAACCGGTTGGACCTGGGGGCGATCGCCAGCACAATCGAGTCCTGCTCACCCGACATCGTCGCCCTGCAGGAGGTCGACCGCCACTTCCACCCGCGGAGCGGGCACCTGGACCAGCCGCAGTGGTACGCGGAGCGGCTGGGGATGCACCTGCACTTCGCGCCCATCCTGGTGCTGCCCGCCGACCGCGAAGCCGCTCCCGATCGTGAGTACGGTCTGGCTCTGCTGTCCCGGCTGCCCTTCTCCGATCGCGGACACCTCCGTTACGCGCTCCGGGCCAACGAGCCGCGGGGACTGCTGACGGCAGAGGTCAACTGGGGCGGCAGGACGATCCGGCTGGTGAACACGCACCTGTCGGCGCATGACCGCCGGGCCCGTCGGCATGAGGCGACCGAGCTGGTGCAGCACCTCGACCAGCGGCAGCTCCCGACCGTCGTTGCCGGCGACTTCAACGCTCTCTCCCGGGCCGGGGAGCTGTCCGGGCTGCGGCGGTGGCTGACCGACGCCTGGCGGGCCGGGCGAGGCTTGCCGTTCACCTCCAGCGGGCGCCGGATCGACTACATCTGGATGAGCCGGGAGCTGGCTCCGCTCCGGACCTGGGTGGTCCGCTCCGGCGCCTCCGACCACTACCCGGTGGTGGCGGACCTGGTCGCCCTTCGCTGAACCTCCGGCCTCTGCCGCTCAGCCCTTCAGGGCGCCGGCGGCGATGTTGGAGATGAAGTGGCGCGAACCGATGATGAACACGCCGATCAACGGCAGCACGCTGATCAAGGCGCCAGCCATCACCATCCCGTAGTCGGTGCTGTAGATCGTGTTCAGGGTCTGCAGTGCCGTCTGCAGCGTCTGTCGCTTGGGGTCGACCAGCACGATCAGCGGCCAGACGTAGTCGTTCCAGGCACCGATGAAGGTGAAGATGCCGAGAAAGGCCAGACCCCCGCGCAGCATCGGCACTCCCACGTTCCAGTAGGTACGGAAGAACCCGGCGCCGTCAATCCGGGCGGACTCGACCAGCTCGTCGGGAATCGAGCTGGTGGCGAACTGCCGCAACAGGAAGATGCCGAACGCGTTGGCTGCGCCCGGGATGATCAACGACTGGAAGCCGCCGATCCAGCCCAGCTTGGAGACCAGGACGAAGCTCGGCACCAGCGAAAGGCTGCCGGGGATCAGGAAGGTGACGAGCAGGATCATGAACAACACGTTCTTGCCGGGGAAGTGGTACTTGGCGAACGCGAAGGCGGCCAGCGAATCGAAGAACATCACCAGCAGGGCGCAGGAGAGCGACACGAAGACGGTGTTCGCCAGCGACTGCAGCAGGTCGACATTCGCGATCACGTTGTGCAGGTTCTCCAGCAGGTGCGGGCCGAAGGTCAGCTTGGGCGGGTAGCCGAAGATGTCGCCGGTGGTATTGGTCGACATCACCACCAGCCAGTAGAACGGGAAAATCGACATGATCACTCCCACCCAGATGCACAGGTGCGTGACCACCCGCGCAACCATGCTGCGCTTGACCGCATTCCGGTCCTGACGGGCCTGGGTGGGGTCGGCCAGCTGAGGGCGGGTAAGGGTGGCGTTGCTCATGAGCCGGCCTCCGTCTTGTTGTTCCGGCGGATCTTCATACCGTCGCGTTCGCCGACCAGCCGCCAGTTGATGATGGCGAAGAGGGAGGCGATGATGAACAGGGCCCAGGCGATGGCCGACCCGTAACCGAAGTCGAACTGGGTGAACGCCTGGTTGTACTGGTAGAGCACGATGGTCATGCCGGCTTCGTCGGTACCGCCGCCGTTGCCGAGCAGCACCTGCGGCTCGGTGAACAGGCTCAGTCCGCCGATGGTCGAGGTGATCACGGTGAACAGGATCACTGGTCGGAGCAGCGGAACGGTGATGGAGGAGAAGATCCGCCAGGTGCTGGCACCGTCCACCTTCGCCGCGTCGTAGAGCTCGGTCGGGATCGCCTGCAGACCGGCAAGGTAGATGATCGCGTTGTAGCCGGTGAAACGCCAGATCACCATCACCGCGATGGTCACCTTGATCCCGAGACTGGTGGACAGCCAGGGGATGTTCTCGATCTTCAGCGCGGTCAGCGCGGAGTTGACCAGGCCGAAGGAGTCGGAGAAGACCGAGCCGAAGACGATGGCCATCGCCACCATGCTGGTCACGTTGGGCAGGAAGAAGGCGACCCGGTAGAAGCCCTTCAGCCGGATGTTCTGGTGCAGCAGGAAGGCGATCACCAGTGCGAAGAAGAGCATCGGGATGGTCGAGAGGAACCAGATGATGAAGGTGTTGCCGACGGCGTTCCAGAACCGCGGGTCACTCAGCAGGTACTGATACTGCGCCAACCCGACGAACTTCATCTCACCCATCCCGTCCCAGTCCTGGAAGGAGAGGAAGATCGAGAAGAGGATCGGGAACAGCCCGAAGATCAGGAACAAGATGTAGAACGGTGAGACGGCGAGGTACTGGGGCCAGAACTTCTTCAAGGCAGTGGGTCGTCGGCGCGTTTCCGGGGTGGACTGCTCCAGCCGCGTGGTCGGGGTCTGTTCGGCGATCGCCATCAGATCACTCCTCTCTTCTTCAGGACCCGGTCGGTCTGGGAGACGGCGTCGTCCCAGGCGCGGTTGGGGTCCTTGCCGCCGGTCTCGACGTTGGCGAGCTCGAGGGCGAAGGCGCCGACCTGGCTCTCGTAGGTGCTGACGAACGTGGTGGGGACCTCCTTGGCCGCCTGCTCGAAGAAGCTCAGCTCATCCTGCGGTCCGAAGAACTTGCCGCCACCCTTCATGGTGCCGCTGGTGAACGACCCCGGGGTGGAGGGGAACAGCTGGATCTCGTTGAACGTGGCCGCCTGGTTCTCCGGGGAGGTCAGCCAGCTGATGAAGGCGAAGGCTGCCTCCGGGTCCTTGGCGGTCTTGGGCACCGTGAGGAAGGAGCCGCCGCTGTTGCCGGGCTTCACCGGTTGGGAGGCGAGCCGCCAGTGGCCGGAGGTGTCCGGAGCGGTATCCTTAAGGATCTCGGCCCACCAGACGGCCTCGATGTGGCCGGCCGTCTTGCCGCTCACCCAGGCCGAGTTCTGGTCGGTGCTGATCTGCAGGTTGCCGGTCACGCCGGCCTTGATCGCCTGTACCGACAGGTCCCACGCCTTGCGGACGGCGCTGCCCTCCTGGGCGTAGAGCGGCCTGTTCTGCTTGTCGAAGTAGCGTTCGGGGCTGGCGTTGATGAACTGTCCGAAGATCATCGAGGCGTTGCTGATGATCGACGCCTGGGCGTTCTTCTTCAGCTTCTGGCCGAGCTCGATCCAGCTCTCCCAGGTGCTGCCCGCCTCACTGACCGCTTCCGGATCCTCCGGCAGGCCAGCCTTCTTGAACAGGTCGGAGCGGTAGTAGAAGCCGGTCGGTCCGGTGTCCATCGGCCAGAAGCAGAGCCGACCGGTCGGGGTGGTGCCCAGCTGCCATTTCCAGTCGAAGTACTTGTCCTTGTGCTCGGCCGCGCCCAGCTCGTTCAGGTCGGTGAACAGATCCTCGCTCGGGAAGTACAGCGAACAGTTGGAGTTGATGCCGCTGATGTCGGGAATGTAGGCGCCGCCGGCAAGGCTGGTCCGCAGCTTGGTGTCGAACGTGCCACCGATCACATCGGCCCGCAGCCTCTTGTCCGTGCCCGGGATCTGCTTGGCGGCCTGGCCGAGCAGGGTGGGGGAGATGGACCGGTTCCAGTACCACAGGACCAGCTCGTCGGGGCTCTTCGAGATCGACACACTCGAGCCGCAGCCGGAGAGCAGGCCGGTAGCAGCGCCACCCGCCAGCGCAGCAGCGCCGGCCAGGAATCGTCGTCGGGACAGGGAATCCATGCAGTCTCACTCTCATCATTGAGCTGAAGCTTCCCCCGACGTGAACGATCACGGAACTCGGGCACTGTGACACGCTCAAGTTGATCATGTCAACCCCTTGACCCGAGCTGCCGGTCGCGTTAGCGTGCTTGGGCGTGAACGTTCACGCAGGCTCGCCCGATTCGATCCGCGACACAGGATGGATGAACGAGGAAATGGACAACACCTTCCGCTGGGCCATTCTCGGCCCGGGAAACATCGCCCGCAGGTTCGCCTCCCAACTGCCCAGCAGCCGGGCGGGGGTGCTGCAGGCGATCGGCAGCTCCGACCCCGAGCGGGCGAGAAGCTTCGCCGCCGAGCACGGGGTCGAGGGAACGGCCGGTAGCTATACCGAGGTGCTCGCCGACGACCAGGTGGACGGCGTCTACATCTCCACCGTGCACACCGGTCACGCCCGCCTGACGCTGGCCGCGATCGAGGCCGGCAAGCACGTCCTGTGCGAGAAGCCGATGGCGGTCAACCACGGGTCGGTGATGGCGATGGTCGACGCGGCCCGTAGCGCCGGCGTCAGCCTGGTCGAGGCGTACATGTACCGGTTTCACCCGCATACGCGCAGGGTGCTCGAGCTGGTGGCCGACGGTGCGATCGGTGAGCTCACGCACATCGACGCCTCGTTCGCCTTCGCCGCGGGCAACCCCACCGGAAGGCTCTTCCAGGCCGACCTCGCCGGCGGTGGCATTCTCGACGTCGGCGGCTACCCGGTGTCCTACGCCCGGGCGATCGCCGGTGCCGCAGTGGGTCGGGCGTTCGTCGAGCCGACTGAGCTCTCCGCCGTGGGCACCGTCGGCGAGACCGGTGTGGACGAGTGGACGGTGGCCCTGCTGAGCTTCCCCGGCGGTGTCAGCGCGTCGGTACGGACCGGCGTTCGGCTGTCCGACAGCAACGACGTGACGATCTACGGCTCCGCAGGCAAGATCCACCTGAACGACCCGTGGACGCTGACCACCGACCCCATGCTGACGCTGACCGTGGTCGGCAAGGCGCCGGAGACGATGTCGTTCGGGGACGCGAAGCCGTACGCGCTCGAGGCCGACGCGCTGGCCGCCAGTGTGCGCGCTGGTTCGTCCGCGGGAGCGGGCGAGGCGGTGGAGATGAGCCTCGACGACTCCCTGGGCAACGCGAAGGTGCTGGACCAGTGGCGCGCCGCCATCGGGCTGCGCTATCCCTTCGAGACCGACGACGCGGACATCCCGACGGTCTCGGGTGCCGCGCTGTCGGTCGACGACAGCCTGATGCGCTACGGCGAGATCGACGGCGTGGGCAAGCGGGTGTCCCGGTTGGTGATGGGCTGCGACAACCAGCCCAACCTCTCGCACGCGTCGGCACTGTTCGACCACTTCTTCAGCGTCGGCGGGAACACCTTCGACACCGGCTACATCTACGGCGGTGGCAACCATGAGCGGCTGCTGGGGCAGTGGATCACCAACCGCGGCATCCGCGACGAGGTGGTGGTGATCACCAAGGGTGCGCACACCCCGCACTGCGACCCGGAGTCGATCACCCGTCAGCTGCTGGAGTCGCTGGAGCGGCAGCAGACCGACTACGCCGACATCTACCTGATGCACCGCGACAACCCGGAGATCGGGGTGGACGAGTTCGTCGACGTGCTGGATGAGCATGTCAGGGCAGGTCGGATCAGGGTGTTCGGCGGTTCCAACTGGTCGACGGAGCGAATGGACGAAGCCAACGCGTACGCCCGGGCGAACGGCAAGCACGGCTTCTCCGTGCTCAGCAACCACTTCGGGTTGGCCGAGGCTTATGACGTGCCCTGGCAGGGTTGCAGGCACGCCACCGACCCGGAGTCGAAGCGCTGGCTGGCCGAACGGCAGATCCCGTTGATGCCGTGGTCGTCCCAGGCGCGGGGCTTCTTCACCGGTCGGGCTCGGCCGGAGGACCGTTCCGACCCGGAGCTGGTCCGCTGCTACTACAGCGACGAGAACTTCGAGCGACTGCGGCGGGCGGAGAAGCTGGCCGCAGAGTTCGGGGTGGCCACCACGGCTGTCGCGCTCGCTTTCGTCCTGCACCAGCCGTTCCCGACCTTCCCGCTGTTCGGGCCACGTTCGATCGCCGAGTGCCGTTCCTCGATGGAGGGGCTGCGGGTGGAGCTGACGCCGGAACAGGTCGCCTGGCTGGACCTGGCCACCGGCTGAGCGATCCGGCCCGAACTCGATAGGGTCACGGTCATGGCGGAGGTGCGGCAGGGCGGGGTGGCTCGGCCGAGCACGATCAACGACGTGGCGGCGGCAGCCGGCGTCTCCCGCCAGACCGTGACCAGGGCCATGAACAACATGCCCGGCATCAGCGTGGAGACGAAGGAGCGGGTGCTCCAGGCCGCGCGTGAGCTCCGCTACCGCCCCTCCCGGTTCGGGCGGGGTCTGGTCAAGCAGGAGCACCGGACCCTCGGACTGGTGATCGACGACCTGACCAACCCGTACTATCCCGAACTGGCTTCGGCAGTGGTGGGCTTCGCGGCCGACAACGGCTGGAACGTGGTGCTGGCCGACACCATCCACACCAGTCACCCGGCTGAGCTGATCGCCGACCTGACGCACCAGGTGGACGCGGTCATCGGCTACCTCGGGCTGGCCTCCGAGCAGGCCGACGTCCTGCTGGCCGGCATGCCGGTGGTGGAGATCGACGTGTCGAAGGAGCAGACCCAGCGTGGGTCCATCGTGTTGGACTTCGCCACCGCCATGTCGGAGGCGGTCGACCATCTGCTGGAGCGTGGCGTCCGGCAACCGGTGATGCTGGATGTCACCAGCGCGACCCGGCCCAGTTTCCGGGCCAGGCTGTTCGTGTCGGCGATGGAGCTGCGCGGGTTGTCGGTGCCGGTCGTACGGGCGGAGGGAATCGGGCTGGGTCCGGCGGCCGAGGCCACCCGCAAGCTGCTGGTGGACCGGCCGGAGACCGATGCCATCATGGCCTTCAACGACATCACCGCCTTCGGCGCACTGCAGGCCCTGCGTCAGGCGGGCGTCGCCGTCCCGGACCGGGTCAAGGTCATCGGCATCGACGGCCTCAGCATCGGCACCTTCGTCAGCCCCCAGCTCACCACCCTCGCCCTGGACATGACCCAGGTGGCCCAGGCCGCGGTAGAGACGGTGCTCGGGATGTACGCCGGGACGCTGCCGCTCGGCGGTCCGATGGTGCGTCGCACGGTGTCGCACCGGCTGGTCATCCGCGAGTCCAGCTGAGTCCTCGCGAGCCTGAGCCCGCGGACCCACCGCGCCCCGAGCCCGAGGTCCCACCGCGCCCTGAGCCCGAGGTCCCACCGCGCCCTGAGCCCGAGGTCCCACCGCGCCCTGAGCCCGAGGTCCCACCGCGCCCTGAGCCTGTCGAAGGGCTGGCCCTGCAGCTGTGCCCCCAGAGACATCAGGCGCCCCACCCGAGTGGGTGGGGCGCCTGACCATTCGTCTGCGGGCCGACTAGCGCTGAGCGCGGGTGAAGCCGGCGGCCTCCGCAGCCGCCTCGGAGTTGAACCACACCTCGGCAATGGTCCCGGTGTAACCGGCCGAGTCCGGCAGGTGGTACTTCATCGAGCGCTCGTTGCCCTTGATGACGAAGCCCTCCGGCGGCTCGGTCCCCACATAGGCGCCCTCGCCGTAGCCGGAGCCGTCTGAGCTCGCTTCGACGCCGCTCTCGCCTGCACCTTCCGCGGTGGCACCCTCGGACTCGCTCAGCTCGGTGGCTGCCGTGGCGGCGACCTCGGCCTTCTCCTCGCCCGCCGCCTTCTCCTCGCCTGGCTTCTCCTCGCCTGGCTTCTCCTCGCCCTGCTTTCCCGCAGCGGTCGCGCCCCCGGCGGACGTGTCCGAGACGTCGGTCCAGACCGTCGGCTTGGCTGCCTCGGTCGTGCTGCCGTACGGGGCGGTGGGTCGCGCGGCCTGCCACTCGTTGTCGTTGTTGCCGAGCAGCTTCTTGGCGGCCAGGGCGGCCAGACCGCCGACAGCGGCGACGATGGCGAGCCGCTTGACCCAGCGACCCTTCTTCTTCTTCTCCGGTACGGCCAGCTCGCCCTTCAGGGCTGCGGCCGTCGCCCGGCCACGCTTGGTCGCCTCGACTGCGACAGCGGAGCTTGCTGCTGCCTCGAGCGCCTCGGACAGCTTCGGCAGCAGGTCGTCCTGCACCCGGTGCCGGGCAGCTTCGACGGCAGGGGTGACCCGGTCGAGGGCGTCGTCGAGCACGGGACCGTACTTGTCCAGCGCGTCATGGGCGGCCTTGGCACTGCGTTGTTTGGCGCTGTGGGCGAGCGGTGCGACCCGCTCCGCCGCCTGGTGGGCGTAGGGGGTGACCGCCTCGGCGGCCTGCTGAGCGTAGGGGACGACGCGGTCCCGGGCGGACTGGGCCAGTGGAGCGACCATATCTGCGGCGGACTGGGCCAGTGGCCCTACTCGGTCGGCGGCGGACTGCGCGAGCGGCCCTACTCGGTCGGCGGCATCGTGAACCAGCGGTGCGATGCGCTCAGCGGCCGTGTGGACGAACTCGTCGGCGGCTGGGACGACCTTCTTTCGGGCGGCTTCGTAGCGGTCGGAACTCTTGCGCTTCACATTTCCTCCGTGGTGAGACCTCCAGCTCCACAGTGGAGCTTTTTTCCACCGTACCGTCTGGCTGCGGCCTCCCGGCAGGGGGAAAGCGGCAGCAGCCGGCCAAGTGGTCCGGTCAGTTCCGGTTTTGGGCCACGTGACAGGATGGCAGCCGACGTACCACCCGATGCGAAAGGCAACCTCTGTGGCTTCCAAGACCGCGACCCTGCACACCAACCACGGCGACATCGTGATCAACCTGTTTCCGGACCACGCTCCGAAGACTGTCGAGAACTTCGTCGGGCTGGCGAGCGGCACCAAGGAGTACGCCGACGCGAAGACCGGCCAGAAGACCACCGGCAAGTACTACGACGGGCTGACCTTCCACCGCGTGATCGACGGCTTCATGATCCAGGGCGGCTGCCCGCTGGGCACCGGAACCGGTGGACCCGGCTACGAGTTCGCCGACGAGTTCCACCCCGAGCTGGTGTTCAACAAGCCCTACCTGCTGGCGATGGCGAACGCGGGTGCCAACACGAACGGCTCGCAGTTCTTCATCACCGTCGGCCCGACGCCGCACCTGAACCGTCGGCACACCATCTTCGGCGAGGTCGCCGACCAGGCGAGCCGCGACGTCGTGGACGCCATCGCCTCGGTCTCCACCGACCGTGGCGACCGCCCGACCTCGCCTGTCGTCATCGAGACGGTGGAGATCTCTGACTGAGCCGGCGCAACAGGACCCCGGGAAGCGTGTAGGCGTCGAGAAGGGTGTGGCCGGTGTCTGAACCACCGCAGGCACGTGGGCCCGGGTTCGAGGCGCCCCGCTTCCAGGCGTGCTACCGGCACGCCGACCGGAACACCGGGATCAGCTGTCAGCGCTGCGACCGACCGATCTGCGGCGAGTGCATGCAGCCCGCCTCGGTCGGCTTCCAGTGTCCTGACTGCGTCCGGCGCGACCGGTCCAGCGTGCGGGCTCCGCGCACCCGGTTCGGCGGGGCGCTGACCTCCGGCTCCGCACCGATGACCAAGATCCTGATGGGGGTCCTCGCCGGCGCGTATGTGCTCAACCTCATCAGCAGCGGCCTGGTAGCCAACCTGCTGGTCCTGGCGAACTTCCGGGTGTACGGCGGCGAGTACTGGCGGTTGCTGACCTATGGCTTCTCCACCTACGGGCTGCTGCACCTGCTGATGAGCGGGCTGGTGCTGTGGATCGCCGGGCGGACCCTGGAGGCTGTTCTCGGACGGTGGCGGTTCCTGGCGCTCTTCGTCCTCTCCGGCCTGGGCGGGGCGACCGGCCTGTTCGTCTTCGGGCCTCCCGAGCTGGTCGCCGTCGGCGCCTCGGCCGCAGTGGTGGGCCTGCTGGCCGCCAACGGCATCGTCAAGCTGCGGGCTGGCGAGGACATCCGGGGCGACATTGGACTACTGGTGCTGTTGCTGCTGTACAGCTTTGTGATGGGGTTCGGCGGCTACCTCTGGATCGGGCAGCTGGGCGGCATGGCGGTCGGCGCGCTGACCGGGTATGTACTGGCCTTCGCTCCGAGGGACCGGCGCACCACGGTCCAGGCGCTCGGGCTGGCCGGTGTCGCGGTGCTGTGTGCGGCGGCGGTCGTGCTGCGCGTGAGCCTCGGCGTGGGCTGACCAGCCCCCGGGCCGGATCCGCTCAGCCGCGGCCGGCGGTCGGGATGTCGAGCGGTTCCATCACCGGCGTGTGCCAGAGCAGCAGCGCGATCACGATGGTCGCCAGCAAAGCGGTCGCCAAGAGCAGGGTGAGCACCGGCAGCGCCCTCGAGGACAGCCAGCGGGCCGGGTCCCGGTCGACCGACGGGGGCGTGGACGTCGTCTGCTGGGGCATCGGGCCGGTCAGTCGGCTCCGAGCGAGAAGGCCGCCTCGAGGTCGTGGCTCGAGTACGCCCGGAAGGCGATGTGCGTCTCGGTGCTCAGCACCCCCGGCACCTTGTTGATCCGGTCGGCGACGACGTCGGCCACCTGGTCGTGGTTTGACACCCGGACCAGGGCGATCAGGTCGATCTGCCCCGTCACGGAGTAGACCTCGCTGACGCCGTCGAGGGCGGCCAGCTGCTCGGCGACCTCGGGGATCCGGGCGACGTCGGCCTTGACGAACACAATCGCGGTGACCATGGGCGTCATCCTAGCCTCGGCCCGGCGGTCAGGCGGTCGCCAGGGCGGCTGTGCCGAGTCCGTACTGCACCAGGTCCGCATGGGTCAGCACCGCGTGCAGTGGCCACATCCAGTCGCCCTCGATCTCCATCAGCCGGACGCCAGGCTGCTCCAGCCAATCGGCGATCCGTTCGGTCTCCTCGATCCCGGCTGCCGGCAGCGGGTCGATCGGCCGCTCCACCGTCTCGGCGGTGACCACCATCGCCCGCGCCACCGCTTGCGGGACGTCGGAGGGGGTCGCCAGGCCGGCTGCGGCCAGCCTGCCGTACCGGATGACGTGGATCTCCCAGTCCGGGCCTTCCCGACGGGCGGCGACGATCTGCGGACAGCCGGCCAGGCTGCGGACCCGGTGGAACCGTCGGCCCGCCTGAGCCAGGGTCTCCAACCGGTACCGGATGGTCGCGGCCTCCTCGAACCGCTGCTGTCGGATCAGCCGATGCAGCCGCTCCCGCATCGCCGACACCACCGGGCGGGCGTCTCCGGCCAGCGCCTGCCGGACCTGCTCGACGATCAGCGCGTACGTGTGCACCGGCGTGGTGCCGTCGCAGGGGGCGCAGCAGCGGCCCATCCCGGCCAGCGCACAGGCCGGTGTCGTGGTCCGGGTGCTCAGTCGGGGCGTGCACTGGCGGATCGGGAAGGCGTCGTACAGCGCGAGCACCACGTCCTCGGCCTGCTGGCGGCGCCGGAACGGCCCGAAGTAGGTGGCCCGGTCGTCGCGGACGCTGCGTACCAGTGACAGCCGGGGGAAGGCCTCCTGGGTGATCTTGATCCAGTGCTGGCGCTCGGGGAACTTCGACCGCCGGTTGTAGCGCGGACTGTGGGCGGCGATCATGCGCAGCTCGAAGATCTCCGCCTGCAGCGCCGTCTCGCAGGGGATCGCCTCGACACCGGTGGCGAGACGGACCATCTCGTCCATTCGTGGTCGGGTCTCGGAGGCGGTGAAGTAGGTCCGCACGCGGGTCTTGATGTTCCTGCTCTTGCCGACGTACAGCACGTGCCGCTGGTCGTCCTGGTCGGCGACGAACAGGTAGACCCCGGGCTTGGCAGGCAGGTCATGGGCCCAGCCGCGCTTGGCCCGTCGCTGCGGGGAGACCCGCCGGGTGAACTCCTGCAGGTCCTCAATGGTGTGCACGCCGAGGTTGCCGACCCGCTCGATCAGGCCGTGCAGCACGTCGACGGTGGCCCGGGCGTCCGCCAGCGCGCGGTGGTTGGGGGTGGTGGCCGAGCGGAAATGCTGAGCCAAGGTGCCGAGCTTGCAGTTCGGCACCTCGTCGCGGAGCAGGATGGTCCGGGCCAGCGCGACCGTGTCCAGGACGGGCAACCGCGGCCACGGGTACTCCTGCCGGGCGCAGGCCCGTTTCAGGAAGCCGACGTCGAAGCCCGCATTGTGAGCCACCAGAACGGTGCCGCCGGCGAACTCGAGGAAGGCCGGCAGCACCTGCGGGAGCGCGGGGGCCTCGGCGACCATCTGGTTGGTGATGCCGGTCAGTACGGCGATCAGCGGCGGGATGTGCGCATGCGGGTTGACCAGCGTCTGGAACTCGGCCAGCACCTCACCGCCGCGCACCTTGACCGCGCCGATCTCGGTGATCGAGTCGTCCTCGGCCCCACCGGTGGTCTCCAGGTCGACGACACAGAAGGTGACGTGCGACAGGTGGGTGCCGAGGTCGTCGAACGAGTCCTGCAGTGTGCCGGTGGTGCTCATGGCAGCACCGTAAGTTACACCGCTGACATTCCCTGGCTGAGTGAGGTCGTCCGGCGGCACTGTCAGTGGCCTCGGCCAGAGTGGGCTACATCCCGGCCGCTGCGCCGGGACGGAGATGGTGCGGACCCGCCCAGTGGACGGGGCCGCCCTCAGATGGAGGAGATCGAGATGGATTCCCTGCACGTCGACTGTCAGACCTGCGTGGCCCGCGGGCTGGCCTGTGACGACTGCGTCATCAGCGTTCTGCTGGGCGCGCCGGAGGAGGGGGTCGACCTTGACGGTGACGAGCGGGCGGCGCTGGCCGCGTTGGCCGACTCGGGCCTGGTGCCGCCGCTGCGGCTGGTGCCGCGGACCACACCCGGAGTATCGGTCCAGGCGCCGCTGACCTGGCAGGACTATGCCTGATCAACCAGGACCCGGACCGGTTGGACAGTGATCATTTCGTGACCTACGCTGTCCTCAGCGTCGTGGTGCAGTCGGGGGCAAGAGTCCTCAGCCACGGGGCACGCTCAATCCCCGGCGTACGCTCGCGCACACCGGGGAGCCGGGGAACCAATCTTGTGGGGTGAATCGGCAGACCGCGGTGCAGCGGTTGGCTGTAGGGCGCACCTTCCCCGCCCGAATCCGTCAGCTCACCTGGTCGGCGTCAACTGTGAAGGGGTCAGCTCGGCGTGACATCACGCACTCGTACGTTCCTGCGGAACGCTGCTCTGGGGGTTTCGGCAGTCGCTCTGACGGCGACCATCTTCTCCGGTGTGCCGGCAGCCGCCGACCCACCGCTCACCATTGACGAGGCCAAGACCCAGGTCACCCAGCTGGAAACCGAGGCGGCCGCCATCGACCAGGAGTACGCCGGCATCCAACAGAAGGTGGCCGCGGGCAAGAAGGCGCTGAAGACCAAGCAGGCAGACGTCGCGGCGCAGACCGCCAAGGTCGCCCGGATGCGCAACCAGGTCGGCCAGGTGGCGCTGGCGCAGTTCCAGAACCGCACCATCGACACCACTGCCCAGCTCTTCTTTACCTCGGACACAGCCGGGTTCCTGAGCCAGATCTCCACCGTGGAGAAGGTCAGCGAGAACCAGAACACCGTGCTGCAGGACTTCCAGCGGGAACAGGCCAACCTGGCCGGTCTGCAACGCTCGGCCGAGACCGACCTGAGTGACCTGAAGAAGCACGAGCAGAAGCTCAAGGACCTTCGCGCAGCCTCGGACCAGAAGGTCCTGCAGGCCAAGGCCGTGCTCAGCAAGCTCACCGACCAGGAGCGCCGCCGCCTCGCCGCGGAAGAGGCCGCCCGTGCCGCCGCCGACCGTAAGGCGGCCGAGAGTGCCCAGTCGGCGGGTTCGCGCTCCGGCACCGCGACCTCGCGCTCAAGCGATCGCACCTCCAAGGATGCTCCGTCGACCTCCACCGGATCCGGCAAGGGCGCCACCGCGCTGGCCTTCGCTCGCCGCCAGCTCGGCAAGCCGTACCGCTACGGCAGCGCCGGGCCGGACGCCTACGACTGCTCCGGCCTGACCGGCGCCGCCTGGGCCGCTGCTGGCGTCAGCCTCGCTCGGACCTCGCAGGCACAGTTCGGCAACGGACGTCCGGTGTCCCGATCGGAGCTGCAGCCCGGCGACCTGGTGTTCTTCTACAGCGGCCTCAGCCATGTCGCGCTGTACGCGGGCAACGGCCAGGTCATCCACGCCT
The DNA here is from genome assembly GCF_016907535.1 of Microlunatus panaciterrae. NCBI lineage: Bacteria > Bacillati > Actinomycetota > Actinomycetes > Propionibacteriales > Propionibacteriaceae > Microlunatus > Microlunatus panaciterrae. The sequence goes on from NZ_JAFBCF010000001.1 coordinate 3,388,463, forward strand.
CCCGGCCCGGCAAGCCCATCGGCTACGCCAGCGTCGACTCGATGCCCTTCGCCGGCGCCCGTCGCCCAGGCTGACCCTGCCCACCCGGAACGTCCAGCCCTCCCGAGCCCACCGCCCGGGAGGGCTGTTGTCTTGGCTCGCGGCCCTACTGCTCATTCTGGCCCTGGTGGCCGGCTGCACAGCCAGCCCGACCGCCCCCGGCCCGACCAGTGCCGGCCCGACCACTGCCGGCCCGACCGGGACAGCGCGAGGCTCTGCACTGCTCTTGGCGCAGCAGGCCGCGGACGCGATCGGCGGCGCCGTGCTGTCGGCCGACCGGGACACCTTCACCCGCTGGCTCTCCCGGGCCGACCCGGGTTTCACCCCCACCGCGGCGATGCTCTACGACAATCTCACCGGGCTCGGCCTGCTGTCCTTCGACATCACCCTCACCGGCCAGCAGCGCCCGCTGTCGGCGCGCCGGCAGCAGCTGCTGGGCGGCGGCGCCTGGGTGGCCGAGGCGCTGGTCGATTGGCGGCTGCAGGGTGACCGGTCACCGGCGGAGCACATCGTCTGGCTCACCTTCCGCGGCGAGCAGGGCCGTCAGCTGTTGGCCGGCAGCACCGACGGCGACCGCACGACCGCTCAACCGCTGTGGTGCTGCGAGCCGGTGCATGCAGCCCGGCGGGGGCATGCCACCGTGATCGGCAGCACCGGCGTCGCCCTCGGGCCCTGGCTCGCCAGGGCGGACCGGGCGGCCCTCGCCGTCGCTCGCCAGCTCGGCGGAACTCCTCGCCTGGTGATCGAGGTCCCGGGCAGCCAGCGCGCACTGGAGCGGATGGTGGCCGCGACCCCCGGCAGCTACCGCCAGATAGCCGCTCTGACCTGGCCGGACGGCACGAAGGCTGCCTCCGCTCCGTTGCGCATCATCGTCAACCCGGCCCAGAGCGACCGGCTCGGTGAGTTGGCGGTGGCCGTCCTCCTCGCCCACGAGGCCACCCATGTGATCCTCGCCTCGCCGAGCTCGCCGTCCCCGCTCTGGGTGGTCGAGGGCTACGCCGACTTCGTGGCCTACCGCGCCTACCCGCAGGCCAGCCACGCCGCGGCCGCCGGGTTCCTGGCCGACACCCGCAGCCACGGCGCGCCGCGGGCGCTGCCCGGCGACGAACAGTTCTCCCCGCAGGCGCAGGATCTGGACCTCAGCTACGCCGAGGCCTGGTTCGCCGTCAGCTACCTGGCCCACCTCACGTCGCCGGCCGTTGCGCGGGACTTCTACGACCAGCTGCAGCGGCGCTACGGCGGGGACCTGTCCCGGGCGATGCCGGCCCTGCTCGGGGTCAGCCTGGCCGACTTCACCTCCGGCTGGCGTCGCTACGTCCAGCACCAGGCGGCCGGCCGATGACCGGGACCTTGATCGTCACCAACGACTTCCCGCCGCGGATCGGCGGCATCGAGTCGTTCGTCCTGCAGCTGGCTCGGCTGCTTGCTGAGCGGCCGGAAGACCGGGTGACAGTGCTGACCTCCCGGGTCCCGGGTGCCGACGCCCTCGACAGCACGCTGCCGTTCACGGTGGTGCGCCGGCACCGACTGCTGCTGCCCACCCCGCTAGTGGCAATGGAGGCGCGCCGGTTGCTGGTCAGCACCGGCTCCACCAGGGTGGTCTTCGGCGCCGCCGCGCCGCTGAGCCTGCTCGCACCAACGCTCCGCGCAGCCGGGGCCGTCCGGCTGCTGGCCGTGAGCCATGGCCACGAGACCTGGTGGGCGGCGCTACCCGGTGCCCGACGGCTGCTCCGCCAAATGGCCGATGGGGTCGACCACCTGTCCGCCATCTCCGACTACACCGCCAGCCGGATCGCCCCTGCGCTGTCGCCGGCCGCCCGCGCCAGGATGATCAGACTGGCCCCACCGGTCGACCCGGCAGCGTTCGCACCGGCCGCCGCGGGTCGGCCACCCGGCGACCGGCCGCGCTGCATCGCCGTCGGAAGGTTCGTTGCACAGAAGGGATTCTCGACGCTGCTCGACGCCTGGTCGCTGTTGTTGAGTAGGCGCCATTGGCCGACCCCACCGGAGCTGGTGCTCGTCGGTGACGGTCCGGACCGGGGCAGGTTGGAGACCCAGGTGACCGAACGGAACCTGACGTCGACGGTTCGGTTCACCGGCTCACTGCCGCACCCGCAGATCGTGCACCAGCTCCAGCAGGCCGACGTGTTCGCGCTGCCGGTTCGGACGCGGCTGGCCGGGCTCAACCCCGAGGGGCTCGGACTGGCCTTCGTCGAGGCGGCCGCCTGTGGGCTGCCGGTGGTGGTCGGCGACTCCGGCGGTGCCGCCGAGACGCTGCGACACGGCGAGACCGGCTACCTGGTCGACCCGCACGACCCGTACGCCATCGCCGCCAGACTCGACCGGCTGCTCGCCGAACCCGAGCTGGCCCGCCGGATGGGCGCTGCCGGCCGGGCACTCGTGCTCGACCGGTTCGGCATCGACCGGGCCCGAGCCACCCTGTTCGACGCTCTCGACCTGCCTCCAGCAGACTGACCTGATGGAGTCCGAAACCTACATCGCCGCCGATCCGGCTCTGATCGCCGAGCGGCTGCGCGCCCGGGTGGGCGAATGGAGCCCCGGCCTGGTGCTGCGACCGTACGAGGACCGGGGTGCCGAAGGTGTCCGGGCCGTGGTCAGCGGGGAGCTGGTGGGCAGCTGCGAGTGGTGGGTACAGGCCGTCGGTCGCGGTGCGGTGGTGCACTGGTGGCTGCGGGCTCAGCCCACGGTCGCCGGAACTGACACCGAGCCGCGGATCCCGCGTGGTCCGTTCGCCGCCCTGTGGCGTCGGCGGGAACGACTGCTGCTCGCCGCCTACGGGCGCCGCTGGCGACGGCTGCTGTTCAGCCTGAAGGACGAGCTGGAGGTACGTTCCCGCGATGCCGATAGTGTTCTGAGCAGGCGACCATCGCGAAAGGCGGGCACAGTGGCGGACCAGACCCAGTCCAGTATCGATATTGCGGCGACACCCAGCGAGATCATGGCGGTCATCTCCGACTTCGACTCCTACCCGCAGTGGGTGGACTCGATGAAGAGCGCGGAGGTGCTGACCTCCGAGGGCGGCAAGGCGAAGACGGTGCGGATGGTCCTCGATCACGCTCTGGTGAAGGACGACTACGTTCTCGAGTACAGCTGGGCAACCGACGCAGTCAGCTGGAAGCTGGTCAAGGGCACCCTCCTGAAGACCATGGACGGGTCGTATCTGCTGACCCCGAAGGGCGGCACCACCACCGTCACGTACACCTTGAAGGTGGACGTGAACATGCCGATGATCGGGATGTTCAGGCGCAAGGCCGAGAAGACGATCATCGACGGTGCTCTGAAGGGCCTGAAGAAGCGGGTCGAAGGCTGACCGTGACCGAGCTGCTCAGTATCGGTGTCGACATCGGTGGCACCAAGGTCGCCGCCGGGGTGGTGGACGAGCAGGGCAACATCCTGGCCCGGCAGCGGAAGCTGACCCCGTCGCGCAGTCCACGGGCGGTGGAGGACACCATCGTCGACGTGGTCACGGACCTGCGCCGAGAGTTCCGGGTGGAGTCGATCGGGATCGGGGCCGCCGGCTGGGTGGACACCCACCAGGCGGTGGTGGCGTTCTCGCCCCACCTGGCCTGGCGGCAGGAGCCGCTGCGGGACCGGCTCAACGAGCGACTCGACCTGCCGCTGATCGTCGACAACGACGCCAACGCCGCCGCCTGGGCCGAGTACAAGTTCGGCGCCGGGATCGGCTCGGCGGTGATGGTCTGTGTCACGCTGGGTACCGGAATCGGCGGGGCGCTGGTCATCAACGGACAGCTGTTCCGCGGCCGCTACGGGATGGCGGGCGAGTGGGGCCACATGATCACCGTCCCGGGCGGTCACCGCTGCGAGTGCGGCAACCGCGGCTGCTGGGAGCAGTACGCGTCGGGCAACGCGTTGGTCCGGGAGGCCCGCGAGATGGCGTTGGCGAACTCTCCGGTCGCGGCCAGGCTGCTGGAGATGGCCGGCGGCAAGGTGGAGAACATCACCGGGCCGGCCATCACGGCAGCGGCGATCCAGGGTGAGCCGACGGCGACCGAGCTGCTGGCCGACGTGGGTGGCTGGCTGGGGCAGGGGATCGCCAACCTGGCTGCCGCACTCGACCCGGACCTGGTGGTGATCGGCGGCGGGGTCAGCGATGCCGGGGACCTGTTGCTGGTGCCGGCCCAACGGTCCTTCCACCGGACACTGACCGGTCGCGGCTATCGGCCGGAGGCGCTGCTCACGCTGGCCCGATTCAAGAACGACGCCGGGTTGATCGGCGCGGCCGACCTGGCCAGGCACTCGCTGCTGGAGCCGCCGGAGACCGCCCGCGCAGGGTTCTGGCCTCGTCGCCGCAAGGGCCGCCGCCGGATCAAGGCCCGACGCGATAGTCCGTTAGTTCCGCGGCAAGCTGGTGCAAGAAAAGCCCCACGTCGGTGACAATGCCGCGGGCCTGCACCGAGCCGCGGTCGGCCAGCTTGGTCACCGTCGCCGGGTTGATGTCGACGCAGACCAGTGGGACCGATGCCGGCAGCAGGTTGCCGGTAGCGACCGAGTGCAGGGTGGTGGCCACCATCAGGCAGAAGCCGATCCCGTCCAGCCGGGCCCGCATCGCCCGCTGACCCTCCAGGACGTCGGTGAAGACATCCGGCAGCGGCCCATCGTCGCGGACTGAGCCCACCAGGACGAAGTCGTGGCCACCACGCACCAGCGCATGCATCACACCGCCGGTCAGCACGCCGGTGTCGACCGCGGCGCGGATGGAACCGGCCCGGCGGATCTGGTTGATGGCCCGGATGTGGTGCTCGTGGCCATGCTGGACGCCGCGCCCGGCGACCAGGTCAACACCGAGCGACGTCCCGTACAGTGCGGCCTCGATGTCGTGGGTAGCCAGCGCGTTGCCGGCGAACAGCACGTCGACGTAGCCGCCGTCGACCAGTGCGACCATCGCCGGCGCCGCGCCCGTGTGCACGACCGCAGGACCGCCGACCCAGAGCACCTTCTGCCCGGCCGCCCTGGTCGCCCGCATCTCGTCGGCGACCTGCCGCACCAGCAGCGCCTGCGGCTTCTCGCTCGACACCTGAGAATCCATGAAGCCGAAGCCGCGGTCGCTCTCGGACGGCTGCGGCAGCGTGACCCGGACACCCTGGGCCGAGCAGACCACCCGCATGCCGGCACGGATATCGGCCATCGGGACGGTACGGACCGTGGGGCCGGTCACCCCATCCTCGACCACCAGGCCGCAGTCCATCTCCGGCCGCTCGACGCTGACCCACCGGCCGCCCAGCCGCAGCTGGGTCTCCAGGTTGGTGGTCGAATAGAACCCGTCCGGAAAGACGCCGTCCGCATCGGCTGCGACGATCTGCGGTTCGCCGATGTCGACCAGGTTGGCGCCATGGGTCTGCAACCGCATCAGCAGTCGTTGCAGGTCGTCCGCCGTCTCGGTCGAGACCCGCACCTGTGCCCAGGACGGGTCGCCGGAGTGGTGGCCGACCTCGAACCGGGTGATGGTGAAGTCGGCGCCGTATTCGTGGATGTCGTCCAGCAACGCCGAGAACACGCCGCTGTCGATGATGTGCCCGCTGAGCTCGACGGTCTCCTCGGCGCTCACAGCACCGCCCCGTCACCCGCATCCGGGGGACGGTTGCGGGGGAGCCGGGCGACCAGGATGCCGAAACCGCCGACGAAGCCGCCCACCGCCAACCAACCGACCCAGGAGGGCGGCCGCACCCCGACCAGCACCACCAGCATGGTCAGCACGGCGTAACCCATCCCGATCCAACCGAGCAGCACCGGCCAGGCCGGACGGGTCAGCGGCGGAACCGGCTCCGGCACGAAGCTCTCGACCGGGTCCTGCTGCACCGGCTCCTTCGACTTCGCCGACTCGTCCGGCGTGATCGGATAGCTGAACAGCGGATGCTCGTCGGCCCAGCCCGGGTCGGGCGGGTCGTTCGCGCCGTGGACGCTCGGGCGGGGAGCGGGGGGCGCCGGTGCAGCGGGGGACGCTGTCGCGGGCTCTTCCGGTGCGGTCCTGTCGGCGATCGGCTCATCGCGCTCCGCGGTGAGGTGGTAGCCGGCGATCATCTCGGCGAAGGCGCGGTCGATCGCCTCCCGATCGTCCTCGCTGGGGCGGGGCACCGGTCAACCCTTCCCCAGCCGGTGCCGGGCATCATCGCACCGGAACATACTGCTCACGAGCGAATCGTAGACAGGCGCGCAAGTATTCTCCACCTGAGGGCACAGACGGGCCGCTGGTCGCACGATCGGCTCCGAGGGCCTAGGGTTTTGCTCGACATCAGGAGGCTCGGTTGTTGTACTGGCTGTTCAAGTGGTTCGCTGTCGCACCCGCTCTGCGGCTGGTCTGCCGACCCTGGGTGGAGGGAGCGGAGAACCTCCCTGACGAGGGCCCGGCCATCCTGGCGAGCAACCACCTGTCGGCAGGCGACACGGTGCTGCTGCCCGCGATGATCGGCCGGCGGGTGACCTTTCCGGCGAAGGCCGAGCTGTTCCACGGTCGCGGCTTCCGCGGCCGGTTGACGACCCTGTTCCTGAAGAGCATCGGCCAGAAGTCGATGGACCGCTCCGGCGGCCGGGCCAGTGCCACCAGCATGGACGGGGTGCTCGAGGTGCTCGAGGAGGGACACCTGCTCGGGATCTACCCGGAAGGCACCCGCTCTCCCGACGGCCGGCTCTACAAGGGCAAGACCGGCACCGCCAGGTTGGTGCTCAGGTCGGGCGTCCCGGTCATCCCGGTGGCGATGTTCGCCACCCAGGCCGTGCGCAGCAGGTTCTTCGGCTTCCCGATCATGCGCCGGCCCGGGATCCGGATCGGCAAGCCGCTCGACTTCACCCGCTATGCCTCCGCCGGCAGCGACCGGGACGTGCTGCGCTGGGTGACCGACGAGATCATGAACGCGATCATGGAGCTCTCCGGCCAGGAGTACGTCGACGCCTACGCCATCAGTGTCAAGACGGCCCGGGCCGAAGGGCGCGAGCTCGTTGCCGCGACCGCACCGCGACCAGGGTTCGGCCGCCCGGTTCCGCCGGTGCCGGTCACGCTGAGCTCCGGGTCGTCGAGATGAGCGAGGACCGGCTGGTCCGGGTCGACGGCGACAAGGTCGAGCTTGAGAGCGGTCAGGGCGGCGAGGGGGGCCGGGGGATCTACTGGGTGCTCAAGAACGTGCTCCTCGGACCCGGCGTACGCAAGATCTTCCGGCCGATCGAGGAGGGCGTGGAGAACGTCCCAGCGCACGGTCCGGCGATCCTGGCCAGCAACCACCTGTCCTTCGTCGACTGGCTGTTCATGCCGCTGGCCCTGGACCGCCGGGTCACCTTCGTCGCCAAGTCCGACTACTTCACCGGCGTCGGTCTGAAGGGCTGGGCGCAGAAACGCTTCTTCACCGGCACCGGTCAGGTGCCGATCGACCGTCAGGGCGGCCGCGCCAGCGAGGGCGCGCTGCGGGCCGGGCTGAAGGTGCTGGAGCGCGGTGAGCTGTTCGGCATCTACCCCGAGGGCACCCGCAGCCATGACGGCCGGCTCTACAAGGGCCGCACCGGGGTGGCGAGACTGGCGCTGGAGGCGAACGTCCCGGTGGTCCCGACGGCGGTGATCGGGACCGATGTGATCGCGCCGCCGGGCAAGATCATCAGTAAGATCATCAGCCCGACCATCCGGTTCGGCAAGCCGCTCGACTTCTCCCGCTACCAGGGGATGAGCGAGGACCGCTTCATCCTGCGTTCCATCACCGACGAGATCATGTACGCCATCATGGAGCTCTCCGGGCAGGAGTACATCGACATGTACGCACCACAGGCCAAGGAGCTGGCCGCTCGGGAGGCCGCCGCCCAGGAGGAGGCCGAGACCTCCCCGCAGGCCTGACCCGTGCTCGGCCGGTCCATCTGCTGGCTGCTGGCGGGCGTCGGAGGTCGGGCGTCTAGGCTTAGCGCGTGTCCGAGTCGTCCTACATCCCGTCACTGGCTGATCTGCATGCCCTGAAGCCGCTCCAGCAGCCGACCTACCCGGACACCGCCGCGGTCGAGCAGGTGGTCGCCAAGCTGCGTCGGTTGCCACCCCTGGTCTTCGCCGGCGAGTGCGACGAGCTGCGGGCGAAGATGGCCAGCGTTGCCGCCGGCGAGGCGTTCCTGCTGCAGGGCGGTGACTGCGCGGAGACCTTCGACGGCGTGACCGCCGACAACATCTCCGGCAAGCTCCGGGTGCTGCTGTCGATGGCGGTCGTGTTGACGTACGCCGCGCAGGTGCCGATCGTCAAGGTCGGTCGGTTGGCGGGGCAGTACACCAAGCCGCGCAGCTCCGACACCGAGACCCGCGACGGTGTCACCCTGCCCGCTTACCGTGGCGATGCGGTGAACGGCTTCGCGTTCACGCCGCAGGCGCGGGCGCACGACCCGCAACGGCTGCTGGATGTCTACAACGCGTCGGCAGCCACGCTGAACCTGAGCAGGGCGTTCCTCACCGGCGGCTTCGCGCACCTGCGCAGTGTGCACTCCTGGAACGCCGACTTCGTCAAGAACTCCGCTGCCGGGCAGCGCTACGAGCATCTGGCGTCGGAGATCGAGCGGGCGCTGGCCTTCATGGTCGCCTGCGGCATCGACGACGACGTGTTCCGCACGGTCGACTTCTACGCCAGCCACGAGGCGCTCAGCCTGGAATACGAGCAGGCCCTCACCCGGATCGACTCCCGCACCCGCCTGCCCTACGACGTGTCGGGCCACTTCCTCTGGATCGGCGAGCGCACCCGTCAGCTCGATGGCGCCCACGTCGAGCTGCTTCGGCACGTCCGCAACCCGCTCGGGGTGAAGCTGGGCCCGACCACCACCGCCGACACCGCTCTGCAGCTGGCCGACCGGCTGGACCCGGACCACGAGCCCGGCCGGATCACCTTCATCACCCGGATGGGGGCAGGCCGGGTGCGCGATGTACTGCCGGACGTGGTGAAGAAGGTCACCGACAGCGGTCGCAAGGTTGCGTGGGTCTGTGACCCGATGCATGGCAACACCTTCGAGGCGGCCAACGGCTACAAGACCCGCGCCTTCACCGATGTGATCGACGAGGTCAACGGCTTCTTCGACGTCCACGACGAGCTTGGCACCTGGCCTGGTGGTGTCCACGTCGAGCTGACCGGGGGTGACGTGACCGAGTGTGTCGGTGGCGGCGACGACCTGGTGGAGGCCGACCTGGTGAACCGCTACGAGACCCTCTGCGACCCGCGGCTGAACCGCAACCAGTCGCTGGAGCTCGCCTTCATGGTCGCCGAGCGGCTGACGGACGGCCGGATCCGGCGGGCCAACCCGGTCCAGGACTACCAGCCGATCGACTTCTGAGCAGTGACCGCGCTCCCACCCCATCCGCGTCCTGAGCCCGATCCGCGTCCTGAGCTTGTCGAAGGACCGGCTGTTGAACCCAATCCGCGTCCTGAGCTTGTCGAAGGACGCCCTTCGACAAGCTCAGGGCACGTACTGAGCTCAGGGCACGTGGAGGGCCCTTCGACAAGCTCAGGGCGCGTCATTGGCCCTTCGACAAGCTCAGGGCACGTGGTGGACCTGCGCTCGGACACGGTGACCAAGCCGACCAGCGCTATGCGGGAGGCGATGCTGGCTGCTGCGGTCGGGGACGACGTCTACGGCGAGGACCCGACGGTGCTGGAGCTGGAGCATCGGGTCGCCGGCATTCTGGGACACGAGGCCGGTCTGTTCTGCCCGACCGGCTCGATGGCCAACCTGCTGGGTGTCCGGGCCCTGGTCGAGCCGGGTGAGGAGGTGCTGTGCGACGTCCAGGCGCACATCGCCCGGGCGGAGATGGGCGCCCATGCGGCGGTGCACGGACTGACGATGCGGACGTTCCCGTCGCACCGCGGGCTGGCCGAGTTCGACCAGGTGGCCGCCATCATCTCGCCGAAGGCCGGTCCCTATCTCGTCTCGACAGCAGCCGTTGCGGTGGAGAACACCCACAACTTCGGCGGCGGGACGCTCCAGGACCTCGACCAGTTGAGGGCGATCGCCGAACTGTGCGCCGAGCACGAGCTGGGCTTCCACCTCGACGGCGCCCGGCTGTGGAACGCCGCGGTGGCCACCGGAATCCCGCTGCTGGACTACGGCCGGCTGTTCGACACCGTCAGCGTCTGCTTCTCGAAGGGCCTCGGCGCTCCGGTCGGGTCGGTGCTGGTGGCCTCGGCCGAGCGGATCGCCCGGGCCAGGGTGTGGCGCAAGCGTCTCGGCGGCGGCTGGCGGCAGGCGGGAATGCTGGCGGCGGCTGCACTGCACGCCCTTGACCGGCACGTCGACCGGCTCGCTGATGACCACGCCAACGCCCGCAGCTTCGCCGCGGCAGTGGCCGACCGTGCCCCGGCTGCGGTCGACCCCGACGCGGTGCAGACCAACATCGTGGTGATCGACACCGGCGAGCGTTCCGCCGCGGAGGTGGCCCGGGCCGCGGCCGAGCAGCAGGTGCTGGTGTCCGCGCTGGGCCCCCGGCTGGTGCGGGCCGTCACCCACCTCGGCGTCGACGCGGACGGCTGCCGCCGGGCCGGAGAGATCGTCGGCCAACTGCTCTGAGCGGTGCCGTCGTGTCGTACGGTGGGGGAATGCACCTTCAGCATCTCGGGCACGCCTGTGTCCTGGTGGAGATGGCGGGCCTGCGGATCCTGTTCGATCCCGGCAACCTGTCCGACGCCTGGCGCTCCCTGACCGACCTCGACGCCGTGCTGGTGACCCACTTGCACCCCGACCATCTCGACGACCAGCAGCTGCCTGCCCTGCTGGCCGCCAACCCGTCGGCGCGGGTGCTGGTGGAGCCGAGCATCCCCGGCCTGGTCCGGGACGGCAAGATCGCCGAGTTGGGCGCGATCACGCCGATCGCGGCTGGTGACACCGTCTCGCTCGGGCCGGTGACGATCTCTGCTGTCGGCGGCACGCACGCCGAGATCCACCGGGACATCCCCAGGATCGGCAACGTCGGCCTGCTGGTCAGTGCCGAGGGCGAACCGACCGTGTTCCACCCGGGTGACTCCTACGCGACCGCACCCGAGGGAGTCGACGTCCTGGCGATGCCCGCCTACGGGCCCTGGGCGGCGATGAAGGAGACCATCGACTTCGTCCGCGCCGTCGCAGCTCCGCACGGCTTCCCGATCCACGACGAGCTGCTCAACGACCGCGGCCGGGCACTGGTCCTGGGCCGGGTCAACGACATGACCGAGACCGCGCTCGTCGACCTGCGCGGCGGCCGGCCGCAGGCGTTCTGATGCGCGTCGTCGTCGCCGGCGGTCACGGCCAGATCGCCCGGCTGGTGCTGCAGGGGCTTGCCGAGGCGGGACATCAGGCCGTCGGTCTGATCCGCAACCCCGACCACGCGGTCGACCTGCTGCAGCTGGACGCCATCCCGGTGCTGATCGACCTGGAGCAGGTGGCCCTCGACGCCCTGGCTGCTGACCTGGTCGGGGTGGACGCGGTGGTCTTCGCCGCCGGCGCGGGACCCGGCAGCGGACCGGAGCGCAAGCTCACCGTCGACCGTGATGCCGCCGTGCTGCTGGCCGATGCCGCGGAGCGGGCGGGTGTCAACCGCTACCTGATGGTCTCGGCCCTCGGTGCCGACAGCTTCGACCCCGACTCGACCGACGTCTTCCAGATCTATCTGCGGGCCAAGAGCGAGGCGGACGCCGACCTGCGCCGACGTGACCTGGACTGGACTATCATCCGGCCGGGCGGTCTGACCGACGACCAGCCGACCGGACTGGTCACCCTGGCCGAACAGACCGGGCCCGGCAGTATCCCGCGGGCTGATGTGGCGGCGCTGGTGATCGAGGCGCTTCTGCACCGGACGGCGGTCCGGTGCCAGTTCGAGGCCATCTCCGGCGAGACACCGATCAATGAGGCGCTGGCCGCGCAGGCCGGGGCCGGGCAGTAGCGCACCGGGGCCGCCGTTCCGGTCCTACGCTGAGCGGGTGAGCGAGCCAACTGCGGTTGTGGTGGTCGGCGGGGGACCGGCCGGCCTGGCGACTGCGGCGGCGCTGGGCCGGCATGGAGTCGAGGCGCAGGTGCTGGACCGCGGCGACACGGTCGGGGAATCCTGGGCGAACCGGTACGCGCGGCTGCATCTGCACACGCCACGCGTCCAGTCGCACCTGCCGGGACTGCGCATCCCGGCCACGATGGGCCGCTGGGTCGGCCGGGACGACCTGGTCGCCTACCTGCAGCAGTATGCGGCGCACCACCGGCTGCAGGTCCGGCTCGGCGTCGACGTCCATCGCGTCGAACGGTCCGCCGGCGGTTACCGGGTGCTGACAGGGCAGGGGGAGCTGACGGCACGGAGCGTGGT